>PMZA01000119.1 GCA_003170595.1 Armatimonadota bacterium
AGCGCAGTGGCCGCCGCCAAGACAGCCGATGACCTGCTCACGTGCGTGTCCTACGACTTCGATAGCAGCGGCCTCATCGGCGGCGCCGTCCACCTCTATATAGGCGAGGAGGCTGTCGCGGTCGGCGTCTGCACGAACCTCACCGATGCCGACTCCGTCGTGAGCACCCATCGCGGCCACGGACACGCCATCGCCAAGGGCGCCGACCTGCGGCGGATGCTCGCCGAGCTGATGGGCCGCGACGGCGGGTACTGCCACGGCTGCGGCGGGTCGATGCACATCTTCGCGCCGGAGATCGGGCTGCTGGGCGGCAACGGGATCGTCGGGGCGGGCATGCCCATCGCGCTGGGGCCGGCCTTCGCGGCCAAGTATCGCGGGACCGACACGGTGTCCGTCGCGTTCTTCGGCGAGGGCGCGTCGAACCAGGGCACCTTCCACGAGTCGATCAACATCGCGGCGCTATGGAAGCTGCCGGTGCTCTTCGTGTGCGAGAACAACCTCTACGCCAACGACACGCCGCTGGCCCTGTCGCTGCCGACGAAGGACATCGCACCGCGGGCGGAGGCGTATGGCGTGCCCGGCGTCGTGGTCGATGGGCAGGACGTGCTGGCGGTGCATGAGGTCGCGGGCGAGGCAGTGGCGCGCGCGCGAGCGGGCGAGGGTCCGACGCTGATCGAGGCCAAGACTTATCGCTACGAGGGCCACTGCGGCGTGGCGGCCGGACACTGGAATCAGGAGGAGTGCGGCCGGTGGAAAGAGCGCGATCCGATCATGCTCTTCGAGCGGCGCCTCGTGGCCGATGGCTCGATGGCGGAGAGTGAGATGGAGGCTATCCGCGATCAGGTCACGGCTGAGATGGATGAGGCCGAGACTTTCGCCGTGAACAGCCCCTGGCCGGACATGTCGGTTTGCGAAGCCTGAGGCAGCAACGGAGAAAGATGATGAGAGAGATCAACTACGCAACAGCAGTCGGCGAGGCGCTCCGCGAGGAAATGGAGCGCGACGAAAGCGTGTTCCTCATCGGCGAGGACCTGGGCTCGGTGCGTGAAGCCGAAGACCTCTTCGCCGAGTTCCGGCGGCGGCGAGTGTGGCAGACGCCCATCAGCGAGTCAGGCTTCACGGGCCTCGCGGTCGGCGCAGCGGCGGTCGGGCTGCGGCCGGTCGTCGAGATCATGTACTGCGACTTCGTGACCGTCTGCATGGATATGATCTGCAACCAGGCGGCCAAGCTCCACCTGATGTCCGGCGGGAGCGTGAAGCTGCCGATGGTCATCCGCACGCCGGCGGGCTGCGGCACGCGCGAGGGCGCTCATCACAGCCAGTCGCTCGAGGCGTGGTTCATGCACACGCCGGGGCTGAAGGTCGTCATGCCCTCAACGCCGTACGACGCGAAGGGGCTCTTCAAGGCCGCCATCCGCGACGACGGGCCGGTGGTGTTCATCCAGCATCGCCTCCTCCACCCGACGACGCAGGAGGTGCCCGACGGCGACTGGACCGTGCCGCTGGGCGTGGCCGATGTGAAGCGCGAGGGCAAGGACCTGACCGTGGTGGCGTACTCGTATGGGCTGCACAAAGCGATGCAGGCGGCCGAGGCGTTGAACAATGAGATCAGCGTCGAGATCGTCGATCCGCGGACCCTCACACCGCTGGACGTCGATACCATCGAGGCGTCGGCGCGGAAGACCGGGCGCTTGCTGGTCATGCACGAAGCTCCTGAGCGCAGCGGCGCCGGGGCGGAGATCGTCAAGCAGGTCGTCGCGCGGGGGGTCAACTATTTCAAGGCCGCGCCGCGAGTGCTGGGCGGGGTCGATGTGCCGATGCCGTACAGTGCGCCCCTCGAGGACGCATGCATCCCGCAGGTGTGGGATATCGTGCGGGTCGCGCGAGAGATGATGGCTGAGTAAAAGGGAGCAAACGATGACGTCGCCTATCGGCTGCGCGGTAATCGGCTACGGGCCGCAGCATAACTTCGGCTGGGCCCACTCGGCGTGGATCGATGCGACGCCCGACCTCCGCCTCGTGGGCGTGTGCGATATCGACCCGGCGCGGACGGCCGCGGCGAAGGAGGCCTTCCCCGGTATCCGCACGTACAACGACGTGGCCGAGGTGTGGGCCGACCCGGAGATCGACCTCGTGTCGATCGTGACGCCGCACTTCACGCATCGGCCGCTGACGGTCGCGGCCTTCGAGGCGGGGAAGCACGTGGTCGTCGAGAAGGCGATGTGCCTCAACGTCGCCGAGGCGACCGACATGATCGAGGCAGGCAAGCGCGCGGGGAAGATGCTATCGGTCCACCACAACCGCCGCCATGACGGCAACTATCGCCTCATCCAGCAGATCCTTCGGAGCGGCGCCATCGGCGAGGTCTTCCATGTCGAGCTATCGGCGCTGTGGTACGGCAAGCCGAACCTCGCCTGGTACACCGAGAAGGCCAAGTCGGGCGGGGCGTTCTACTACTGGGGACCGCACGCGGTCGACTGGGTGCTGGGGCTGATCCCGCAGCCGATCGCGACGGTGGACGGCTACTTCCACAAGCTCGTCTGGCACGAGATGACGAATGAGGATCAGACGACGGCGGTGCTGCGCTTCGAGGGCGGCGCCGTGGCCGAGATCAGCTTCTCGTACATCGACTGCCTCGGGCGGCCGTCGTGGCGCATCCTCGGCACGAAGGGCGGCATCCTCGACACCGGCGCGGGCGGTGCGGCCGGGTACGAGAAGATGGTGCGCGGGCCATCGGGCGGAAGCCTGACGCTCGTGACGATCGGGCCGGACGGGCGGAAGGAAGAGCAGGTCCCGTACCTCGAGTCCGACTGGGACCAGTACTGGCAGGACATCGCCGATCATCTCTTGCGGGGCGGGCCGGTGCCGGTGCCTGGCGAGATGGGCCGGCGCGTCATTGGCGTTCTGGAGACGGCCGAGCGGTCGTCGGCGTCGAGACACACCGAGCAGATGCTGTACGAATAGCCACCGGTGCAACTCGGGCCACCGGGGCCGACCACCTTGCTGCTAAAATAGCGGGAGGGAGGTGGCGCATGAGGCTCTTCCGGAGGTTCGACTTCAGGGTGGCGAAGGGAGATAGCACCGGCGGCCTCTTCCGTCGCGCGCGGGCCGTGGCCACCGATCTGTCGAACGGCCCACCCTTCGTGGTGTTCACCTGCTGGGATCCATCCTTCGAGGAGCCGCCTGGCCCGTCCACAAAGGTCTCGGCCGTGCGACGGGTCGTCGAGTTGTTTCCCGAGCTTGCGTCCCTCGAGCATGATCCGGCCCTCGGCCAGGAGCGCTCATCGTATGATCACGTGTCGCTCACGAATGCCGAGACCGGCGGTCAGCCTCAGGTCGCCCTCGATACCCTAGAGACCGTCGCCGAAGGCGTACCCGCGTCATATCCATTCCTCTGGGCCGAGTTCTGTTTCCTCGGCGTCGACTGGTTCCATGATGGCACGTCCGTCCCTGAAGACGTCGCGTCGGCCCTGAGCTGGGGATGGATGGGGC
>PMZA01000406.1 GCA_003170595.1 Armatimonadota bacterium
TCGATGCCCCGCGCGGGAAAAGGCATGCGCCGGAACACGATGTCAAGCGCCTCGGCGACGAGGGACTGCTCGCGGGCCAGGAGAGGCACGCACTCGGTCCATCCCGAGCACACATCCGTCGCCACCAACGTGTGGATCACCTCGCCCGACATGGAGCCGCCGCAGTGAGCCACGAAGTCGATTTCCGGGTAACCCGGCACTGGCTCCTGCCAGTCGGCGAAGGTTCGGACTGGGATTGCCTCGCGGGTCTTCGGACGCCGGCGCCTCTTCCTACGGGGCTTGGCCTCTCGCCGGATCGGCGCCAACATCCTGTCGATCGTGGCAGCGCTGACCGCCAGGAGCCGATCCCTCACGTGGCCGTCCAGGGCCAGATGCCCGTGGCGTTCCAGCGCGGCGATCAGGCCGGGGAGGATCGCCTTCAGCCGCTTACCGCAGATCCGGTCCGCCGCCTCCCAGAGGACGATCAGTGCCTCTCGCACTGCCTCATCGTAGATCCGACGCTGGCAGCCGGCGCTCCTCCGACCCTCCGCCAGCCCTGCGTCGCCGGGCGAACCGCCACTCCCGAGCAGCCGAACCGCATAGCTGCGGTTGTACCCTGCCAGCGCCACAAACTCGTCCAGAATGCGCCCCCTGTCCTTCTTCGACGAGGTGCTGTAGCGCCTCCTCAAAGCTGTGAGAAGCTCCGCCTTCGTCTGGTTGCTGATGCCGCGGGCCATTGTTGCCTCCGGATTCCGATGACATTGCCCGTGAGGCAACAACGCCTTTTCGATGACAAAAACCTTGAGGCAAGGCGCCCCAGGAACACCACTCCTGTATGTTTACATTTCCTCGTGAGGCAACGGGGTCGGCAGTTTTGATTGTCGCTCATCAAGGTCGGCAGTGCGTTACTCATCGGGGGAGTCCGGACCTGGCGTCGCCTACCCTCCGCTACATGCGAACGGGCACGCGGAATAGGGCTAGGCCAAGGCGGGGCCAAAGTACCTCGACAAGTCGGCAAGCTGCGATTGCAGTCGAGCTGAGGACTGGGCCGAAGCAGGTGACGTCTGGGCTGACACTCCACCTGACCTGTTCCCCGTGACGGACAGGGTCGAGTTCGCCGGCTACCTGGTGCGGCGAAAAGCATGAATGGTACCGAAAAATGATTGGTCCCCTTTCAAGCCTGCAATATGCTACCGACACGTGCTCTTCTCGGTACCAAACAGGCTGGGATGCGAGAAGAGTGGCTGAGACGCAAGCTGGGCGGCCAGTGCTCCCCAGCATAGGCTATCAACCTGAGCAGGAGCCCTTCCTCGTAGGGTGAAGAAGCGCTTTGCAGGTGGATCGAACTCGGGGAGCACTTCGGCAGCGCTGAGTCTTGCACAGCGGGTGGTACCGATTGTGGTGGCAGGTCAAATGCAACGGCCAGTGCCCACCTAGCCCTGGGAGCCCCTGCAAGGAGGCTAGAGACAACAGGCCATGGATCACGCCACGCCAGTTCTGCTTCTACTCGTTCCCGCGACGATGTTGCTCTCCTCACTCGCCGGTAGCGCGGGGGTCCCGGTCGAGCCATACTCGTCGCAACCGACCGCCGACGAGTTGGCCTTCGTGGCGCAATGGAAGAGCTTCCTCCTGGGCCAAGGCCAAGCCGCCAAGGGGCGCTACGTCGCCGACCTCCCCTTCTCGTTCAAGTGCGGGGAGAGGAGCAGTCGGGAGTGGGTCAGGATTGAGACGGCGCATATCGAGTCGGGGGACTGGCAAGAGGACGGGACGCGTACGCACGTCCTGACGTGGAAGGATCCCCAGACCTCGCTCTCCTGCGAGATGAGACTGAGGGAGTTCCGCGGTTATCCCGCCTTCGACTGGGTCGTGGAGGTCCGCAACGAGGGGGCCAGCGACTCCGGCAAGGTTCACGACTTCTGGGGCATCGACACCTGCTGGAATGCTACGGACGGCTCGATGCCGATCCTGCATCGTTCGGTCGGATCGCCGGGGCATGAGGACGACTTCCAGTTCCGCAGCGAGGTCATGCACAACTCGATGTGGGATAAGCGGCGCCGGATCCCGATGGACACGCCCACCAACACCCGGTGGGGCGAGACGCACGCGTACAACCTTCCAAACGACCGGCGGTCCAGCGCCGTGTGGCTGCCCTTCTTCAACTACCAGACCGGCGGCGACGGACTCATCACCGGACTGGGATGGAGCGGCGCCTGGCGGGCCTATTTCGATCATCAGGGCGGTGGGGCGTCGACGATCCTGGCCGGAGTGGAGAACCTCGACACGATCCTCCATCCCGGCGAGGCGGTGCGCTCGACGCTGAATCTGGCGCTCTACTGGCAAGGCGAGTTGATGCACGGCCAGAACATGTTCCGCAGACTCGTCCTGGATCACTTCACGCCGCACATCGGCGGGAAACCGGTCGAGCCACCGATCTCCGGGGTCGTGTGGGGCGGCATCCCGTCCAAGGAGCATCTCGAGATCATCGAGAAGATCAAGGAGTACCAGATCCCCTTCGACGTCTACTGGTTCGACGCGGGCTGGTACGGCACGGGGACCGTCCCGTCCTACACGGTCTTCGAGGGAGACTGGGGACCCATGGCCGGCGACTGGCGGCCGAACCCCAACTGGCACAACGGCACCCTCAAGCCTGTCAGTGATGCGGCGAAGGCGGCGGGGATGAAGTTCCTCGTCTGGGTCGAACCGTGCCGGGCCATCCAGGGCCGGCCGGTCACGCTCGAACACCCCGAGTACTTCCTTACCGGAAACGCTGACGGCAAAAGGCGCGACGGTCAGACCCTCCTCCTGGACCTCGGGAGGGCCGATGCCTTCAACTGGGCCTGCGAGGTCGTCGGCGGCCTCATCCGTGACTACGGGATCGACTGGTACGAGGAGGATTTCAACCTCGATCCCAACCCCTATCTGGAAGCCGCCGCCGACCCAGGCCGCTGGGGGATGGGGGAGATGCGCTTCATCGAGGGCCATTTCGCCTTCTGGGATGCCCTCCTCAGGAGATTCCCAAACCTGGCGATCCTCAACTGCGCCAGCGGCGGACGACGCATCGACCTGGAATCGATCTCGCGTGGCCAGCCCCTCTGGCGGAGCGACTACAACTGCTTCCCGGAGGCGACGCCCGAGTCGACGCAGGATCAGAGCTACGGGATCCAGCATTGGCTCCCAGTCCAGGGCAGCATGATCCGCGGCTGGACGATCTTCGACACCTACGAGGCCCGCTGTGCCCTGAGCCCTGGGCAGGAAAACGCCGTCGTCGCCAAGACGCGGGAAGAATGGCTCCAGATCAAGGCGAACGTCGTCCAGGCGAAACGCTGCAGGAAGTACTTCTCCGGCGATTACTACCCGTTGACCAACCAGCAGCGGGACCCGGCTGGCTGGACGGCCTATCACCTGTTCCTCTCCGGCGATGCGAAGCATCGCATGGAGCAGGAGGGGATGCTCGTGGCGCTGCGCCGTGCCAAGAGCGACGTGACCGCGATGAGGTTTGACCTTCTGACGATCGACCCGGCCAAGCGTTGGACCTTCGAGGATTACGACTCTGGCAGGACCTGGGTCGTCTCCGGGAAGGATATCCGCGAACACGGCTTCGAGGTAGTCATCCCGAAGCGGCGCGACTCCAGACTCATCTTCTACCGGCCAGCCTCTTGAGGCCAGGCCGCCGGTGCATCTGGGCACTCAGCCGTAAGTTCGGCGCGGCGAACTCGCGAGCAACAGCCCCGCAGCGGCGTCCTACCTGGGCACGAGAAGATCGTCACCTAACCGCAGTTGCGTCAAGTAGAGGGGCTGCTGACGCCCGTGCTTGTCTCGATCCCTCAGTCATCCGCCTTCCTTCCTTCCTCGCTCCTTTGGCTCCTTCAATAGGCTCCAGCGGATCAATGTCAACACCATCGCTTACTCCTCCGCCTCGTTCACACCGGCGCACTTCATGGCCTCTCCGAGTATGACCTCAGCACAGAGCCGGATTCGCTCCACGCCGGCCTCCCTGGCGAGCGAGACGCCCTGCTCAGCCGCGGCCACGGCTTCGCCGGTACGCCCTAGCTCCATGAGCACGTGTGCGCGAGAGGCGCAGGCGTAAGCGGCCGTCGAGGTGTCCTCGCCCGACTTGGCCAGCGCGATGGCTTGATCTGCCGCTGCGAGCGCCTCCTCGTGCCTGCCCAGCGCCAGCAAGACCTCCGCCCGGGCATTGAGTGCAGCCGGCTCGGCGTCCCTGGCGTCGCCGCGGCGAGCGATCTTGATCGCTTCGTCCGCCGCGGAAAGCGCCTCGTCGTTTCGGCCCATTGCGCCCAGGGCGTCGCTCTTGACTGTAAGAGCACCCGCCTCCGTGTAAGCGTCACCCTCAAGGCCCGCGACCTTAGCCGCCAGCCCCGCAATCTTGACCGCGCTGTCGTATCCGTCGAGCAAGTTGAACAGTTGTGCAGCAACCATCAAGGCTCGCCCTTGCCACAGGAGGCTATGCGCTCGCTTGGCCGCATCGGAAGAGGCCGTGGCGGTCCTGAGGGCGTCCTCGTACCGTTCCAGTTCGCGGAGGCCCTCCGCCTTCATCAGCAGCGGTACGGCTTCGTACAGCGGCTCCCCCGCGGCTCTCGCCGCTTCGGCGGCTCGATCACATGTGCGGACACACTCCTCATGCCGCCCGAGAACATGCTCCGTATCCGCCTTCGCAGACAGCGCCCGCACCAGGGCTATCTTGTCGCCGGACCGCCTCGCCACGTCAACCGCCTGCCTACTTGCCGCCAGCGATTCCCGGTCTCGGTGCAGGCACCGCAGCACATCGGCGACCATCTCCAGGGCGTTGGCTTCCGCAACCCGGTCGTTCCCAGCTCGGGCCGCATCGGCAGCCTGTTGGGCGGCTGCGAGAGCATCTTCGTGCCTGCCGGCTCGTGCCAGCGCTTCGGCTTTTCTGCTCAGTCGGTCGGGCATTCGGATCGCTCCTTTTCGTGTAGAACCAGCGAAAACACCTGCGAAGGCCGGGAACAGCCTTGTCCAAGGACTCGGATACTTCCGGGTTGTTTCGCCTGGGCCAGTTTCAACGATAAGCAAGGCGCTTCCTGCATTCCAGGACACGGGCGGTTAGTCGTGTGCCGACGGTTTTGCAGAGCGGGCGCGCTCCCGATCTGCTCCGTCCGTGGCGCTGAAAACCCAGGGACCCGCCTAGCCCGGTCTATTCATGAAG
>PMZA01000374.1 GCA_003170595.1 Armatimonadota bacterium
GCGTGAAGGGTGCCTCCGCCGGCGGCACGTTCGCCACCTCATCGAGCGCCAGCGCCGCGTCAGCCAGCACCCGCGCCGTCTCCTTATTCGCCCCGCGCGGATCGGGCAGGTCCCAAGCGATATCCTGAAGCTCCATCGCCACCCCGCTGTGCCGGATCCGGAACTGCAGCATCGTCAGCATCGCCGACGGCTGCCTCTGCATGCGCCCGATTACCGCATAGCTCACCAGCACCATGATGATAGCCAGCACCAGCGCCGCCACCACGGCGTAAGCCTGCAGCCGCCAGAAAGCCCGCCGCTTGTTCGCATCAGCCAGCGTGGCGGAAGCCTGCCTCGCCTGCTCAGCCAGCCTCTCCGCGAACTCCACCGGCGCCTCCTGCGTCACGGCCCCGGCGCCACGTTTCTTCGCGCCCGCGCCTACCCCCGCCGTCGTCGCCAGTTCCTGCATCGCCGGCCAACTCAGCGCCTTCAGGCGTTTGAGCGCACGTTCCATCCCCGCGGCGGCGCGTAACTCATCGCCACCCGTGGCGGCCCAGAGGCCATCCGCAAGCCTGTACCCGAGCGCCGTCAGGGCATCGGGATCGCCCATGCGACATCCGCCGACCACCGCGAGGTCACCCCGCCGGTGCCGACGTCTATCGGGCGCTATTTCGCGCCTTTCTGTGGTTGTTGCTGCTGATCCCACCTGCGGTGCTGCCCCCACTGTCCTCCGCCGCCGGGACCGAAGCCCCGCGGCCCTTCCTGTTTCGGGAAGATGCTGTCCTTCAGCCCCGTATTCACTCGCCACCCGGAAAACGTCAACTGCACGGTCCCATGACCGCCGCCGCCCATCCGTCCGCCGCCCACGAAGGCCGTCTTGATCACCGACGGCAGGTAGAAGCCCCTCACCTTCGAGTAGGACCAGTCGGCGGTCATCATCTTCGTATTCCCGGCCCACATCTCGGTCCGCTTGACCGTCCAGTTATCGCCATAGATCCACACCAGTATCTTGCGCGGCCCCATGGGTCTCATGCCTTGCCCACCGCGTCCACCAGGCCCACCTGGTCCACCCGGCCTGGCTTCTCCACCGGGTCGACCCTCGCCACCCGGCCTCCCCTGACCCATCCGGCCGCCAGGCGGTCCGCCCTGCCCGGGCTTGGGGACGATCTTGATGAAGTACAGCGGCCGCCCGGCTGACTTGCTGAACCCGCCCATGACGAGGGTGGCGTGCTGCTCCATGCCCCGCTCGAAGTTGCCGAGGAACAGCACGTCGCGCGGCACCATGACCATCTGCCCGCCCGAGTCCACCCGCACCTTATCCGGCCGCTTCATGTAGATGGTCGCCTTCCGTTCGGGCAGCCGCACGTTGGGGATATTGCTCTTCACTGCGACCGTGCATGTGTAGTCCTTAACCCCGGCGCTCGCCGCCATGGCCTTATCGAGCACCTGCTTCGCCGTCAGAGCGGCATGCGCGCTCCCCATCGCCAGCACCATCAGGGCCACAATCGCAACCCACTGCGTCGTCTTTCTTAGCATTGGTTTCGCCATCCTTGGCAGATCGCTGACCGTCTGTGGGACCTGGCTTGCCCCCGCTTGTCATCCTGAGGGAGGCGCCTTATGCCGACCGAAGGATCTAGTCTTCGCCCACTCCAACCCTCCGGCTCAGCCTTCACCTTATCCTAACACTTCACCTACGTCGTAATATCCCTCCGCGTGAACACCGCCGCCGCCACCACCATCGCCCCGGCCCCGTACGCGGCCAATCCCCACAGCTTGGAGTTGATCGCCACCCAGTCCAGATCCCCCGCCAGAGGCAGCTTGTAGACCTCCAGATGCGTCGTCAGGAAGTACGGTTTCCACGCCTCGAAGTACGGGATGACCTCCAGCGTCTTGAACCCTATCAGCGCCGCCACCGTCAGCGCCGCCGCCGTCAGCGGGTTGTCGAAGAGGCACGAGAGCATCATCGCCACGGTCACGATCACGCACAGCCCCACCGCCGCGAATCCGTACGCCATCCCCAGCCTTCCCAGCGCTTCCTCGTGCGAGAAGACGACAAACTGCCCCTGCCCTGCCATCACCGATATCAGGTCGCCCGGCCCGAACACCGCGTATCCCAGCGCCGCCGCCGTCAGCACCACGAACCCGCACAGCGACAGCGTATAGATCCATCCGGTCATCATCTTCGCCAGCAGCACATCCATCCTCGTCAGCGGCCGCATCATCATCGTCCGCATCGTCCCGCCCTTCATCTCCGACGCCAGCAAGCCGCCCCCGACCGCCGCCACCATCAGCGGCATCAGCACTTCCATCACCGCCGGCAGCAGGAACTGCATGACGAAGGGCGCCGTCAGCACGTTCCCCGCCACCATCATGCCCTCCCCGCCCATGTCCCGCAGCTGATCGATCCTCGGCCCCTGCCGCCACGTCCCGTACACGACCAGCGCCACGACCGCCACCACGACCACGAAGGCCGCGTAGCTTCCCCGCTGCGCGAAGAGCTTGTACAGCTCCACCAGCGTCGCCCTAGCTGTGCGTCCTAAGCCTGGCATGGCGCAGATACAGATCCTCCAGGGTCGGCATGTGTGGCACCATCGCGTACACCTTCACCCCGGCCGCCACCAGCGCCGCATTGATGGCCGGCGCCTGCTCCCTCGTAGCCTTCGCGATCACCGTCGCATCGATGACGGCCTCCACCACAATCCCTTCCGCCTTCAGCACCTCGACCACCCGCGCCGGCGCATCCGCCTCGATGCTCAGGTCGGTATGCTCCGCCGACAGCAGCTCATCCACCGGCCCCTCGGCCACCAGTTTCCCCTTGAACATGAGCCCCACGTGCGTGCAGATTTGCTGCACTTCGTTGAGCAGGTGGCTCGACAGCACGACCGCGATCCCTTCCGCCGCCAGCCCGCGCACCAGGTCGCGCACCTCGATCAGCCCCGCCGGATCCAACCCCGACGCCGGCTCATCGAGGATCAGCAGCTTCGGCTTGGGCAGCAGCGCCGCCGCGATGCCCAGCCTCTGCTTCATCCCGTGGGAGAACGCCCCGTACGGCTTATCGCCGGTATCGGTGAGGCCCACCTTCTCCAGCGCCCACTCGATCTGATCCTTCCCGCGCCCCGACAGCCGGCAGAGCAGTTCCAGATTCGTCCGCGCCGGGAGGTAGGTATACAGCGCCGGTTCCTCGACCATGGCCCCGACGAGTCCGGCCTGCCTGGCGGCGAGGGTGCGGCAGTCATGCCCGAAGATGCTGGCATGACCGGCGGTCGGCCGGATGAGGCCGAGGAGCATGCGCATGGTGGTGCTCTTCCCGGCGCCGTTGGGGCCGAGGAATCCGAACACGGTACTCTCGGCGACGGTGAGGCTGAGGCCATCGACCGCGAGCGTATTCCCATACCGCTTGCTCAGTCCCACCGTCTCAATAGCCGCCATGCGATGTCCTGGCCTTCGGGCTGTGGTGCTACCTGCCAAGGGTCGCCTGGGGGTAGCGTGCTGTGGCGTCCTTTCTTTGGGTCTTTGCTTGCTGTAGGGCGG
>PMZA01000379.1 GCA_003170595.1 Armatimonadota bacterium
CCGGCTTCGTCCGAGGCGAGGAACGTGAGGAGGGCGGCGGCTTCGGTGCGGTGGGTGCAGGAAGTGGTGATGACGGCGTGGAAGCGGCAGTCGTCGGGGTTGTAGCTGTCGAGGGGCAGCGCGCAGGCGATCTTCACCGTGCTGCGCTCGATCTTCTCGGGATTGCTGTCGAGGGGGCAGGTCCGGTAGGTGACGCCGGCTTCGGCCTTGCCTGAGGCGACGAGCTTGTAGGCGTCGATGGCGTACTCGGGCTCGACGAGCTTATCCTTGACCTTGTCCCAGACGCCGAGCTTGGTGAGGGCGGCCTGGGTCATGACGCCGAGGGAGTTGTACTTGGGGTCGGGGCAGGCGAAGGTGGAGACCCGGGAGAGGTCGGCGGGCGTCTTGATGTGCGCGGGATTGGCCTTGGGCACGAGGATGACGAGTTCAAGCTGCGCGAAGGGCGTCTCGGTGGTCTTGTCCACGAGCTTCTTCGCGGCCAACTGATCGACCTCAACGGGGCCGGGGCCCACGTAGATGTCGGCGGATTCCGGCGCCTGCTCGACCCGGCGGGCGAGGCCGACGGGGTTATCGTAGAAGGGCTTGATCTTCATCTCGGGATGCTGCTTGGAGAAGGCGGCGAGGCCGTCGTGCATGGGCACGATGATGCCGCAGGGGATGTAGACGTTGAGGGTGACGGGACCGGCAGTGGCGCCGGGAGTCGTCGGGGTCGTGCCGGCCGCACCGGGTTTGGGCCCGCACGAGGATACCATCAGTATTGCGAGAACCGCTGCGACAACCAGAACTGCAACATGAGTGAGCGTGAGACGCTGCATGGAAAGCGGACCTCCGGGACCGCCCTGGGGCGGCGGGAATTAGAGGGATAAACGCCCACCTGATACATAGATGTTCCTGATGATAAGGGGAGACGAGCCGATGAGCAAGCACAACCTGCGCCGGGCGGAAAGTGTGCTGGACCTGATTGGCGGGACGCCGATGGTAAAGCTGGGGCGGATGGCGTCGCCGAAAGGGGCGGCGGTGTGGGCCAAGCTGGAATCCTTCAACCCGGGTGGGAGCGTCAAGGATCGCATCGGGCTGTCGATGATCGAGGCGGCGGAGGCCGAGGGGCTGATCGAGCCGGGGAAGAGCGTGCTGGTCGAGCCCACGAGCGGGAATACGGGGATCGGGCTGGCGCTGGTGGCGGCGGCGAAGGGGTACCGGCTCATCGTGACCATGCCTGAGACGATGACGCGCGAGCGGGTGGAGCTGATGCGGCTGTATGGGGCGGAGGTCGTGCTCACGCCGGGCGGGGAGGGCATGGCGGGGTCGGTGAAGCGTGCCGAGGAGATTCTTGCGGAGACGCCGGGTGCGTTCATGCCGCAGCAGTTCGAGAATCCGGCGAACCCAGAGGTTCACTATCGCACGACCGGGCCGGAGATTCTTCAGGCGATGGATGGGCAGGTGGACGCCTTCGTCGCGGGCGTCGGGACCGGCGGGACGATCACCGGCGCGGGCCGGTATCTGCGCGAGCATTGCCCCGGCATAAGGATCGTCGCGGTTGAGCCGGCGCGATCGCCACTGCTGTCGGGTGGGGCTGCCGGGCCGCACAAGATCCAGGGCATCGGGGCGAACTTCGTGCCGACAGTGCTCGACCGGAGCGTGTACGACGAGGTCATCACGGTCAGCGACGAGGATGCGCTGGCGACGACGCGGCGGCTGGCGACGGAGGAGGGCGTATCGGCGGGAGTGTCGTCAGGCGCGGCGGTGTGGGCGGCGGTGAAGGTCGCGGCGGGGATGCCGGCTGATCAGAACGTGGCGGTCATTCTGCCGGATGACGCGATGAAGTACGTGAGCATGCTGGCGGGGTGAGGCTGGTTGTGAGACGATAGATGAGAGGTAGAGGCCATGCAGACGCTGGAAGACTTGCCTCCGAAGATCCGAGACATACTGCGCCAACTGCGCGAGGGGCTTGCCGAGATGTATGGCGAGCGCTTGCGGGGGCTGGTGCTGTTCGGGTCGTGGGCGCGGGGCGATGCCGAGGAGGACTCGGACATCGATGTGGCGGTGGTTCTCGACACGTGCGACGACCCCTACGATGAGTTGCACCACATCATGGACGTGGCCTGGCCGTTGTCGCTGGAGAACACCGTCGTCGTAAGTATAGTGCCGATGAGCGAGAAGGAATGGCGTCACGAACAGAGTTCGTTTCTGATGAACGTTCGGCACGACGGAGTCGCAGCATGAGGCCGGAGGTCGAGGGTCTGATCGACAAGGCACGCCGAAGCCTACGCTGGGCTGAGGAGATGTTCGCCGCCGGCGATTCCGATTTCGCGGTATCGCGCGCCTACTATGCGATGTTCTATCTCGCCGAAGCGATGCTCAGGGTCGAAGGACTGAAGTTCCATAAGCACAGCGCCGTCACCTCGGCCTTCGGGTACCAGTTTGCCCGTACCAAGCGCGTAGACCCGAAGTACCATCGGTATCTGCAGGAGGGCTTCGACGAAAGGAACCTCGGCGACTACAAGCTAATGGTGCCGGCCGAAGCCAAAGCCCGTCAGTGCATCGCGTGGGCGCGGGAATTCCTGGCGATGGCTGAGGAATGGTTGAACCAACACGACGTCGCGGACAGCGGCCCCGCCTAGGATAGGGCCTCGGGCGAGACGGTGGTTGTGACACGATAGATGAGAGGTAGAGGCCATGCCGACACTGGAAGACTTGCCTCCGAAGATCCGGGACATCCTGCGCCAGCTGCGCGAGGGGCTTGCCGAGATGTATGGCGACCGCCTGCGGGGGCTGGTGCTGTTCGGATCGTGGGCGCGGGGCGATGCCGAGGAGGACTCGGACATCGATGTGTTGGTCGTGCTCGACGAGGCGGATGAGCCTTACGGCGAAGTGCATCGCATGATGGACGTGGTCTACCCGCTCTGCCTGGACAACGATGTTGTGATTAGTGCAATACCCATGCCCGAGCGCGACTTCCGCGAGCGGCGAAGCCCGTTGCTGATGAACATCCGGAAGGAGGGGCTGGCGGCATGAGCCCAGAGGCCGCATCTCTATTCGACAACGCGCGCAGCAGCATCGAATGGGCGCAAAAGATGGTCGATGGAGGAGCCCGCGGCTTCGCGGCTTCGCGCGCCTACTACGCGATGTTCTACCTGGCGGAAGCCATGCTCATGGTCAGAGGGCTTTCCTACTCTAAGCACAGCGCCGTCATCGCTGGTTTCGGACGAGAATTCGCCAAGGCGAATCAGGCCTGGCAAGGGCCTCATCAGCACCTGATAGATGCCTTCGACAAGCGCCAGAAGGGCGACTACGGAGACGCGGGGGCAGTGTCGGAAACCGAGGCTCGCGAGTGCATCGACTGGGCGCGGGAGTTCCTGGCGATGGCTGAGGAGTGGCTGAACCGCAACGACGTCCCGGAAACCGACGCCGGCTAGTCCTCGGAGCCAGGCGGGAGGTAGACGTCCGGCAGGAGATGCACCGCGTCGGCCGGTATCTGCACCCACGCGGCCGACCCTGCCGTCAGCCCCAACTGCCGCGACACCTGCCGCGTGATCAGCGCGTACAGCTTGACCCCGGGAGCCCCTCCGGAGCTCTTAATCGACAGCGTTACTTCCACCGAACTGCCCAGCGGAAAGACCCCCACGACTTGCGCCTCGAAGGCATTCTCCCCGCGCAGCGGCTGCGTGGCCACGTTAATGCTCTCCGGCCGCAGGGCGAGCATGGCCGGCATCGCGGGCACATCACCCTCCGGCGCGATCGCCTCCAGCATCGGCCCACCGGCCACCGCGCACTTCAGCCGCCCCTCTGCCGCCTCGACGCTGTGCACCGGCAGGATGTTCCGCACGCGCATGAACTCGGCCACGAACCGGCAGTTGGGCCGCGCGAAAACATCGTCGGGCGCCCCTACCTGCACCAGCCGCCCGCGGTAGAGGACGGCGATGCGCGTGGCCAGGCGGAGGGCCTCCTCGAAGTTGTGGCAGACGTGGATGACCGTCGTCCCGAACCGCTCGGGCAGGGACTGAAGCTCGGCGCCGATGAGCACGCGGGTGTTCTCATCGAGAGCGCTGAGGGGCTCATCGAGGAGGAGCGCCGTCGGCCCCGGCGCGAGGGCGCGGGCGATGGCGGTGCGCTGCTGTTCGCCGCCGCTGAGGGTGGTCGGGCTGCGGCCCAGGAGGGGGGTGATCCCCAGCATGTCGGAAAGCTCGCGGACGCGCTCGTTGATGCGATCGGAGCCCCAGTGCTGGAGCCGCAGCGAGAACGCGATGTTATCGAAGACGGAGAGGTGGGGGAAGAGGACATAGTCCTGCGGCACGTAGCTGATGTGACGATGCTCCGGCACGAGGTAGGTCACGTCGTGCCCGTTGATCATGACCTTGCCGCCGTCGACGGGATAGAGGCCGGCGACGCATTCCAGCAGCACCGTCTTCCCCGCGCCCGTGGGGCCGAGCAGCACGAAATACTCGCGCTCCTCGATGGCGAGGCTTACGTCGTGGACGGTGAACTCGCCCAGCTTCTTGTGGAGGTTGTGGACTTCGATCATGCGAGTTGAGCCTTGCCGCCGAGGCGCTTGAAGATAAGGAGCGATCCGGCGGCGATGATGAGCAGCACGACGGTCAGGGCCATGCCCGCGGATATGCGGCCCGTGGTCATGTTGAGGAAGACGGCGATGGGCAGGACGTCGGTCTTGCCCCGAGTGGCGCCGACGAACATGAGGATCGCGCCGAATTCCCCCAGCGACTTGCTCCAGGTGAGGACCGCCGCGGCGATGAGGCCGTTGCGCGCCAGGGGCAGGGAGATCTTGAAGAACGTCTGCCGCTCACTGCAGCCGAGGGTGCGGGCTACCTGCTCATAGCGGCGGTCGACGTTGTCGAAGGCGGCCTTCATCGACCGCACGCCGAGGCTCACGGTCGCGAAGAAAATCGCCAGGACGATGCCCGGCGGCTGCTGGACGAACTCGAGGATGTGGTTCTCGATGAAGTGCCCCGACCCGGTCTGGAAGAAGATGAGCAGCGCGATGCCGGCGATCAGGGACGGCAGCACGAGCGGCAGGTCGATGATGGTATCGACGAGCGGCGCGAGGGGGATGCGGTAGCGCGAGAGGCAGTATGCGGCGGGGACGCCGACGATGATGGCGAGGATCGTCGAGATGGTGACCGCTACGGCGGTGAGCTTGATCGAGAAGAGGCTGTCCGGGTCGAGGAGGGCCTTGATGAAGTCGTGCCAGCCGAGGAAGAGGATGACGCTAAGGAGCACGCCGCCCAGGAGGAAGATCAGGCCGATGAGGAACACGCTCAGGACGGCGCGGAAGGACAGGTTGGCCCAGGACAGGCCGGCACGCTTGATCACGTCGAACTGTCTCCCCCCGGAAGACGCAAGGTCGGGACCGGCCACCATACTGCCGTTTTCGCTACTCCGTGACAAGGGGCTTGGGCGCTGCCGGGGTCTCGTGCGGTTGCAGGGCGTAGCCTTCCTCTTTGAAGATCGCCTGGCCCTCGGGCGAGGCGATGCTGCGCATGAACTCGCGGGCGAGGTCGGGATGCTTGGAGAACTTCAGCAGCCCCACCGAGATGTCGACCGGGTCGTAGAGGTTCGCAGGGATGGGTACGGAGTCGCACTTCTCGTCGAACTGGCGGGCCTGAGCCTGCCAGACGATCGCGGCGTCCACGGTGCCGATGGAGACCCAGTAGCCCAGCTCGGGCACCTCTAGAGCATCGCGCGGCTTGCGGGCGTCGAGCTTCTCCCAGAGGCCGGCGCGCTGGTAGATGATCCTCGTCACGTGCCCGACGGCGCACGAGTCGGGCTCGCCGATGGCGGGACGGATGTCGGCGCGGAGCAGGTCCTCGAGGCCCTTGACGCCCTTGGGGTTGCCCTTGGGCACGAGGATCACGGGCACGAAGTAGGCGGCATGCTGGCTCTCGGTGAGGAAGCCGCGGTCGCGCGCCTGGTTGAGGTAGAAGGTCTCGCCGGGGAGGTAGAGGTCGCCGCGCTGGGAGAAGACAAGACTGGCCAGCAGGCAGCCCGACCCCGCGTAGGAGAAGAGTATCTGCACATTGGGATGCGTCTGCATGAAGTTCTTGGCGATGCGCTCGACGGGCGGGCGGACGCCGGCGCCGCAGTAGACGCGCATCTCGATGCGCTCAGCGGAGGTCTTCGTCTGACGGGCAGGCCGGGGCATGAAGCGTGCGACTTCAGTCTGGGAGTCGTCGCCGAGAAGCTGCTTGAGGGCAGCCTCGGCCGCGGCGGCATGAGGCGCTCCGACGGGTATGCCGGCCAGGGCCGGGAAGACCGGCGCGTACTGCTCAGGCACGGGCCCGAGGTCGACGACCTTGCGCTGCTTGGGCGGGGCAGGCGCCTGGGCCGGGAGCTTGGCCCCGCTCTGAGGCTGACCCTTCGGCCCTTCATCCTTCGAGGTGGGGAAGGCGCAGCCGGAGTAGGCAATCGCGGCCTGGGCCGTGCCGTCGGCGAGAAGCTGGTAGATCTCAGACGGCGTCTTGGAGACGACGATGTGCTTCTGCACCTGGTCGTAGAGGCCGGCCTTCTTGAGGGCCTCCTGCGCGTAGTAGCCCGTGCTCGTTGTCGGCGGCGAGAGGACAAGCGCTGTGGTCTTCGTCAGGTCGGCGAGATTCTGGATGCCGGCCGGATTGAACCGCGGAATCAGGACCGCGAGCTGGTTGAACGCCCAGGCCACGGGCTCCTTGGCGAGCAGCTTCTTGCGGAAGAGGCCCTGCAGCTCCTGGTCACCGGGCATGATGATGAGGTCAGGCTTCGTCGTGGCCGAGCGGAGCCTCGCCTCGAGGTCCCACAGGTTGACGATCTCATACTCGGGCTTGACCCCGGCCCCGGCGAGCAGCTTGTCGAAGTTGGGCGTGTAAGTCGACAGGCCGCAGGGGATCCAGACCTTCAACGCGCCCAGCGAGGGCGGAGCCACCGGCGTGGCCGAAGTCCCGGCCTGCCCATGCCTCCCGCAGCCGATCAGTGCGAGGGTGAGAAGGAAAAGAACTGCTATCGCGACAGCGATCTTACGAGCGCGCATGTTGGGCATCACCTGGAGCGGACCTCGGCTGGAATCGCCGCAGCCGAATCTAAACAACGCCACTGAGCAAAAGAATGGTTCCTAGGCTCACACCGGAACCGAACCGGGGAGCAGCGGCGTTATTGGTCGATGCAGGGCGGAATCCATTATCGGGGGTCCTTACATGACAGTGCGACGACTGGCCCTTATCGGTCTTTTCATCATCGCAGCGGCGGCGGTCACTGGCAAGTATGCGGAATACTTCTTGCAGCCCGCCCAGGCAGGCTGGTTCGGCGGCAGCAGCAAGTCGCTGATGGTCTTTGCGGGCACGGCCTCGCAACCGGCCCTGGATGAAGCGGCGGCGGCGTACAAGAAGAAGACGGGCATCAAGATCGACATCAGCTACGCAGGCTCGGGCACGCTGCTCACGCAGATCACGCAGGAGCATGTGGGCGACCTCTACATACCGGGCTCCGATGATTACGCGACCAAGGCCATCAAGAAGGGCGCGATCGATCCCCCGAGCGTGAGGGCGCTGGCATATCTGATTCCTGCCATCCTCGTTGCGAAGAACAATCCGAAGGGCGTCACCGGCCTCAACAGCTTGGCCCAGGCGGGGCTGCGCGTGGTCATCGCGAAGGCCGGCGCCGCGTGTCTGGGCGATGTGGCCGAGGACATCCTCGCGAAGGCCGGCCTCACGGCGAAGGTCCACAAGAACGTCGTCTCCTACGCGACCACTTGCGAAGAGACGCTCAACGACCTGCTCATGGGCGAGGCCGACGCGATCATCGGCTGGGACGTCTATGCGCGCCAGCATCCCAAGCAGGTGAAGCTGATCCCCATCGACAAGAAACTCGCCCGCCCCCGGTACATTCCTGCCGCGGTCATCACCTGGAGCAAGAACAAGACGGCTGCGGCGGCTTTCCTCGCGTACCTGACCGGCCCGTCGGGCAGGTACTGCTTCAAGACCAACGGTTACACGCTTACGGCTAAGTAGATTCGCCCGTCAAGCGAGACTGGGCAAGGAAGGCGCCGCGCTCAACGAGTGCGGCGCCTTTGTTTTGTGCGGTAGAATACGGGTAGGCTATTGACAAGTAACGGGCATATGCTCATAATAGATGAGAGAGGGTGATCCACCAATGCCAAGACCACAGCGATGCAGACGGGTAGGGTTCGCGCCGGAAGAGAGATGCTTCAGGCCCTGCAGGCGATGCGCGCCGGGAGCGCCGGGGGAAGTGCTGAGCCTCGGGCTCGACGAGCTTGAGGCTCTCCGCCTCGCCGACCTCGAAGGGCTCTACCAGGAACAGGTTGCTGAGGCGATGGACGTGTCGCGCCAGACGCTGGGCAGGATCCTCGAGTCGGCACATCGCAAAGTGGCGCAGCTTCTGGTGGAAGGAAAAACCCTCCGAATCGAAGGAGGCAAGGTAGAGATGAGTGAGATGAGAGAGTTCAAGTGCATGGGATGCGGACACACGTGGGAGGTCCCGTATGGCACGGGAAGGCCCGGCGAGTGCCCGTCGTGCAAGGGCGAGAACATCCACCGGGCCGACGCGCCGCGGGGTTGTGGAGCCGGCAAGGGACGGTGTGGTCGAGCGGGCGGAGGTCGTGCCGGCGCAGGTCGTGCGGTGCGCACCGAGGGATGAGCAGGTAAGGCGTCGGCCTCCGTCGCGAGCAGCGTTCGGGGGCCGGCGCGGAAGGCATGTCCCCAGTTCTGCCCTTATCGCGTGCTGAGATTTCCGCCAGCAACGCTATCCCTCCCGAGCACCCCCATCGCAGGCAGGAACTCCTGCCAGCCTCCAGTCCGTTTCGAGCTAATGACCGAAACTCATGCGCGGGGCAACCGCGGGAGGCAAAGCACATGAACGACCGAGGGCAGAGGGGCTTCACGCTTATTGAGCTGCTGGTGGTGATCGCAATCATCGCGATCCTGGCTGCAATCCTGTTCCCGGTTTTCGCCAAGGCGCGCGAGTCTGCCCGGAAGACGTCCTGTCTCTCCAACGTTAAGCAGCTTGGGCTGGCGTGCCACATGTACGCGCAGGATTACGATGAGAAGATGGCGTGCGACTATCACGTCGGCGGCGACATCAACGGCAGCCACCTCCGACTGGTCGGCGAGCTAACGCCCTACATCAAGAACGTGCAGATCTTCTACTGCCCGTCCGCCGCCAGTCAGGGGATGTGGTACACGGTGGACAATCCCTCCAACGAAGCGAAGGGCTACATATCCTACGACTACTGGTCCTTCGATCAGCTTCCCAGCACCGCAGCCCCGGGCGGAGCGCCCAACTACATCGGCTGGATCGATCGAACCTTCTACGTGCCGGTATACGGCAACACAACGCGCATGATGACCGAGGCGTGGGACACGCCGTGCGACTACTGGCTGTGGTGCGACTGGTTTGCCATGCCGATCTCCCATGGCCACGGCGTCCACGGCGGCATGTATGGATCGATGAACATCTGCTTCCTCGACGGCCACGCGAAGTACTGCGTCGTGCCGGCCGGGACAGTGTTCAAGTGAGGCGTGGCGGGTATAAGGGATAGCGATGGAGGCGGCAGATGCTGACGAGTAAGGAAAGACGATTTTTCGGACGGCTGCTCTCGAGCGGGGGGATCCTGGCGTACTTCGTCATCGCGGCGGAGTTCATCATCATGATCAGCCCCTTCGCCTTCTTCTTCTACTCCGTCTTCAACCCCCTCTTCCAGGCGCTTTCGGCGACGCCGGCGACGCGCTGGCTGGTGGCCTTCTATCTACCGCACATGGTCTACCCGCCCAGCCTCTTCCTCGAGGTCGTGAGGGCGGTGGGCTCGGTCATGTTCGTCGCTGGGGCGCTGGTGTTCCTGATCTGCGCGGGGCAGGTGTATCTGGGCAAGCTGCTGAAGTCGGGGGCGGTCAGCAGGGGCCTCTACGTGATGATCCGCCATCCGCAATACGTGGGCCTCGCGGTATGCGGGGCGGGGATGAGCATCCTCTGGCCGCGGTTCCTCACGCTCGTGACGCTCTGGATCATGATGGTCCTCTACTACTTCCTCGCCCGCGATGAGGAGCGGCGCATGACGGAGCAGTTCGGCGAGAGCTACCGCGAGTACATGGCGCGGACGGGGATGTTCCTGCCGCGTGCGATCGAGCAGCCCCTGGCGACGGCGGCCGCGAAGCTTGTGCCGCGGACGGGAAGATGGGCGGCGGCGACGCTGGCCGTCGGGGCGGTGCTGCTCGGGATGGGCTTCGGGCTGAGGGCGCTGACTGTGGCGCAGTTGCCGACGGCGACGAAGGGCGGCGTCACGCTGGTCTCGATCCTCCCGGAGGATGACAGCTATCTTCCCGGGGCGGTGAAGGCGCTGACGGACCCGGCGCGGAAGCTGCCGGGCGGGCTCGTGCTCAACCCGGGCGAGAAGTACCTCGGCTACCTCATGCCCGTGGACTACGTGATGCAGGGCATGATCGCCGACACGGGGCTGCCGTGGCATCTGTACAAGCAGCACCACACGGCGGAGATGATCGCCGACTGGGTGATCCATCCCTACCGCCACCTCCGCCAGCCGCCGGTACCCATCGCGCAAGTCGCCGCCGGCCTCGACCCCGCGAAGGCCCGACGGACGATCTGCCCGCTGGGCATCGACGACCCGGCGATGGACTGCGCGCATTGCCCCTACCGGCGAGTGGTGCTTCTGCGCGTCGAGACCGGCGCCGGGGATGCAAGTCCGCGGGAGCTTTTCTCGACGACGGCGAGGCGTGCTGCGGCCGGGTTCCTCGATATGGACGTGCGGTCGGGCAAGGTGCTCGATGCCACCGGCACGGGGCCGGAGACGGCCTGGCAGAATGTGCCGACGCCGGTGTTCTGAAGTCTCTTTCGTTTGCTGGGGAGCCTGAGAAAAAAACTTCCCCGCCCGGGAACTATCGCCCGCAAAGGAATCGTTTCCCAATTTGAGCGTAAGTGAAGCCACGCGCATGATGAACGAGGGCAACTGCCCACTGGGAGGTCGACCCGGCGGGCAGTTGCTTTTTGTGCCCCCTTTATGCAAACCTTCCTTGCCCTTCCCATGAGCAACGAAGACCACGACAACGCGGCCCCCCAGCCCGAACCTGCCGGCAAGCCCTCCCTGTGGCGGCTGGCGACCACCTGCCTGCGCGTCGGGGCGACAGGCTTCGGCGGGACGATGGCGATGGTCGCCCTCCTCCGCGAGTACATGGTCGCGAAGAACGGATTCGTGGATGACGAGAAGTTTCAGGAAGCGGTGGCGGTCGTGCAGGTGGTGCCCGGCCCGATCGCCGTGAATGTGCTGTCGTATATCGGCTTTACCCTTCGCGGCGCTATCGGGGCGCTGGTGACGGTCTTCTGCATGATCCTCGTCCCGGCGGTGCTGGTCGTGGCGCTGAGCCCGCTCTACTTCGGCCACCAGGATTCGCCGTGGGTCAAGGGCGCCATGCGTGGCATCGAGGGCGTCGTCATTGCGGTCGTCGCGGTCGCGACCTGGCGGCTGACGACCCCGGCGATCAAGGGCTGGGCCTCGGCCGTGATCGCGGTTGCGAGCTTCCTCATCCTCACGCTGACGCAGCTAAGCCCGGTGACGGTCATCGTCGCGGCGGGTGTGGTCGGGCTGATCGCCCTTCGTCCAAAGCCGAAGCTAGAAGGGGGCGGAGCTGATGCCTAAGCTCCTCCTCCTCGCCTATGTCTGCGCAAAGTGTGGCCTCCTCGGCTACGGCGGCGGGATGGGCATCGTGCCCCTCATGCACGCCGAGGCCGTCGTGCATTACCAGTGGCTGACGGAGAAGCAGTTCATCGACGGCGTCGCGATGGGCCAGGTCACGCCCGGGCCGCTGATGGTGACGGCAACCTTCGTCGGGTGGAAGGTGGCGGGGCTGCTGGGGGCGCTGGTGGCGACGGTGTCGATCTTCGCGCCGTCGGCTATTCTGGCCGCGCTGGTATGCTGGCAACTAGCCCGCGTCAGGAACAACCGCTGGGTCAAGGGCTTTCTAGAAGGCGTGCGTCCGGCCACGGCAGGGCTGCTGGCTGCCATCGCGCTCAAGCTCGCTCACACGGCTCTCTTCCTGCCCGGTCAGACAGGAGTGGCGGCGGTGGACCTTTTCGCCGTAGCGCTCTGCGTGGGGGCGCTGGTATTGTTGGTGCGATATAAGATGGATGCCGCCCTGCTGATTCTTCTTGGCGGCCTGCTCGGCTTGGCGGCCAGTTAGACGCCGCGCGCCGGGCCTCAAAATCGACGAGATGCGCTACGTCCTCATCCTCCTGACCATCATCTACCTGCTCGCGATCCTCGGGCCGATGGTGGCCATTGTCCTGCAGATCCAGCCGGACAGCCTGAAGGACGCCCACCGCTACGACACGATCGTCCAGGCGCTCACCCTCACGCTGAAGACCAGCCTGGTGGTGACGTTCGCCGCGCTGATATTGGGGCTCCCCATCGCCCTGTGCATGGCGCGGGTGGAGTTCCGGGGACGGGCGCTGCTGGACATGCTGGTCGATGTGCCGATAGCGTTGCCGCCGGTGGTCACGGGCTTCGGGCTGATGCTCCTCTGGGGGCGCCGCGGACTGCTGGGGCATTACTTCGACGCGTGGGGCTACCACATCCCCTTCACGACCCTCGCGTGCATGATCTCGCAGTTCGTCGTCGCCTCGCCCTACTTCGTGCGCATCGCCCAGAGCGGACTATCGGCGGTGCCCAAGGACCTCGAGGACGTCGCCCGCAGCCTCGGCGCCTCGCCGCTACGAGTGTGGCTGACGGTCACGCTTCCCATGGCGTCCACCGCGATCCTTGCCGGCCTGGTCACCTGCTGGGCTCGGGCGATCGGTGAGTTCGGCGCGACGGTCATCTTCGCAGGCAACTTCCCCGGCCGCACCCAGACCATGCCGCTGGCGGTGTTCTTGACCCTTCAGTACGACATCCCCGGCGCGGTCCTACTGGCGACGGTCATGATAGTCTTCGCCCTAGTGGGCTTTGCTGTTGCGCAGATGCTCCTCCGCCGCTTCAACAGGCCTCACATGCAGATAACGGCAGGCGAGCGGGCGATCTGACAATGCTTAGCGCGAGCGTCGAAAAACAACTCAGATCACCTGGCGAAGGCCGCGATTTCATCCTCGACGCCGCCGTCGAGGTGGATGCCGGGCATTGCCTCGCCCTCGTCGGGCCGACGGGTTGCGGCAAGACGACGCTCCTGCGCTCGATCGTGGGGACCGTGCGTCCCGAGCGCGGCCGGATTGCCCTCGGCGACGACGTATGGCTCGAGGTGCCGGGCGGCCCCGACCTCGCCCCTGAGGCGCGCCGGGTAGGGTATCTGCCGCAAGACTACGGCCTCTTCCCGCACATGACGGTTCAGGCGAATGTCGTCTACGGCGCCCGCGCCCGTGGCATGAACCGCAAGGAAGCCTCTGCCACGGCGTCGTCGTTGCTGAGTCAGCTGGGTTTGGACGACCTTGCGCGGCGTCATCCGCTCCGCCTCTCGGGCGGCCAGCGTCAGCGCATCGGCCTCGCCCGCGCTCTGGCCTCGCGGCCGGGCGTACTCCTCCTCGACGAACCCCTCGCCGCGCTGGACATGCAGACCCGCGGGCAGGTGCGCACCTTCCTGGGCGCCTTCATCAAGGAGGTCGGCCTGCCCACCATCGTCGTCACCCACGACCCGGTCGACGCCCTCACCCTCGGCGACCAGATCGCCGTCATGCACGAGGGCAGGATCGTCCAGGCGGGCGACCGCTACGATGTCATCCATCATCCCCGCGATGACTTCGTGGCCGGCTTCGTCGGCGTCAACCTCTTCCGCGGCGTGGCCCGTCGCCTGCCGGATGGGCTGACGGAGATCACCGCCGACGGCCTGACGCTCTATAGCTCCGATGACGTCACCGGCCCCGCCCTGGTCGTCCTTCAGCCCGCGGACATCACGCTGAGCAAGGAGCGGCCCGAGGGCTCAGCGGTCAACGTCCTGGCCGGTGTCGTCGATGCGCTCACGTATCTGGGCGGGACCGTGCGCGTCGATGTGCGCGTGGGGGAGGCGGTCGTGACCTCCGAGGTCACCTATCATTCGGCGCAGGCGTTGGCCCTTCAGACGGGCACCCCGGTCTTCGCAGTCTTCAAGGCCTCCTCCACCCGCTGCACGCAGTGAGCCCACGCAGGTAACACACGCCGACCGCCGAAGCATTGTCCGGTCGTTCCCAGGAGGTCGGTGTAGCGCATGACGAAGGCGATGTTGGCGACAATGCTCTTGGCGATGGGCCTGACGCAGGTCACTTCGGCTGACGGTCTTTCCCGGCCGGCGAACCTGCGCTGCGAGTTCATGACCGATCCCCTGGGCATCGACGCCCTCGCGCCGAGGTTGTCGTGGGAAGTCATCGACGCCCGGCGCGGGGCCTTGCAGAAGGACTATCAGGTCATCGTCAACGACGATCGCGGCGTCGTCTGGGACTCAGGCAAAGTCGCCTCGGATCAGAGCGTCCACGTGCGCTATGCAGGCAAGCCCCTGCGGTCGCGCGTGCGCTACAACTGGAAGGTGCGCACCTGGGATCGCGACGGCAAGGCCTCGCCCTACTCCGCCGCGGCCTTCTGGGAGATGGGCCTCCTCACGTCCGCCGACTGGAAGGCGCAGTGGATCAGCCAGGCCGCCCCGTCGGGCGAAGTGTCGATGGGCAAGTGGATCTGGGACCCCGACACCATGGTCGACAACGGCAAGGCCTTCCTCCGCCGCACCTTCACCATCGACCCCGCGGCGAAGATCGCGAAGGCCGTCATCCGCATCACCGCCGACAACGCGATGACCCTGTACGTCAACGGCAAACGCATCGGCGACCACCACGCGTGGGAGACTCTCGCCGAGTACGATATCGCCTCGTCGCTGCGCCCCGGCAAGAACTTGATCGCCGTCGAGGCACAGAACGAGGACGGCCCCTGCGGCGTCGTCGCTGGCCTGACGATCACCTACGAGGGCGGCAAGCGCGACGTCGTCCTCACCGACGATCAGTGGCGTGCCGCCGCCACCGCGCCGGGCGATTGGACCGCCCACGACTATGACGACGCGACCTGGGTGAAGGCGAAGATCGTCGGCAACTACGGCGACGCCCCGTGGGCCACCGGCGGCGGGTCAGGTCCCAAGCGGTCCTTCTACGCGCGCAAGGAGTTTCAGGCGCCCGCCGCCATCAAGCACGCCACGGCCTACGTGACCGGCCTCGGCCTCTACGAACTCTCGGTCAACGGCAAGCGCGTGGGCGACGAGTACTTCACCCCCGGCTGGACGCAATATAACAAGCGCGTCCAGTACCGCGCCTACGACGTGACGTCGCTGCTCGCGAAGGGCCAGAACGCCGTCGGCGCCGTCCTCGGCAACGGCTGGTGGTCGGGCGGGATGGCCTTCGGCACCTCCAACTACTCGCCTGCCGACCTCCGCCTGCTCGTCCAGCTTGAGATCGACTATGCCGACGGCCGCCATGCCACCGTGGTCACCGATGGCACGTGGAAGCTGCACGACTCGCCCATCGTGGAGAACACCTTCTATCACGGCGAGACCTACGACGCCCGCCTCGAGCTGCCCGGCTGGGACAAGCCCGGCTTCGACGAGGCGCAGTGGCAGCCGGCCCAGACCTCCGACGTCCGCCCAGCCGTCCTCTTCGCCCAACGCGGCCCGGCGATCCTCGCCCACGACGAGCTTGCGCCCATCGCCATCACCCAGCGGACCAAGGGCGTCTTCGTCTTCGACTTCGGCCAGAACCGGTCGGGCGTCTGCCGGCTCAAGGTCCGCGGCCCGGCAGGCGCGCGCGTGCAGATCCGTTTCGCCGAAATCCTCAAGCCCGACGGCAATATCTATACGGAGAACTACCGCTCGGCCCGCGCGACCGACGTCTATGTCCTCCGCGGCGATGGGGAAGAGGTCTGGCAGCCCTGCTTCACCTACCGCGGCTTCCGCTACGCCGAGCTAACCGGATATCCCGGCGAGCCGACGAAGAACGCCCTCACTTCGGTCGCCATCAACTCCGAGCCGCCCATAATCGGCGACTTCAAGTGCTCGAACGACCTCCTCAACCGCATCTACCACAATATCCTCTGGGGCCAGCGCTCCAACATGATGAGTGTGCCGACCGACTGCCCCCAACGCGACGAGCGCCTCGGCTGGACCGGCGACGCCGAGGCCTTCGCCCCGACCGCCTGCTGGAACATGGACATGGCCGGCTTCTTCGAGAAGTGGGTCCGCGACCTCGCCGACTCGCAGGCTCCCGACGGCGCCGTGCCAGATGTCGCCCCGACCCCATCGCCCAACGCGGGCGCTCCCGCCTGGGCCGACGCGATCGTCATCGTCCCCTGGGCGGTCTACCAGGCCTACGGCGACACGGGCATCATCGAGGAAAACTACGACGCCATGCGCGCCTGGGTCGAGTACATGCACCGCCGCGCGCCGAACAATCTCTATGACCGCGACGGCTACGGCGACTGGGTCGCGCCGGTCGGCTCGCCGAGCCGACCCATCGGCGCCGCGTATTACTACTGGTCCACGCGCCTCCTCAGTCGCATGGCCGCCGCCATCGGCAAGCAGGCTGATGCCGATAAGTACGGCGCCCTTGCCGACGATATCGCCGCCGCCTTCAACGCCGCTTATCTCGACAAGAAGACGAACAACTATCCCGGCGCGACTCAGACCGCGGACCTCCTGCCGCTGGCCTTCGGCATCGTCCCCGATGATCGCCGCGCGGCGGTCGCCGAGAACATCGCGAAGGACGCCACGGCGCGCGACTACCATCTCTCGACAGGCTTCCTCGGCACACCCCAGATTCTCCCCATGCTCACCGAATCCGGCTGGCAGGACGTCGCCTGCCGCGTCGCTACCCAGCGCACCTATCCGTCGTGGGGTTACATGGTCGACAAGGGCGCGACGACGATCTGGGAGTTGTGGAACAGCGACACCGAGGGCCCGGGCATGAACTCGCGCAACCACTTCGCCCTCGGCTCCGTCGGCGAGTGGTACTACGAGGCCCTCGCCGGCCTATCGACCGACCCGCGCGCGCCCGGCTTCAAGCGCCTTCTCGTGAGGCCCGCACCGTGCGCCGATGTGACGTGGGCCGACGCCGGCTTCCGCTCGATGTACGGCCCCGTGCGCAGCGCCTGGAAGATCGCGAAGGGCGACTTCGTCCTCAAGCTCACCGTCCCGGCCAACACGACGGCGGAGGTCTCGATCCCGATGGGCCAGGGCACGAGGGTCCTCGAGGGCGGCATCCCCATCGAGAAATCGCCCGGCGTGAAGCTCATCGGCCTCACGCGCATACCCTTCGGCGCCGCCGGCGGCGCCACCCGCCCGGTCGCCGTCTGTGAGGTCGGCTCCGGCACGTACGAGTTCACGGTCCCAGGCTATGCGTCCGGCACCTCGCCATGATCCCCATCGGGACGGACCGCGAGCTTGAGGGCTACGCCCCGGCGACGATCGGCCTGCTATCGACGGTGCAGGTCCGCGGGGGCGACTAGGCCGGGGCGGTCAAGTCGCTCTACAGCATATCGGGGATGCCGCCCTGGCCGAGCGGTACTTTCGGTACGTGGAGCAAACCTTCGGCGGGACTCAGCAAGCGATGGACGCCCGCGACGAACTCCTGCGTCTGGGCAGCCGGTAGGCGACGCAGCGCCTACTCCCGCCAGTCCTCCACCCGGAGCATGTCGGCAAGGCTCTTGAGGTGGGTATCGCTGGTGACCAGCGTGAGGTGGTGCTCCAGGGCGGTGGCTGCGATCCACCCGTCGTTAATCCTGAGCCTGGCCTTGCCGCGCGACATCAGATCCGCCTGGATCGTGGCATAAGCTGAGGCGATGGTCGAGGTCACGGGGAGGATGATCAGCGAGTCAAGCAGATCGGCCGCCCGCTCAACTTCCGACGTGAGGCCGTCCGGGCGCAACCGGTGAGCAAGCCGAAGGCCGATCATGACCTCGCCCTGCGAGATGACGGATGCGAAGACCGTCCCCGGCAGCGACTGACCGAATCGAGCCAGGACCCGCGGAAGCCTTTCGATGAGGTCGATCAGCGCGGTGGTGTCTAGGAGGTACATTCGTCGTCGAACTCGCCTTCACCGCGGCACCAGCGCATTGCCTCTCGCAGGATCTCCGCCGCCTCGTGACTTATGGGTGGGGTGCTAGCAAGATAGGCAGCGAGGTCGCCCAGCGTGGTGATCTTCTTCGGCCTGGCGGCTCGGTAACGGCGGCGTAGCGCCGGTGTCCCTGGCGAGGCCTTGTGCCGCTTGATTGCTGTCCTTCGTTCGCTCATGATCACGCGCTCCCCGTGCGCCTATAGCTTACCCTTGTGCCTTGGGGGCGGTCAAAAGGAAGCGCCCGGCACTGCGACGAATAGCATCGCTCTAGAGGTGTCGCCCATGATCGCTCTGCTCGCCATCCTAGTCGCAGCACCAGCCCTCGCCCAACCCGGCCACGTCTTCCTCGCCGGCTTCGACGGCGACACGATCCGCGCCGACCGCAACGACTGGGGCAAGGTCGACCCCGTGAACCTCACAGGCTTCCGCCTGACCGCCCCCGGCGAGGGCTGTCCGCTCAACCCCTCCGGCCGCGCCCTCGACGCAGGCTTCACTCCCGACACGCGCAAGGGCCAGCTTTCCTTCGCCCTCCCGGCCGACGCCGACCTCCGCCAGGGCACCTTCGAGATGTGGTTCAAGCCCGCCTGGGGCAGCGGCGAACGCGCCCTCCACGCCCTCTTCCACCTCAAGCTCCGCGGCGGCCCGTACAACTCCCTGTGGCTCGGCTATCACGGCACCATCGGGCCCACGTCCGAGGCCTATGGCGGCAACATCATGGACGGCCTCGACCATCCCGCCTACGTCGACGGCAAGCTCCTCAAGTGGCAGCCCGGCCAGTGGCACCACGTCGCCCTCGTCTGGACGGACCACTCCGAGTGGGTTTTCGTGGACGGCAAGCTCGTCGCCCAGTACCTCTCGCAGCAGCCCTTCCGGATCAAGACGAACGAGGGCAAGCTCTGCCTCGGCTCGGTTTTCGACGGTCCCAACACGACGGCCGGTGGCCTCATCGATGACGTGCGCTTCACCGACGTTCCCCTCTACTCGCCCGATCAGCCGCCGGTCATCACGCAGCCTCCCACCGCCGACCTCGGCGTCGGTCTCGGGACGACCTGGCTGGGCGCGAAGGCGACGGCAGATTCCTTCACCCCCGACCAGTCCCTCGTCACCGATATCCCTGAGCTTCACGACGGCAAGTACGGCAACGCCGTCCCCATCGGCACCGTCGCGGATCAGGCCGAGGTCCAGGTCGACTTGCCCGCGGAGGCCGAGGTGAAGGGCGTCGAGTGGAGCCGCGACGGCGTGCCCTACGCCGGCCCGCAGGGGCGCGGATGGGCGGCGGTGATGCCCTACCCGCTCGCCTTCGCCATCGACGTCAGCCTCGACGGCGCGAAGTGGGAGGAGGTCTACCACACCGACGCCTTCGACCTCTCGCCGGGCTTCGTCGCGACCCATGATGCCCTCCGCTTCCGCGAGGATTTCGACCCACGCCGCTGCCGCCACGTCCGTATGCGCATGCTCCGAGCCCCGCGCGGCGACCCGCCGATCATGCTCGATGAGTTCGCGGTCTATGCTCCGGACGGGCGCAACCTCGCCCTCCTCCCCGGCGCGCGGGCCGAGACTCGGCTCGTCGCGATGGTCCGCCGCCACGATCCCTCGCTGGCGATCGACGGCCGCTGGGGTGAAGAGAGCGCGTGGCAATCGGCGACGCCCGGCCACGGCATCCTCACCGTCGAGCTTCCGGCCGCGGCACAGGTGAGCAAGGTCGTGTTCAGCCGCAGCCATGAGGGCCTCGCCACCGACGGCATCCCCTCCGCCGGCATCATCGAGGTCAGCCCCGACGGCCAGTCCTGGCAGAAAATCGGCGGCATCACCGGCGCCGATCCCAAGCCCCGCACCGTCACCTTCACGGCCCGCACCGCCCGCTTCGTCCGCCTCACCATCACCTCCACCGCCGACGGCAAGGAGCCTGTAATCGATGACCTCCGCGTCTATTAGACATCGATCTAAATACGCCGTCCTCGCCGCGGTCATGATCTTTGCGACGCCGATCTTCGCCGCGAATCTCTCCATCGACGAGCCCGCCTCGAAGGCCCATTTCGAGATCGATCCCGCCCACGGAAACCTTGCCGCCGCCAGCCTCGCGGGCTCGTCCGCTCTCTCCCGCTGCTACGACGAGTACTGGTTCCAGGGCGACGACGGCAAGATCAGCGACCGCTCCGATGAGCGCGACGACCGCGTCCTCACCACTCACCGCCAGGGCCAGTCCATCATCCTCACCTGCCGCAACGACAAGCTCGGCCTCGACCTCATCAAGGCCTACGCACCCTCGCCCACCCCCGGCGGCCTTCGCAAGACCGTCACCGTCAAACCCTTCGCCCGCCACGCCATCCTCCACCTCATGTCTCGCGCCCGCGTGGCCGACGCCTTCGCGCCCGACGCCTATCTCTACACCCCGCGCCAATCCTGGGGCGGCGCCACCCTCCTCTTCGGCGTTCGCCCGCTCGCCGATGTGAAGCAGGAGACGAAGTCCACCTCCGGCTGGGACAACCGCTTCGTCGTCGCCTTCCACCGCGACCGCTCGCTGGCGATCTCCCACTGGCGCTCCGAAGTCGACGGCGTCTGGGTGCCCCACAGCGGCATCGCCGGCGCGTGGGGGCAGGAGCCTTTCGCCGCCCTCACCTACCTCCCCGACGGCTGGCGCTTCCGCCTCCTCTTCTGCGCCGAAAACACGACAGCCAGCGCCTCCGCCGACTACGTCCTCCATCGCGGCGACTGGTACGACGCCTGGGCTCTCTACAAGGACGCGCCCGGCTTCAAGTCGACTTACCGCGGCCTCGCCGACATCCCCGCCTGGTGTCGTCAGATCAAGTACGGCACCTTCTGGAATGGCCCCGAGTACGAGTCCTTCGCCGCCTCAACCGCCAAGCTCGCCGACCGCCTCGGCCCCGACGCCTACGTCAGCGTCGGCGTCTTCGGCTGGTCCCTCGACGGCGATTACGAGACCGCGCGCCCCTTCCTTCAGGAGACCCTCGGTCTCGCGATGACCCCCGCCTACATGCGCCGCTGCGTCAGCGCCATACAGCAGCACCCGCGCGTGAAGACCGGCCTCTACATCCAGGGCGGCCTCATCGACGAGGACAGCCAGTGCTTCCGCGACCATCCCGACTGGGTCATCCACGGCCGCGACGGCAAGCCCTTCGACTCAGGCTTCGCCGACAATCCCACGAGCCACATGTACCTCGGCGACGCCCGCGTGAGGGGCTGGGTCGACCACTTCCACTCGCGCATCGCCGCCGTCTGCAAAGCCTACGATTGCGGCTGGATCTACCTCGACGGCGGCGGCTACTCGGAGGATCTCGACGGCACGCGCCGCACGGTGACTGGCTTCCCCGAGTGGCTGAAGCTCAACGAGGGCGTGCTCAAAGCCGTCCGCTCGACCGGCGCCGACCGCGGCCTCCTCGTCAATTGCCAGAACGCCCCCTTCGGCGACATGAGCTGGCTCGAGTGCGGCTACTTCGCCCCCGAGGTCCCCTGGCGCGAGACCGTCGACTTCTGCTTCGACACCGAGGCCCTCCAGGACCCGCGCTACACCCTCGAGCCCCTCTACTGGAGCGACAACGACCGCTACCTGGCCATGTGCATCGCCTTCGGTTTCACGCCGTGTGGCGACGTCTCGGTCGAAAAGCCCGAGGCGACGTGGCGGGCCATCGACGCCGCCTACCGGATGAAGCTGGGCCGCCTGATCCTCAACTCGGCCGCGACCTCACCCGTCTGGTGGCGCGACGCGGGATCGGTTGTGACCTTCGCCGAGCGAGTGGGGGATGACGTGGTGGTGCCGGTGCTGAACTTCGGTGCGAGCTCGCAGGGCGAGCTCCCCGATCAGATCGAGGTGACCGTCGACCTCGCGGCCGTGGGCATCAGGTCCGCCAAGCCCATCCGCGCGGAGACCTACCGACCCCTCCTCTCCGCCACCATCGAGACCGTGCAGCCACGCTCAACGGATCACGGCAAGCTGACCTTCGACCTCACCGTACCCAAGTCCTGGTCCGGCCTGACGCTGCTGACGCTTAGGTAGAAGGAGACTATCGGAGAAGCGTACTCGCGGCCTTCCAGGCCGCGAAGCGGACCGAAGGTCCGCAGGGGGTGGCATGCTGTGGCCCTCTTTGCCCCTCCGCCCTTGTCCGTCATCCTGAGCGCACGACTCAACGTCCCCAGGATGACGTACCGAGCGAAGGATCTGCGGTGGCGGTGTGACAACCCCGCGTCCTCGGATGCACTTCCCCCTTTGCCTTCCCCACCCTCACTTCCCCAACACCACCACCGCATACGCCGACGGGTCCTGGAAGTCGTTCGCCGTGCCGTGGTACACGACCTGCGCCTTCCGCGCCGGCTGGCCGTCCTTCACCTCATCCGCGTCATCCACCGCTATGTCGAACCCCAGCTTCCTTCCCGCCGCCAGCGCCGTCGACACAACGATCTCCACGCAGTACCCCTTCTCCGTCACCCGCGCCACCGCCTTCGCCCCGGGAGGCCCTCGCCCGCCCAGGCTCATTGCTGCCACGCCCCTCGTCCCGGGTTGCGGCGCCGGGCAGAACAGCTGATAGACGCCCTCGCCCAGCGCCGGCATGCACCTTTACCTCGTCGCCAGGGCGCAGGTAGAGCTTCTCCGAGGCCCTCATGTACGCCTCGAAGACGTAGTATCCCGGCCCCTTCGACTTCTCCTTCGGCTCCACGCCCGGCGGCAACTCAAGGGGCACTTCATGCGGCTTCACACCCGCCGCGAAGGCCGTTGGAGGCGCTACGAGGCGGTAGCTTGAGATGAAGTCGCGCCCACCCAGTTGCGCCCCCGACCGGCCGTCCACCGACACCCAGTACACCCCCGCCTCTACCCCCGGGGGTATGGTACAGCCGAGTTCGTCACCGGGGTCGGGAAGGTTGCCGTAGCCGACGTTTCCCTTCGTGCCGGCGTCGAAAGTGACGTGCGCCTGCTCCAAAACGACGGGTTGAGGCGCTGCAAGCGCCACTAATCCGGCTATCCGGATTAGCAGATATATGCTCATTTCGCTACCTCACAACGACCTTTTCCGCCCCTGCAGGCACCTCGAACCACAGTTTTCCACCCTCGATCGTGGACTGAAGCGGCTTCCCGGCCACTGAGGCGGCTCTGTACTTACCTGCTACCCCCACGCGCATGGGCTCGCCGAGGGGGACGGGGATGAGGTCGAGTCCATTGGCGGTCTTGCGGAGGACGACGGCGCCGTTGGTCGCGACGGGGCCGAAGTCGACGACCTTCCTGCCGCGGTTGGCGCCCTCGAGGTAGGGGGCGGGGTCGACGCCGGGGGTGGGCTGCTGGGTCGCCGGCTTGAAGCTGATCTTGGTGACCTTATCGCCGTCCCGCTCAACCTCGACGTGGGCGAGGAGCTCGCCCAGCGAGCCGTTCACGAGAGGCACGCGGCCGTCGGCGTTGTAGAGGCCGACGTGGAACTCATACTCCTGGTTGCTGTCCTTCGCGGGGACGGGAATCGGGATCGGGCCGTCGGTGAAGGTGTCGCCGACCTGCCACTGAGATGTCGGCTTAGCCGGCGCATGGTCGGCCTGGAAGACGATTTTGTCCCCGGCGATGAAGTGGACGAAGATGATGTAGTCCTTGGGCAGCGTCCGGCCGACCTTCCAGTTCACGGTCACGTTGAGGGTGCCGTCGCCGTTGTCCTTCCACTCGCCGAGGGTCGGCGTGATGGGCGGCGGGGGAGGCTGCGGGAGCCACTGATGCGAGCGGGCGTCGGCGTAGGTCGTGTCGCCGTACTGGGCGAAGTCGGCGATCTGGCCCTTCACGACTGCCGTCCAGGCTGTCGCTCGTGGGCCGACCGCGAGGGTGCCGCCAGAGGCCGCGAGGGTGTGGCCCTCCACCGTCCACGGCTTATCGGAGAGGTTGGAGTAGACCACTTCGCCGCCATCGTAGGTCGCCCGGATCCTCGCCCAATCGCGATACCGCGCGGCCGTGCCTGAGTCCACGAAGAACCCGCGCCCGCCGGCCTCGATGTAGTAGGCCAGCTTCCGCAGCTCGCGGTTGGTGTAGGCATGCGCGAAGGCTTGCATCAGGTAGTACTCGCGCACGACACCGTGCGGATTCACCATGAGCTGCTGGCCGATGAAGCCGGTGCGGCCGAAGGCGACCTCGGTCCCGCGGTACATGTCCAGCTCACGATCGGTCATCACGTAGCTGCTCCAGATGGGCAGCGAGTAGCCCCACGGCAGCCAGCGCTCGTAGTAGCCGAAGCCGTGGTTGGACATCTTCGGGTGGACCTTCATCAGTTCGTAGGCTGCGGCGGGGGGTGTCGCGTAGTTGCCGATGCCATGGTTGTCGCCGCCATCGTAGACGCCGGTCAGCCAGCCGCCGATGCCCTCGAAGAGCACGGGGCCGCCATAGAGCTTGCGCCAGTAATCGCACATCTCTCGCGTGATCTCATGGGTGCGGCGGATCATGCCGCTATCGGGCACGCGGGCGTCGAAGTCGACGTTCCAGGTGGGCATGATGTCGTGGTAGGAGGCGTCGCAGTCGTACGCCTGCTTGATCTGCGGTGAGAAGCGGCGCACGTAATCCATCAGCTTCGAGGGCTTGAGGATCACAGCCTGGACGGAGCCGTTCCACCAGCCGTTGAAGGTGCCGCCCACCGAGTTGAGGGCGCAATCTTCCTTGTGGAAATCCTCGGCGTTGGGATAGTAGTCGTAGTAATTCTCGTGGACGCAGAAGCGGTGGCCGATCTGCTGGGCGGCGAGGGAGAGGCTGCGGAGGGGGGCGTCGCCACCCTGGGCCTTGTTGGCGGGCATCGTGTCGGGATAGGACTGGTCGTAGCCGTCGCGCTGCCAGACGTGCTTGATCATCATGAAGTGGTCGACGCCATAGCGGGCCATGTCGCGGAGCCACTGCTCGTTCTCGGCGAAGCTTCCGCCCCAGCCATCGAGCACGACGCGGCCGGAGAGATCCTCCAGGAAGGGCGAGGGCTTGTTCGGGATATTCGGCAGGACCTCTTCGTAGCGGCTGCTGACCGTGAGGTAGAAGGTGTCCTTCAGCGGGCGGCGCGTGCCGTCGGTGAGGGGCTGGTAGTCGACGAGGTCGGAGTTGCCGATGCCCGAGGCGTTGGACTGCCACACGTCGACGAAGTGGCCGAGGTAGAAGCCCTGGGGGCTGTAGCGGATCTGGCCGAGGCCGAAGGTCGTCTGCACATCGTGCCCGGCAGTGGCCAGGACGATGCGGAGGAAGCGGCTGGGCGGGCCCTCGAAGGAGAGGACCAACGACTTGCCTTCAGGACGGAGGCGGGCGGTCAGAGGGGCGACGTCATCGGCGCCGGCGGTTGCGCCGGCCGCGCGGAACTCGTAGCGGCAAAGGAGGGCGGTGCCGTCGAGGGTCGCCGATACCAGGTTCATCTTCACGCTCGCGGAGGGGAAGTCCACGGTCTTCTCGCCGAGGAGCATCCTGAACTCCGCGGAGTAGGGCTGGGGATCGAGAAGCTTGCCGTTGACCGCGACCTTCAGCCCGCCGAGCAATCCGGCGGCCGGGTCGAAGCGGTACTCGACGGTCTCATCGGCGCCGCGGCAGGTGAGAAGGTAGACGCTGCCCTGCCTGGTGACGCTGTTCTTCACCGGGGCCGCGGTCGAGGGGCGCGGGTCGAGAACGTCGCCTCGCGAGAAGGCTGAGAGGTCGGCATCGGCAAGCTTCGTCGCGGTCGCGAGTTCACGCTGGGCACGGGCGGCGAGGAGTTTATCGGAAGCGGCCTTCGCGGCGGCAACCTGGGCGTCGGTGCCTGCCACGAGTACGGCCTTGCCCCACAGTGACCAGTCCTCGGTCGAGACACGCGCCGGGCCGGGGTCGACCTCGAGGGTGAGGTTGACGGTGCGGCCGGCGTAGGCGGAGAGGTCGATGGAGAAGTCGCGCCAGGCCTTCCACGTGCAGAGGTTCTCCCACACGGCCTTGCCGTCAACGAGGACGCGGTAGGTCACGCCGTCGCTGTGGGTCTCGGATTCGCGGAGGGCTGTCTTCACCTCGAGGCGGATGGGCGCGCCGGCGGGGAGCTTCACCGGGAAGCCTGCGTCGGTGACGCCCGGACCCTTGGCCCACGGGCAGTGCATGAAGATCTGGTTGCGGTCGGGGCCGATCGGCTCGACGACGAAGTAGACGCCGGAGTCGTTGTCGTAGCCCGTCCAACGCCAACCGAGGGTGACGGCTTCGCCGTCGCGGCCGCCCGGCGGCCGCCCGTCGAGACGGTAGCTGACCGTGCAGGCGGGATCGGAAAGGAGATCGGTGACGCCGAGGGGGACGTTGGTGGTCGTGGGGGCGGCGGCGAAGGCGGTGGTGGCGATGAAGGCCAGGCCCAGCAAGCTGCAGGGAACGTGGAAGCGGAACATGGGAAATACCTCCTCAGGTGGCGGGCCTTCGCCGGGGGCGGGCGCAAACCTACGTGGGGGTTGTCCTCGTCGTCGTGGACAGCAAAGGCAGGAGCTAACTGCGAAACCTCGGGGCTCTGCCCCGANNCCCACGCCGCCTACGGCGGCTGACTCGCGAGGCAGACGACTCGCCGACGGGACGCATCTGACGCGGGCGACGGGTCGGTGAAGAGTGAAAGTGAAAGGGTGAATTTTGAAACCGCTTGAGCGCGCTTGCCTGATCGCCTTTGGCGCTCTAAGCAACCGCGCTCAAGCGCCAAGTTCACGCACCGGGGGCAAGCCCCCGGACCCCTGTGCGCTGCCAGAGGCAGCGCCCGGTGAAAGCCAGGCCACAAGCCAAGCAAAGGCGGCGGGCATTCGGGGCGCTGGAAGGAAGGGCAGGTTGGTGATTCGGGTTCCGGAGGGGAACAAGCGCTGCTCCTACCTCATGGCGAGGCGGAGGAAGATGCGCCAGAGGTTGAGGACGCCGGCGGCGTCGAGCTTGCGGGGTCTGCCGGCGTCGGGGCTGACGAGGGCGCGAATCTGGGCGGCGGCTTTGCGGACGAGGGTGAAGTTGTATTCGGGGGCAGTGGTGAGGGCGTCCTCGTCGATTGTGGACGTTTCACGCATAAGCCGCACGACTTCGAGGGGCGTCGGCTTGCGGGTGGCGGAGGCGAAGATGTAGGCGGCGACGGCGACGGCGACCTCGGCGGAGGGGCAGGTGCCGCCGGGGCCGCTGGCGTAATAGGACGGGGCGAGGAAGTTGATGACCTCAGCGTCGGCGCCGCCGCTGGCGGGTTGGAAGACCTCGCCGGGGGCGCTCCGTGCGATGGGGGCGACGGTCACGAAATGCTCAAAGCCGACGGACCAGGGCTTGGCTGAGCAGCTCTGGACGCATGTGCAGGTGGGACGTCCCTCAAACTCGGCGTAGGGTGAGATGAAGAGGCAGCCGGTCGAGCGGGCGATCGCGTCGGAAATCTTCACCTCATCGCCCGACCAGAAGGACTGGAAGAAGGCGACGAGGTCGGCCTCGCGGCCAGCGGCTTCCATGGCTGAGGCGACGTCGGTGAAGGCGTCGCCGGGCTGCCAGGCGAGGACCTTGACGTGGACGCCGAGGGCGGAGGTGATGTCGAGGATGACGCGGGCGGCGGCGGTGTCGTGGGTCTCGACGCCGGGGTCGGTGGCGCCGGCACGGTACTCGAAGGCATTGCCCTTGCGGAGGACGGGCTCGATCAGTGCGCGGCTGACTCCGCCCTGGCCGACGATGGCGAGGGTGACGGGGCGATGGGGGAGGGCGGCCACGGCGTCGAGCTTGCGGAAGTTGGTGACGCCGAGCATCCGCAATTCCCACCAAGCACCGGGGGCGACGTCGCGCTGGGCGGCAAGGAGTTGTGATCCGCCGAGGAGGCAGGAGAGTGCAAGGGCAAGGGCGAGGGGGCGCTGTCTCATGTCGTCGCCCCTTTTTCTACGATGCCGGCGGATTCCCTGCGGGCCGGGGGCGAGGGAGGACCTGCGTCGGCGAGTGCGAACCACGCGGAGCCTGAGACACGTACGAGGAGGTCTTCCCGCATGCCCGCGAAGACGCTGGAGTTCAAACCCGATCTCGAAGCCGCCACCGAGCACTGGCTGGCTTTCTGGGCGAAGGAGATTCTTGACCGGCCGTGCTGCTCGATCCGCTCGCCGAAGGATGGCGTCGCGGGCGTCGGCGGTCCGCCGTACATGGCCGGCGCGCGGGAGGACTTCGGCCCCATCGTCGAGCAGGCCATCGCGTCGGTGGCGTGCGTGAACTGGGCCGGCGATTCCGTGCCGTGCTATGTGCCAAGCTTCGGCCCCGATCAGATGGCGGCGTGGCTCGGGGCTGAGTTGAGGTTCCCCGAAGAGAACTACGGCACGAACTGGGTCGAGCCGTGCATCGAGGATTGGGCTGAGGCGCTGCCCATCACGCTCGATCCCAGCAACAAGCTGTGGCGGAGGATGCTGGACTTCTGCGCGGCGCTGGCCGAGGCGATGCGAGGGAAGATGGTCATCACGCATGTCGACCTGCACAGCAACCTCGACACCCTCGCGGCGATGCGTGGGGCGCGGGTGTACATGGACCTGATGGATGTGCCGGAGATCATCGATCGCGCGATGGCCGATGTGCGGGCGGCGTATGTGCCGATCTATGACGCGATCTACGATGCCGCGAACATGGCCGAGACCGGGACGCTGGGCTGGGTCACTGCCTATCACCCGGTGAAGACGAATACGATCCAGTGCGACGCGGCGGCGCTCATCGGGCCGGAGCACTTCAAGCGATGGGTCAAGCCCGCGCTGGCCGAGGAGGCCGCGCATCTGGGCCACTGCGTCTACCATCTCGACGGGCCGGAATGCCTGGTCCACCTCGACGACCTGCTGGAGATCGACGGGCTCGACTGCATCCAGTGGACGACCGGCGCGCGGAACAAGGAGTTCAGCCAGTGGATGGACTTGCTCAAGTACATCCAGGGGAAAGGCAAGAGCCTGTGGGTTCCGTGCGGCGTCGAGGACATGAAGATGTACCACAAAGAACTCAAGCCCGAGCTGCTGTTCTACGACATGTGGGTCGGGAGCGAGAAAGAGGCGGACGATGTGCTGAAGTGGTTGGTGGCGAATACGTAAGGGACGGCGAAGGCGACGGTTTCTGTAGGGCGGGGATTCATCCCCGCCGAGCGTCATCCGGGGGATCCTTCGGGCGACGCTTTGCGTCGCACAGGCGAAGCGCGCCTTCCTCAGGATGACATCGAAAGGCGAGGGCAAGAGCGCAAAGCAAAGGCATCCGCGGACGAAGGGTTGTAGCGCGGCCACCTCAGATCCTTCGCTCGGACGAAAGCCTGCGGGCGTTGAGTCGTGCGCTCAGGATGACGGCGAAGGGCGAGAGGTAGAAGCGCCGGCAAACGGTCTGTCATCCTGAGGAGGCAACGGATTGTGTTGCTGACGAAGGATCTCCTTTTGTCAGATGAGGTACGCGGACCGCTTTGCCGGGAGACAGCCGAAAAAAGGAGATCCTTCGGTCGGCAGAAAGCGCCTCCCTCAGGATGACAGCGAGGGAGGGCGGGGCGGCCCCGGCTAACGGGCACTAGCCCGACGGCCGCTGGTAGGGCGTGCTGTGGGATTTGTGGAGGGCGAAGTTCGCCTCGAACTTCTTCGCCACGTCCGGATAGCCGCGTAGGATCAGGCTCGTCTCCGCGTTCTTTTCCTCGGCCGCCTTCGTGAAGTTGAAGCTGCCCGTCATCACCAGGCTGCCGTCCACGATGATGTTCTTCGAGTGGGCGATGGCGTGCTTCGCGTCGATATACGTCGGGATACCCGCGTTCACGAGGAACGTCGCCGCGCTGTACTTCTCGGTCTTGTTCGACTTATCGAGGACCGCCTCGACATCCACGCCGCGGCGCTTCGCGTCGACAAGGGCCTGGGCGATCGGGGCCGAGGTGAAGCTGTAGGCCTGGACGTGGATGGTGCGCTTGGCGAGGGCGAGTTCGTGGACGATGGCATCCGTCGCTCCACCGCCGGGCTGGAAGTTGACTTCGATGCCGGTCGTCGGGCTGCCCTGAGCGGGCGGGGACGTGCAGGCGCTGAGCGCGCAGAAGGCGATGACGGCAACGGCTAGAGCGGCGATGTAGTGCGTCTTCACAGGCAAAGCCTCCGGAGATAGGTAACATCGTCATGTGTCACGCTAGCGTGACACATGACTACGTTACATGTTTTCAGCCCACGGCTTTGAGCAGGTCTTCCTCGCGGTACACGACCGCCTTCGCCTGGCAGCCGGCGTAGTCGTAGGAATCGGCGATCGCCGTCGCGTAGTAGGCGGTGATCATCCGCCCGTCCGATAGCCTCACCGACGACGGGTAGCCGCAGTCGCTGCAGAAGGCGTCATCGGCGAAGACGAGTTCGTCGGACCACTCGCTGCCTCGCAAGATCTTCCCGCGGACGCCGAAGGGTTCGTGGCGCCGTCCGTAGACCATGAGCACCGAGCCGTCGGAGAGGAGGGTGAGGTCGGCGGGATGCTCGTTGTGCTCGGTGACCTGCCACGGGTCGGCCCAGGTGTAGCCGGCGTCGTCGGAGGTCGTGAGCCAGACGTGATCGGGCACGCCGGGGAAACCGGTGCGGATAGCGGCCACGAGCTTTCCGTCGGGCAGGAGGACGAGGCCCGTTTCATTGAACTTCCCGGCGATGAGGGAGGGGTCGTCCCAGGTGGCGCCGTTGTCGTGCGAGCGAAGGATGTTGGCGGAGAAGGTGTGCCCGGCGCCCTCCTCGTCTTCCTCTCGCGGCCAGTCGTAGATGGGGAGGAGGAGCGTGCCGTCGGGCAGGGCGACGATCTTGCCGTAGGGCGAGGCGCCGTTGATCGGGGCGTAGCTAAGCAGGTAGGGCGTCTCCCAGGTCAGGCCGCCGTCGAAGGAGCGCGCGAGCATCGTGTCGAGGGGCTTGCCGAAGCTGCCGTACTGGCCGTCGGCGTCGTAGTTGCGCTGGATGTGGTACGCGCAGATGAGGGCGCCGTCGTCGAGTTCGCCGGGCGAACTCCAGCCGAAAGCGGGGTTGCGGTCGTCAGCGTCGCTGTCGGCGATCGTGACCGGGGCGGTCCAGGTGAGGCCGCCGTCGGTCGAACGGACGACATCGAGTCGACCGGCGAGGCCCAGGTGACCCGCGCCCATGCGCAGGACGGCGGCCACGCTGTCGTCGGGCATGACGGCGAGGACGGGGAAGTAACCGCCGTCGGCGATCATGGTAACGACCTGTGCGCCGGGAAAAGAACGGACATCGATCATGGTGAGCCTCCCAGAAGGCAAGAGCGCGGCGGGCATAAATGTGGGTTCGCTCCGCAAACCCCAAGCCCTACAGAAAGACGAAGTGCGAAAAGCCGGCGGGGCGTAAAGCCCCGCCCTACAGCAAGCGACAGGCGTGAGCGGCTAGCCCGAGCAGTGCCCCGCCAAGGACGATCCAGGCGGTGTTGACCTTGAACCGCAGCGTGCAGATGGTGGCCAAGGCGAAGATCACCCACGCCGGCCAGCGCGTGAGGGCGTGGACCGCCAGGCCTATCGTCACCGCCGCCATCAGCCCGACGGCGCTCATATTCACCGCGTCGAGGAAGGCACCTGTCCACGGCGACTTTCGCATGCGCGGAAGGAGTGGGGAGAGGGCCGCGATGAGAAGGAAGGACGGGAGGAAGATGCCGAGGGTGGCGACCGCGGCGCCTGGCACGCCGTCGATGACGTAGCCGATGAAGGTCGCCGCTGAGAAGACCGGGCCGGGTGTGAACTGGCCGACGGCGATCGCGTCGAGAAGCTGCTCCTGAGTGAGCCACTTGTTGTCGACGACAAGCCCGCCGTGGAGGAAGGCGACGAGGATGTAGCCGCCGCCGAAGAGGACGAAGGCGATCTTCAAGAAGAAGACGCCGAGCTTCCAGAGAGGGACGGCCTTGGCTGCGGCCGAGGCTGAGCCTGCGGCCAGGGCGGACTTCGTCGTGGCGATGGCGGCGAGGAGGACGGCCGGGGCGGCGATCTTGCCGGAGCGGGGAGTCATGCGAAGCCACAACATGCCGATGACTGCGCCGGCCAGGAGGCCGAGGATGGGGTTCACGCCCATCAGGTATGAGGCAAGGACGCCGATGCCGACGATGACTAGCTGCCAGGCCTTCGCGGCCTGACGGGCAAGGTGGGCGACGGCGACGAAGATGATCGCCACGACCGCGGGCTTCACCCCATAGAGGATTGGCCCGGCTTCCGGCAGTGAGCCGAAGCGGACGTAGGCCCAGGCGATGACGCCGGTGATGAGCGCGGCCGGGAGGATGAAGCAGACGCCCGCGACACACAGGCCGGGGAAACCGCCTCGGACGCGGCCGCAGTTGATGACCGTCTGCGTCGAGGTCGGGCCGGGGATGAGATTGCTGAGGCCGAGGAGGTCGAGGAACTCGTCGCGCGTCATCCACTTGCGGCGGTCGACGACCTCGTCCTGCAGCATCGCGATGTGGGCGGCCGGGCCGCCGAAGGCCGTGAAGCCGAGGCGCAGGCAGAGGCCTGCGATCTCCAGCAAGACTGCGCCGCCCGGTTTTTCGCCGTGCCCCATGAACCACCCACCCCGAAAAGCAAAGACAGGGCCGGATTCCTGAGGACGCACTGGCGTGCGTCCTCACGGATGCGGCCCCTCCGAAAAGCTGGCCTCGATCACGCCTTGGGTTCTACCAGATCGAAAACTAGGTCCTTCGGTCGGCAGAAAGTGCCTTCCTCAGGATGACAGCGTAAGGCAAAAGACGAAAAGCCGGCGCGGGGTAAACCCGCGCCCTACAGCAACCAAGAACCAAAGCACCTATAGCTTCGTGCGATGGACGAGGAACTCCTGCCGCATGTTCAGGTTTTCGAGGAAGCGGACGTGGGCGCTGTGCAGGCGGACGGCGACGTCGCGGTTCTTCTTGTAGATGTTCCTCGTCATGCCCGGATCGGCCTTGATGTCGTAAAGCTCGGGCTCCGGGACGCGATCCTTGGGCACGCGCATGGGGCGGAGGACGTGGTCCACGGCGGAGGTGAGATGGTCGGCGAGAGGACCGTCAGGGTTGCCGCTATAGACGAGCGCCCAGTCGCCCATCGTGATCGTGCTCGGGATGCCGACGTTGGGATCGTGGGCGAGAGAGGGCGTGGTGATCGACAGCGGGCGGGTGCGGGAGATCTTGCCCTCCATGAGCGGGAGGAGCGACATGCCCTGGACGGTGGAGGGGATGTCGACGCCGAGGGTGTTGAGGATCGTGGGCATGACGTCGGCGGGCTGGACGATCTGGCGATGACGCTTCTGGCGCGTCTGACCGGGCAGGCGCATGAACATGGGGATGCGCATGACCTCGGTATACAGCGGCGCCCAGGCGTGGCCGCCGGGCCAGATGAGCGACTTGCCGGTGAGGTTGTGCTCGCCGATGTAATAGCCGTGGTCGGTGGTGAAGATGATCGTGGTGTCGTCGAGGAGATTGAGGTCCTCGACGCGGCGGAGAAGATGGCCGACCCACGTGTCGACGAGGGTGCACTCCCCGGCGTAGAGCGCGCGGGAGTGGCGAAGCTCGGCCTTGGTCAGATAGTCCGCCGGGCCGTAGCGCGGGTACATGACCTCATCGCCGACGTAGCCGGGGTCGTAGCGGTCGACGTACCACTGAGGCGGATCCCACGGCTCGTGCGGGTCGAAGGTGTCGACGTAGAGGAAGAAGGGATCGCCGCGGTTTTCCTCGAGCCAGCGGGCGGCGAAGGTCATCGTGCGCGCCGGGAAAAAGTCCTCCTCCTTGTCGCGATGGGCCGTGTTGCGGAGATGCTGGCCGTAGATGGCCATGCCGTCGCGCAGCTTGGAGGGATCGCAGCGGGCGTGGACGTCGCGCGGGCTGGTGCGCCAGCGATCGTTCTCCTGCCCGCGGACCCAGTGGAAGCCCTCGAAGCCGCGGTCGAAGTTGCAGCCGTTCTGGAGCATGTGCGGCGTGTCGATAACCATCATCGTCACATAGCCCGCCGCGGAGAGGACTTGCGCGAGGACGGGGACTTCGCGCGGGAGGGGCGACCAGTCGTACTCGATGAAACCGAAGCGGCCGGTCATGACGTCGTAGCGGTTGGGGAGGGTGGGGAAGTTGCCCGTGCGCTCGCCGTCGAAGACGTGGCTCTGGGCGGCGAGCTTGTCGAGGTTGGGCGTGCGGATCCAGTCGTTGCCGTAGGCGCCGAGATGGTCGCGGCGGAAGGTGTCACTGATGATGACGATGACGTTCATGGAAGGCCTCCTCGAGATCGAATACCAAGCGAAAAGCATAAGGCCCACCACCGGCCACAGCCGCACCCTGAAGGGTGCGACTACTGTTCAGCGATGCTCGTCGTGTCCTGAAGGGTTGCCCTTCTAGGGTGCGACGAAGTGAAGAAACTACTGCGGTTGGCGAAGGATGATGTCCCCGGCGCGGGATGCGGGTGTGACCTTAAGGCGCTCGACGTTGCCGTCGCGATAGGCGCCCTCGACGATCGTGCCCATCGGCGCGTGGAGTTTGAACTCGACGTCCCACTGCTTCGGCCACGCGGGGAAGAGGATCAGCTTGCGGCCGTCGGTCTGGAGCAGCATCGTCTGCAGCGCGTTGAGGCCGTTGCAGCCGTGATCCTGGTCGGGCACCCAGTCGAAGTTGGGACCCCAGAACGCCGGGAAGCGCTGCTCGACGTTGTGCATCGAAAAGCGCGCGGCCACGAGGCGCGCGGCATCGGCGGCGAGGCCGAGGTAGGCGGCCTGCGTGTCGTCCTGCTGCCATCCCCAACTGCCCTTGAAGCGGCGGTGGGTGAAGGTGCGGCGGGCGAGGTCGAGGTTGGGCTTGCCCACCCCGTAGAGGCGGTACGGGAAGATCGCGTACAGCTCGGGGTTTTCGCAGTTCATTATCGGGCCGAGGATCTCGCGGGCGGGGGCGAGGACGGTGTCGCCATCAATCTGCTTGGTGGGCATGGGCGGGAGTTCACCGCGCAGGCGAGTCCACACGGCGCGGCGATCCTTGCCGGTCAGGTCAGCGGGGAGAGAGAGGAGTTCGCCCAACGCGAAGTTGAGGCCGGCGATCTCAGGCAGCGGGTTGATGACATCCTGCCAGGTCTCGAGCGACTGGGCGGGCTTGAAGAGAAGCTTGCCGGCCTCGTCCCGCGGATAGTGCTTGTCGTAGAAGGTGACGATCGCGTCGGCGAAGGGGAGCAGCGTCGATTTCGCGAAGGCGGCGTCGCCGGTGTGCGTGTGGTAGTCGAGCATCATCGCGAGAAGCTCGATCCCGCCCGACCAGTACCGCCCGATGTAGCCGTTGTCGACCTGCGAGACGGGCTTGTTCTTGCGATCCCAGCCATAGTCGTCACCGTCGTTCGTGCCCCAGAAGTACATCGTCTCCGGGAAGAAGGCGCCGCCGTGGCCGTAGTAAGTGCGGCAGCGCTCGGTGGCGTACGGCAGCGCCGCGAGGTACATGCGGAAGAGCGGCAGCATCATGTCGTAGTCGCCCGAGGCGAGCATCGGCCAGTAGGGCAGGCGCGTGTTCTGGAACCAGTAGGGGCCGCCCCAGCGCCGGTAGTCGCCGTCGTAGTGCGCGTCGCCTTCCTTCGCGTCGACGGTGAAGATGGAGCCGTTGAACTTGATCGGGAAGGCTCCGCGGCCGGCGCAGGCATTGACGAAGCGTTGGAGCGCGTAGCCCTGGGTGACCTCGTCGGTGTTGCCACCGTGAGTGAGTGAGGCGACGGGCTTGCCGTCGAGGTAGATGATCTGGCGACCTGTCATGCCATCGAGGACGGCGGCGACGTGATGCCACTTGCCGGGCTCGAGCCGGGCGTCGTAGCTGATCGTGCCGGCGTCAAGGATGAAGCGCAGCGAGTTGTTCGGGCAGGTGTCGAAGGTATAGCCGACGGCGGTGCCGGCGATGCACTTGTCCATGATGCGCGCCCCGCCACCGGGCTCGGCGTCGGGGCAGATCCAGGCGTCGAGGGTGATCGCGGAGGTGAGGTCGAGGTGGCGATCATAGGCGACCTCGACGAAGCCCTTGCCGTCGAAGCGGAGGGCTTTGCCACCCGGGGCGTCGGCGAGAGTGAGTTCGCCGGAGATCTTCGCAGGCATCGACGCGCCGGTCGTTCCAGACCCTGAGCCCTGCCGAAGGGCGGCGTTGGGGATCGTGCCGCCCACGTGGTCGAGGATCCAGTCGCCGAGGAGGCCGGTGTTCGCGGGCGGGGCGGCGTCGGGGCTCTGGGCGAGGGCGGCGATCTGCTCGGGCGAGAGGCCGTGGCTGAAGATGCGGGCGCGACGGATGAGGCCGTGGAAGAGGTTCTGGCCGTTGCTGTCGGCGCCGATGCGGAGCGGGATGTCGTTGATGGTGATGCCGCCGGTCATGCCCACGCCGGTGCCTGAGACGCGGACGTAGCTGCGATCCCAGAAGTCGGCCCACCACTTGCGGTGGGCGTTGCGGGATTTGTCGAGGTCGAGGGACTTCGCTTCGGCGACGAGGCCGTCGAGCTTGCGTCGCCACTCGTCGGGCGTCGCGGTCTGGGCGGTGAGGCAGGCGATGCTGACGGCATGATGCGTGCGGGGCTGCGAGGACTTGAGCGACTCGGGCCCTTGCGAGACGAGGCCCTGACCCCACATGGCGCCACCGAAAGTGCGGTCGAGGAGCGGGTCGGGCGCCTGCTTCGTCCAGGCCTCCATGCCCTGGAGCTTGAGGACCTCGGGCCAGATCGACGACGGGTTGCGGTGGTACCAAGTGATCTGATCGCCCGACCCGCCCGCGACGTCGCGATGCTCGAAGGTTGGGTGAGGAGCGCCGTTCATGCCATAGGCGCTGAACAACTCCTGGCCTTCGAGCTTGCGATCGGCTGTGCGCCAGACTTCCAGCGACGCCTCGAGGGCGAAGGCTTGCTTGCCGTCGGCCTCGACGTGGATGACCGGATGGTTGGCGTCGACCCATACGCGGAGGGTGACGGCCGAGGCCGCCTCGCCAGCGACGATCTCGATCTCGCCTTCGTGGAGGCGGAGGGTCTGGACGAAGGGGAGCCCCTTCATGAACGGGTTGGGCGAGAGCTTCACCCTCACACGGCCGAGCTTGAGGAGGCGGCAGCTATCGCTCCAGGCGTCGGTTTTCGAGATGTAGAAGAGGAGGTCGCCGTCCTGCTCGACCCAGACGTTGAGGCCGATATCGCCGTTGCCGAGAGGCATCGAGCCGGAGGAGTTGAGGCTGGGCGATGTCCAGACGACGTTGCTGCGATCCAAGGGATCCCCTCCCGCGAGGACGATGGCTGGGATAAGCATACAGGCGAGAAGCAGGGCCAGGGAACGGGTCATGTACCTTGCACCTCTGTGGGAGCCTGGCGCCGGAGGATCGCCCTGCGAAGGAATATCAGGCCGATCAGGAAGGCGAGGCCGACCAGCGACTGGCCCGTGTAGTGCTTGCCGTTGCTCGGGTGGTTGCCCAACTCGACCAGGGGGGCGAGCATCATGAAGGGCACCAACGCGCCGGTGACGAGGGCGACGCGGTGACGATCGGTCCAGACGCGGCCCGCGCCGGTGCGGAAATACAAGAACCGTCCGACCAGGAACGCAACCCCCGCCGTCAGCGCCATGTCGGCGATCGGCGGCAAAGCGGTCTTTGGGATCACGTACTGCACGATGAGGAAGAAGAAGGTGCAGGCGAAGCCGAGGAGGCCCATCGTGATCGGTCGCAGAAGGCGGACGTCGGGAAGCGTCGGAAGCTGCGGGCCTTTCCACCGCCAGGCCAGGAGGGCCAGGAGCAAGACGACGATGGTGGCGATAGTCAGTTGGGGGATCGCGCGATAGGGCTGGAAGATCACCGGGGTGAGGATGGCGTTCGCGATGAAGAGCAGGAGGATGGTGATGCGCCCCGGGCGGTTGGTCCAGTTGACCGCGCGGACCGAGGGGAACATCAACTCGACGATCAGGATCGGGATGGCGATGCTGATGAACATGTGGAAGATCGTGAGGTTCAGCGACCACACCCAGCCCGTGCCGAGATAGCGGCCGTACGTGGCGAGGGGGCCGAGGTCGGGCCACTTCGTGTCGAAGAAGCTCTTGCAGACGAGACCCTCCTCGACGATGCCGTACGCGGCGCCGAGAAGAAGCACGCGATGCCAGCCTCCGCCCCAGAGCTTCGAGTACTCGCGGGCGAGGACGGCGCCGAAGCCGTAGAGCACGATGTTGATGATGCCGAAGATCGTGATCCAGCTTGCCGGCGGGGACGAGCCGCTGAGCAGTTCGCCGGTGGCCGGGGCGAGGAAGATGAGGATGAGCAGCGGGAGATAGCGCCGCCAGGGGGACGGGCCCTGCACCGGGACGGCCTCGGGGGCTGTGTCGTCGCCCATGACTATTGGAACCCCTCCGCGGGCGTGAAGGTGACTGCGCCATCGGCGGCGACGTCGAGGGTGCCGACCGTCACGCGGCGGTCCATGCCACCGGAGTCGGGGGCGCAGCGCTCGTTGGGCTTGCCGATCAGATCGGGCGTCCAGAGGCCGACGGCGACCGGGAAGCGGCCGGGCTTTGCCGCGCCGGGCACGGTGAAGATCGAGTCGATGCGTGTGACGCCGGGCTTCTCAAGATCAGCCAGCGGCGAGCCGTCGGCGGGCTCAGCCATGAAGAGGATCTGGCCGTCGCGATCGAAGTGGACGAAGGGGCGGACGCCCTTGGGCAGCGGGACGTGCGCCGTCCAGGTGAGCGGGAGGGCCCACTGGGTGTCGCGCTTTTCGATCTTGCCCACCGCGACGGAGTAGTCGCCGAGGATCTGCACCGAGCCGAGGCGATACCGGTGCTGGCCATCGTCGCCGGCGAGGGGCAGGGCGATCGTGGGCGTGCCGGTGCGCGTGCCGACGGAGATGAAAACATCGAGCTTGCCTCCGGCGAAGTTGAAGGGGAGGAGGAAGCTGGCATCGCGCGAGCGAGGCTCGGCCTTGCCGGGCGGGCCGACCGGGAGGCTGCGCATATCGAAGCCGTCATCCACGAAGCAGGCGGCGATGCCACCCTTGGCGTCCTTCAAAGTTATCGTCTGATAACCGCCGGGATAGCAGGGCGCGACGCCCGCATTGCGCCAGATCGTCGAGATGGGGAAGCGGCCGTCGATCGGGATCGTGGCAGGCCAGGAGGCTTCGGCCACCTGCAGGCGATAGCCGAGGCGGAGGTTCATCTTGTCGATGATCGGGCGGCATTCGGTGAGAAATTCGCGGGGCCACCAGTGGATCGAGGCGTAGCTCGCGTGGTAGTCCTCGACGGCCTTGAGGTAGAGGCTGCCATCGCCCCAGACCCCGCGGTCGCGCGAGCCGCCGTAGTGCTCGGATTCGAGGATGACGGGCTTGGTGGGCCAGAAGGGCTGGGCCATCTCGGCGCTGAAATAGGCGTTGGCGCCGCCCTGCACGAGGATGCTGTCATCGCGGAGGGTGAGGCCGTGCTCGAGGGCGTAGTCGATGACCTCCTGGCCGCGGCCCTGCATGTGCAGGTCGTCGTTGGCGGCGAGGAGGGTGTGCTTGAAATGTTTCAGGTGGAGATCGATGTGGCGGCGGATCGTGTCGGCCGTATAGGGAAGCTGGGTGCTCGACCACGTATGCCCCTCGCCCCATACCCCGAAGGTCCCCATGTCGATGAAGGCGACCTCGGGGTTGCCATCGTAGCGCTGGGCGACTGCCGCGAGGAAGTGGTCGAGCTTGTCGAGGAAGATCGGGTCGTCGTAGTCGGGCTCCCAGAAGGGGCCGTTCTCGTCGAGCTTACCGGGAGTGAAGTTGTGACCCTTGGCGCCGGCTTTCTGAACCCACTCGGGCGTGGCCCAACGCGTCCACGACTCGCAGGTCGTCAGGCGGAGGGCGATCTTCTTGCCCTTCGCGATCCACCGCTGGGCGGGGGTATCGAGGGTGGCCCAGTTGAACTTGCCCTCCTCGGGCTCGATGTACGACCAGGGGAGGCGGAGGTAGATGACCGTCAGGCCGGGGAAGTTGTCGAGGGTGTCGGACGGGGCGAGGTGCGAGCCGTACACGCGCGGGTCGTTGTCGTAATGGTGGAAGACCCAGCCCATGTCCGGATTGCAGAGGGCGGCGCCGGTGTCAGCAGGCTTGACGACGACGCGATCACCGTCGGCCGGCGCCAGGGTCGTCGCGCCAAGGAGGACGAGTAGCAGCATCAATACAAGGCAAAGATGAGCAGGCATGGGTATCCCTCCGAACTCGCGGCGAGACTTCCCACCGCGGCGGCGGGGACCTTCCTGCGGCGGTGTCGGGCGGCGCAGTGGTAAGCATCGGCGCGATGGGGAAGAATGAGGACGCCGGGCGACCGGAGGGAGACGTGTTTATGGCTGACGAGATCGCTTGCGACTTTCTCATCCTCGGGGCGGGACCGGCCGGATGCACGGCCGCCATCTACGCGGCGCGGGCCGGCCTGCGGACCATCATGCTCAGCCCGATCGAGCTTTCCGGGATGATGACCCGGGCGCCGTTCATCGCGAATTTCCCCGGTCAGCCCGAACCTCGGCCCGGCCGCGAGCTTCTCCAGCTTCTCCGCGATCAGGCGGTGAAGGCGGGCGCCGAGCACCGCGTGGAGTCGGCGATCGGGGTCGATCTTAGCGCGCGGATTGCATCGACTGACGCTCCCATCACCGTCTTCACCAGCACCGAAGTCTACGAGGCGGGGGCGATCCTCATCGCCACCGGCGCGATGGCCCGGGCGTCGAAGGCCACGGGTGAGGAGGAGTACGTCGGTCGCGGCGTGTGCTACTGCGCGGCCTGCGACGGCCCCCTCTTCGCCGGGCGCGATGTGATGGTCATCGGCGATGACGAGCAGGCGGTCGAGGAGGCGTTGATGCTCTCTGGCATCGTCCACTCCGTGCGCCTCGTGACCTCTGCGCGAGAAGTCGCCGGCGATCCCAGCCTGCGCGAGGCCATCCTCTCGCGTGAGAACATCGCCGTCGAGACGGGCCTCCGCCTCACGCAGGTCGTCGGTGGCGAGACCGACTCAGGGGCCTGCGCGACGGGCGCAGTCTTCCACGACGCAAGCGGCGCGACCGTCAGCTTCGATGCCGCGGGAGTCTTCCTCTACCTGCACGGGTCGGCGCCGGCGACGGAGTTTCTGTATGGGGCGCTGCCTGCCGACGAAAAGGGGTATCTGATTACGGATGAGCTAGGCGCGACGCCCGTGGCGGGGGTTTTCGTCGCGGGGGACGTGCGGGCGAAGCAGGTGCGTCAGGCGATAGTAGCGGCGGGCGAGGGATGCGTCGCGGCACTGGCCGCGGAGCGGTTCCTGCGGCGCAGGCCCGCTGTGCGGCTGGATCGGGGGTAGGGGCGATGAGTGCAGAGAAGGTGAGGCTGGATATCGAGGGCATGCACTGCGCGGCCTGCGCGGCCCGGATCGAGAAGGGCCTGCGCGCCGCCGAGGGTGTCGTCGAGGCCAACGTCAACTTCGCCGCGGCCACAGCCAGCGTCACCTACGACCCCGCGCGTACCGATGTCCAGGCTCTCCTCCTCGCCGTCGAAGACGAAGGCTACGGGGCACGACCCGCGGACCTTGAGGCCACCGATGCCGAGCAGGAGGCCCGTGCCGCCGAGGTCCGCCGGCAGAGGCTGCTGGTCATCCTCGGCGTCGTCCTGAGCATCCCGACGTTCCTCCTCACCATGGCGTCGGACTTTCCGGGGCGGGCGTACATCCTCTTCGCGCTGGCGACGCCGGTGCAGATCCTCCTCGGCTGGCAGTACTACCGCGGCAGCTACGCGGCGCTTAAACACGGCGCGGCGACGATGGACGTGCTGATCGCGCTCGGGTCCTCGGCGGCGTATCTATACAGCGTGTACTTCACGCTCGTCGGGCGGGGCGCGCTGTACTACGACTCCGCCGCCGTCATCCTCACGCTCATCACGCTGGGGCGATTCCTTGAGACCCGCGCCAGAGGCAAAGCGTCGGCGGCCATCCGTCGACTCCTCGAACTTGCCCCGCGCGAAGCGTCGGTGATGAGAGATGGGGAGGAGGTGCGCATCCTCGCCGCGGAGGTGCAGGCCGGCGACATCGTCGTCGTCCGCCCCGGCGAGCGCATCGCGGTCGATGGCATCGTCGTCGAGGGCTACTCGGCCGTCGATGAGTCGATGATCAGCGGCGAGAGCGTGCCAATTGACAAGGTCGTCGGCGACGGAGTCCTCGGCGGCACGATCAACAAGGCCGGCGCCTTCCGCTTCCGCGCCAGGCGCGTGGGCAGCGAGATGGTGCTGCAGCAGATCATCCGCCTCGTGCAGGAAGCGCAGGGGACCAAGCCGCCCATCCAGCGCCTGGCCGACGTCGTCGCCGCGTACTTCGTGCCGGCCGTCATCACCGTCGCGGTGCTGACCTTCGCCGGGTGGATGATCGCGGGCGCGGGCTTCGAGCGTGCCCTCATCGACGCCGTCGCGGTGCTCGTCATCGCCTGCCCCTGCGCGCTCGGACTGGCCACGCCGACCGCCGTCATGGTCGGCACGGGCCTCGGCGCGGAGCACGGCATTCTCATCAGGCAGACCTCGGCCCTCGAGGCTGTCGGCCGCCTCGACACCGTCATCTTCGACAAGACCGGCACCCTCACTCGCGGCCAGCCCGAGGTCACGGACATCGTCCCGCTCGCGGCGGACGTGGACGAAGGCGCGCTCCTCGCTATCGCGGCGGCGGCTGAGGATCCGTCAGAGCATCCGCTCGGCCAGGCTGTCGTGGGGGCGGCGAAGGCTCGTTCTCTGGACATCGCGGCCGCAACCGATTTTGAGGCAACGCCCGGCGGCGGGGTCAGCGCGAAGGTGGGCGGCGCCTCAGTCCTCGTCGGATCGGCGCGCTTCGTGGAGGAGGCGGGCGTCGATGCCTCAGCCGTTCTCGACCGCAAGACCGCGCTGGAGGCCGAGGGCAAGACGGCCCTCATCGTCGTGGCGGACGGACGCCCCATCGGCCTGATCGCCCTCGCCGACACAGTGAAGCCCGGTGCGGCCGAGACCGTGCGCCGCCTGCGCCACCTGGGCCTGCGCGTCTATCTCATCACCGGCGACAACGGTCGCACGGCCGCCGCCATCGCCTCGCAGGTCGGGATCACGGACGTCCTCGCCGAGGTTCTGCCCGAGGAGAAGGTCAGCGAGGTCAAGCTGCTCCAGGAGCAGGGGCACCGCGTCGCCATGGTCGGCGACGGCATCAACGACGCGCCCGCCCTCGCCCAGGCCGACGTCGGCATCGCTCTCGGCACGGGCACTGACGTCGCCATCGAGGCCGGCGAGATCACCCTCGTCAGCGGCGACCCGATGGGCGTCGTCCGCGCCATCGTCCTCAGCCGTCGCACGCTCGCCCACATCAAGCAGAACCTCTTCCTGGCCTTCGTCTACAACGTCGCCATGATCCCCCTCGCCGTGGCGGGACTGCTCAACCCGATGATCGCCGCCGGGGCCATGGCCGCGAGCAGCATCTCCGTCGTGACGAATGCCTTGCGGCTGCGCTGGTCGGGGCGCAAACTTCTCAGCGCCTGAGCCGCCAACCTCAGTCGTTCCGGGAGGACGATCGCGCCTTGATGACCGCCTACAGCAAGCTGCTGTCCCTGGGTATGGCTGTCATGGCCGCGGCCCAATCCGGCGCCGGCCACGCGGCGACGAAGGTCGTCACTTACCCCGCGCCGCCGGGCGAGAAAGCCTCGGACGATTACACGGTCTCGGTGAACGGAAAGCCCGTCTCCGTCTATGAGATCGACACCCTCAACGGCGGCCCGGCATCCTTCGCGTACTTCGATTTCGAGGGCAAAGTCACCGTCACCATCACGTCCCTGCGGGCGGTCACCTATGCCCGAGTCCTGCCCACCTCTTACGGCATCACGCCGACGGTCGAGGGCAGCGATATCAGCTTCACCCTCGATCATCCGTGCAATCTGACCCTCGAACTCAACGGCTCCTTCATGCGCTGCCTCCATCTCTTCGCCAACCCGCTCGAGACTAACGTGCCGCGACCCGACGACCCCAACGTTATCTACTATGGGCCGGGCGTGCATGAGATCGGCCCGGTGAAAATCGACAGCGGCAAGACCGTCTACATCGCGGGCGGGGCGATCGTCCGCGGCGTCATCCTGCCCGACGAGAAGCCGACGACCGAGAAGGACTGGTCGGGCGTGAAGAACTGGCACGACCTCTTCGTGGCGGACGGCGCCAAGCACATCGCCATCCGCGGGCGCGGCATCCTCGACCTCCGGCCCCTGCCCTGGCATGCGCGCACGGCGATGGTTATACGCCACTGCGAGGACGTGCTGGTCGAGGGGATCACCGTCCTCGATGCGCCGGCGTGGGTGGTGGCGGTGTTCGGGTCGAAGAACGTGACGGTGCGCAATGTCAAGCAGATCTGCCGACGCGAGAACAGCGATGGCGTCGACCTCTGCAACACGCAGGACGCCGTTGTTGAGGATTGCTTCCTACGTAATAACGACGACGAGGTCTGCGTGAAGACGACCTCGCCGCCGCCCGAGCAGGAGTCGAAGAACATCATCGTTCGCCGCTGCGTCATCTGGAACGAGAGGGCGCGGGGCCTCGGGATCACGTCGGAGACGCGCGAGAACATCTCGGGCGTGACCTTCCGCGACTGCGACATCATCCACGACTTCTCCGGCGGAGGGGACTGCTGTTCGCTGGCCATACTCGTTTCCGACTCGGGGACGATGAGCAACATCGTCTTCGAGGATATACGCTGCGAGAACGTCACGAACACGCTGATCAACTGCTGGATCGGCGCGGACATGTGGGGCCATGACCCTAACCGCGGTCACGTCAACGGCGTGGTCTTCCGCAACATCACCGTCACGGGCGGGAGCAATCCGGTGTCGCGGCTGACCGGCTTCGACGGCGATCACCTCATCGAGAACGTCACCTTCGCGAACCTGCGCATCAACGGCAAGCTGGTCACGAGCCTCGAGGACGGCCGCATCTCAGCGAACGAGCACACGCGCAATCTGAGGGTCGTGCACGACTAGACCACGATGGTCCAGGGAGGCGTTTTCGTGAGCCCGTATCCGTTCCTCTTCGGGTCGCAGTACTACCGTGCGCCCACGCCCGAGCGCGAGTTGTGGCAGGACGACATGGCCCGTATGCGCGACCTCGGCTTCAACCAGGTCAAGCTCTTCGTCCAGTGGCGATGGTCCCACCGCGCGCCCGACCGGTTCTACTTCGAGGACCTCGACGCGCTGATGGACCTGGCGGCGGACCACGGCCTCGGGATCACCCTCAACACCCTCACGGACATGTCGCCGCTATGGCTCTTCGACGTGTATCCCGATGCCAAGCAGATCGATGCCTCGGGGCGCGTCATCGAGCCCTACGCGGTGTCGCATCGATCCATCGGCGGGCACCCGGGGCCGTGCTACAACCATCCCGGAGCGCTGGCCGAGAGGCGGCACTTCCTGGAGGAGGTCGTCGAGCATTTCCGCGACCATCCGGCGATGGCGATGTGGGACATGTGGAACGAGCCGGAGCAGTCGTTCCAGGCGCGCGTGCCCGACTTCGCGACTCTGACCTGTTTCTGCGATCACTGCCGCGACGGTTTCGCGAAGTGGCTCCGGGCGAAGTATGGCGGCCTCGAGACGCTCAACGAGGTGTGGGGGCGCTGCTACGAGGACTGGGAGCATGTCGAGATGCCCCGCAACGGCGGGACCATCACCGACTTCGTCGACTGGCGCGAGTTCCACCTCGACACGATGACCGGCGAGGCCGTCATGCGCCTCGATCTCGCCCGCGAGCATGACCCGAAGCACCCGGTCTACCTCCACGTCGTGCCGAACATCATGACGTGCTTTTGCTCGCTAACTGGCGTGGACGACTTCGCCCTCGCGCGACACTGCGATCTCTTCGCGGCGTCGATGAATGCGAGCCCGGCGTCGATCACGCAGGTCGTGTCGGCGGGGCAAGGGCGGGTCTGCTACAACGTCGAGAGCCACGTGAATTTCGGCAGCATCAACATGCACCAGCGCTTCCTCGGGCTCAAGGATCTCCTCGCCGACTGGCTTCCGCAGATCGGGCAGGGGATCAAGGGCTTCATGTTCTGGCAGTTCCGCTCGGAGGTGCTGGGGGCGGAGTCACCGGCGTGGGGCGTGGTGAGGCTTGACGGCACGGATCGGCCGGTTACGCGCGCCGTAAGGGACTTCTGGGGCGGCGTTGAGCCTCATGTCGAGGCCCTGCGCGAGGCTTTCCCGGCGCCGCCGGAGATCGGAATCTGGAAGAGCCGCAAGAACGAGATCTTCCACTTCGCCGCCAACGGGTCGCTCGCTGGGCTGATCGACGGCGTCGAGGCGTACATCAACACCCTCTACTGGAGCAACTATCCGTTCCGGATTATCTCCGACGACATGCTCGCGGCGGGCGATCTGGCGGGCCTGCGATTCCTCATCATGCCGTCGTGCTACTACGTGACCGCGGAAGAGGCGGCGGCGCTCGATGCGTGGGTCCGAGCGGGCGGGACACTGCTCTGTGAGGCACATCTGGCCGGCTACAACGCGACGACGGGCAGGCATAGCCGATGCCTGCCGGGCTGTGGGCTCGCCGAGAGTTGGGGCATCAGGGAGATCGATAGCACCTCGTCGTATCACCTCCGCCTGCCCGAAAACGAGGCGTTCCAGGGCGCGCTGCCCGAGGACGTCAGCAAGGCTCTCAGCGCCAGCGGCACTTCCGGCGGGCGGTTCTTCCCGATCACTCTCGCCGACGGCGGGTTCGTGTGGGGAGCGAACCGCTACGCCATCCTTGAGGGCGCGAAGGCGGAGGGCAGCTTCGACGGCGTCGAACCGTGCATCGTGTCGGCGAAGGTGGGGGAGGGGAAGGTCATCTATTGCGGGACGAATCTGGGAGAGGGATCGCTGCGCGATGCCGGATACTTCGCGCAGTTTCTCGCAAAGCACCTCACTGCGGCGTCGGTATCACCGACTCTGGGCGCATCATCAGACGCGATTGGCACCGTGCATGTGGACGCTCTCAGCGGCCCCGAAGGCCCGGCGTTCATGGTCATGCTCAGCCGCTCGGATCAGCCTCAGGTGATCAAGCTGGGCGGTGAAGGGACGTGGCGGGGGCTGTTCAGCGGCGAAGAAGTGCGCCTACCGGGCGCCATATCGGTGCTACCGGGCGCTGCAGAGCTGTTCAAACGCGCCTAATCGGCGGTTGGAAAGGTCCACTGGAAGCCCAGGTAGCCGAGAAACTCGCTGCTGCCCTCGATGCTACGTCCGGCCGAGAACAGCAAGTGGTGCTCGTCGTTGAAGTTGTACTGGCCGCCCAGGTTGAAGAAGAGGTCGCTCTCGCCGCCGACCTCGGTCGCGCCGGTGTGGACGATCTCGCCGCCGAGGGTCAGGTGCTGGCTCAGGTCCTTCTGGATCAGCCCGCCGAAGAGCCAGTAGTCCTGGTTGCCCTCGCCCGGGTTGATCCAGTAGCCGCCGCCGCCATAGCTCGTCCACGATCCCCGACTCTTCTGCAGCCACACGGGCAGAAAGACGTGGAGATGGCCCGTGCCGAGGCCGCGGTCCTCGTCGCCGGTCGGGAGTTCGAAGAGGGGGAAGACGCCGATCATGGGCCGGTGCGCCGTCTCCCGGACGAAGCGGTACTTGACCCCTAACTCGATGTCGCCGAGGCCGCGGGAAGTCGGACCGCCGACTGGGCGGGCGAACTCGTAGGGGACGATCAAGTGAAGCTGGAGGTTGGGCGCCGCGCCGTAGTTGACCTCGAGGTGGGGGAGATCGCCGGTGATGCCACCCGAGTCGCGCGCCCACTGAGAAGAGATATAGACCTCCCAGTGGTGCAGGTCGACCGGCTCGGGATCATCCGTCACGAAGGGCGGTCCCGCCAGGGCTGAAGCCACCGCGGCCAGACACAGAAATAGGTATCCCACTCGAAGCATCGCACGCCCCCTCGGTAAAGGTACAACGCCGCCTCCGGGTTTCCTGCAAGGCCCGCGCGGAGGAAAGGCGCCGCCCAACGCGAATCCCTTAGGCGTAGTCAATCTTCTGGGGGTGGATGACCATGGATATGAAAGGCTCACAGACCGAGCGCAATCTCATGAGCGCCTTCGCGGGAGAGTCGCAGGCCCGCAACCGCTACACCTACTTCTCCAGCCAGGCGCGCAAGGACGGCTTCGAGCAGATCTCCGCGATCTTCGCCGAGACCGCCGAGCAGGAGAAGGAGCACGCCAAGCGCTTCTTCAGCTTCCTCGAGGGCGGCGAGTGCGAGGTCGCTGGCATGTTCCCCGCGGGGGTCATCGGTTCGACCGAGGAGAACCTACGCGCCGCCGCCGCCGGCGAGCACATGGAATGGGGCACCCTCTACCCCAACTTCGCCGAGGTCGCCCGGCAGGAAGGCTTCCAGGCCATCGCGATGGTCTTCGACAAGATCTCGATCGCCGAGAAGCAGCACGAGCGGCGGTACCTGGGCCTGCTCAAGAACGTCGAGGCGGGCACAGTCTTCAAGCGCCCGCAGCCGGTCATGTGGCGGTGCCGCAACTGCGGCTACGTCCAGGAAGGCGCCGAGGCGCCGGGGGCATGTCCGGCCTGCGCCCATCCCCAGGCCCACTACGAAATCCTCGCCGAGAACTGGTAGAGGGCACCTTCCTGGCTTGCTGTAGGGCGGGCATTTATGCCCGCCGCGCAGGCGAAGGACCTAGCCCAGAACGCCCGGCGGGCATAAATGCCCGCCCTACAGAAACCGCGCGAACATGGGTAAACGCACCTCTCTGCTGATGACGATGGGGCTTGCGGCTGTGTGCGGATCGACGGCGTTCGGCGCCGGGTACAGCGTCGAACGGTGGCGGTGCGTGGAGATAAGCTTCACCAGCGCCAAGCCGCACGCCAACCCCTTCGCCGATGCCACGGTCGACGTCACCTTCGTCGGGCCACACATGAGAATCCTCCGTCCCGCCTTCTGGGACGGAGGGGCCACGTGGAAGGTCCGCTTCGCCGCGCCCGAGGTCGGCGAGTGGACCTTCGCGACCACGTGCAGCGACACGACCGACACCGGCCTCCACGCCCAACGCGGCGTCGTGACCGTCACCCCCTACCGGGGCAAGCTCGCCATCTACCAGCACGGGTTCGTGAAGGTCGGCCCGACCGGGCGCTACTTCACCTATGCCGACGGGACGCCGTTCTTTTACCTCGGCGACACCCACTGGGAGGCCATGCACGAGCGGTTCTCGACCAGCAACCTCGCCGGCTGCCCCTCCCAGTTCAAGTGCGAGGTCGACAAGCGCGTCAGCCAGGGCTTCACGGTCTACCAATCCGAGTGGATGGCCGGCGCGCAGGAGGGTCCCGACCAGGAGCCGATCTACTACTGGGACGACGGCATCGGCGAGGCTGACATGCCCGGCTTCCACAACGCCGACCGCAAGTTCCAGTGCCTCGCGGACAGCGGGATGGTCGTCGCGAACGCCCTCAACTGGCGCGGGATCATTCCCAATCTCGACGACGCCTACCTGCGCCAACTCGGGCGGTACTGGGCGGCGCGGTATGGCGCCTATCCGGTGATGTGGACGATGGCGCAGGAGGTCGACGGCTCCTACGACGGCGATCCTCCAAACCTCGACGCGAAGTGGCAGACCATCGCCGAGGCCGTGAGCCAAAACGACGCCTACCATCATCCACTGAGCGCGCATACCTGCAACGCCATCACCGCATCGACCTCGAAGTGGCGGGAGAAGTCCTTCCACACCTGGTACGCCGTGCAGCTGCAAGGGATCGTTGACGCCGACTACGCCCAGGATTACTGGGACACCGCCCCGACCAAGCCGGCCGTCCACTATGAGCCGCCCTACGAGAACTTTTGGACCGATGCCGCCGGCGAACGGACGCGCGCGTACACGGCCTTCCTGTCAGGCTTCTGCGGCTTCGGATATGGGGTCGCGGGCATCTGGGACGACACCTACACGATCACGCCCGTCCGCGACAGCGGCACGCCGTACGATCCGAATCCCAAGCTCTGGTACGACGGCCTCGCGCGGGCGAGCGGCGATCAGATGACCTTCATGAAGCGGTTCTTCACGGGCCTCGAATGGTGGAAGCTGACCCCGCGGTTCGATGTGCGGAGCTGGGGCCTCTTCGCCGACGCGAACGAGACGCGGGTGGCGAGCGATGGGTGGAAGACGGTGGTCGTCCTCTTCTTCAACAAAGGCACGACGACCGGGACCTTGCGACAGATGAACCCCAACACGCACTACTCCGCGCGATGGTATGACCCGCGGGCGGGGACCTTCCTGCCGCCCATGGACTACAGCGCGCCCACGGCGGAGGGCGCGTGGGTGATCCCGCCGAAGCCTGATGAGAGCGACTGGGTGATGCTCCTGCAGGCGAAGAACCCATCCGCTGCGCCTCCTCCTGCGCCGAGGCAGCGGGCGCTCGTGCTGGAGGGGAAGTGGGACCTCGCCGGGACGATCGATGACACGTCGGGGTTGGGCCGTCCTGGAACGCTGACAGGTGGGGCTTTCGTCGCGGATCGGGGCGGGCGGGTGCTGTCCCTCGACGGAAAGGGGGCCTATGCGTCGATCCCCTCGGCCCCGGGGTTGGATGGCGCTGATGCGCTGACCATCGCCGTGTGGGTGAAACTCGCCGCCCTGCCGAACCCGGTCGCCGCGATCGTCAACAAGGAATTCGCCTACCGCCTGGCGGCCGGGGGCGATGGCTGGTGGCATCTCGAAGTGGCGACGGCGAACCACGGATGGTACTCGCCAGGGACGGTCGTTACGGGCGAGAAGCGGCTCGAGGTCGGGAAGTGGTACCACCTGGTCGGCACGTATGACGGCTCCTACCTGCGCGTGTACATGGACGGGCGACCGTGCGGGGCTTCGGGGCAGACCCTATCGGGGAAAGTGGTTCACAACGACAACCCGGTGGACCTGGGGAAGGCCAACGCGACGAACGTGGTATGGCTGAGCGGGGAACTATCCAACCTGCGCATCTACAGCACGGCGCTCACACCCGAGCAGGTGCGGGCGCTGTATGAGCAGGAGAAGCGGTAGAAGAAGCGATCGATAGCCGATCGCAGAAGCGATCGCAGGCGTGAGGAAGATCCCTCCAGCCTTTTCGGCTGGAGGGGCCGACACTATTCTCGCTAAGCGCGGGGACTACTGCCCCTGGGGGCGGCGCTGCGGCGGTGCCATCATCTTCTGCAGGGTCGCAAGCTGATCGGCGTTGAGAGTCGTCGCCAGCTTGGCGTCGAGGGTAGCCTTGCAGTCGTCGCCGGCCTTCGTCATGGCTGCTCGCCTCTCGGTCTGGTCGGCGAGGGCCCTGGCAGCTTCCGTGGCCTTGGTGCGGACGTCAAGCGCCGCGGCGAACGTCGGGGCGAGGCCCATGATCTGATCATTGGTGAGCCCAAGCTGGAAGCAGACCGCGGTCCACGTCCGCTCGAGGTACATCCCGTTTCCCATGCCGCCGCCGCCGCGGCCACCGCCACCGCCGCCAGCCGGCGGCTGGGCCGAGACAAGGGCGATGGAAGCGGTAAGGGCAACACACAGCACTACAAGAACCAGAGCTCTGTTCATCATGCTGATCCTCCAGGAAGTGAAAGTAGACCGACATGAACAAAGACGTAAAAGGGCTCAGGATGTTCCCTAACTAGTTCGCTCCGTCGTCTAATCCATGTTATGCAAAATGAACGGCGGAGGCCGAAATCATGGCGTGTCAGAGACCTTGCGCACCACTCACCGTCAGACCCTATCAGCTTCTATGCGCCGTGTGCTCACTCGGCGGCGGCGGGGACGACGTGCCCTTCGCGGAGACAATCGCGGCGATCCTGGCCGAGGTGAAAGAGCACCCCGACATGCCCCTCACGATCGCCTGCAACGCTGGCGATGTGTACGTCTACCAGGACCCGGGCATCGCCGAGGACACGCCCGAGGGCGCCGACTTCAACCGCAAGCGCGACCTCGACATCCTCCAGCGCATGAACTGGCCGCCAGGCGTGACCCTACCCGCGCGGACGGCGCTCCTGTACCTGCGGGCGATGATCCCCACGGTCGAGGGCCTCTGCGGCTACGACGAGGAGACCTCCGAGGCCTGGCGCGGCTGCCCGAGAGCGCACAGCGGCGCCTACGAGCGAGGCCACGCTCTCGGCATCGAAGCGATCATCCCTCCGCGCAGCGAGGAGGAGATGTCCGCGGAGAAAGAGGCGTCCATCGCGGCTCTGGAGGCGGCCGAAGAGGTCCCCATCCGCCCCCACATCCTCCTCTGCGCGGTCTGTCAGTATGGTCAGGGGGCGCGCCCACCCTTCAAGGCGGACAACCTGCCGGAGCTTATGCAGATCATCCTGCATCGCAGCCCGGACCTGCGGATCAGGATGGCGCGGCAGGCCGACTGGATGATGTGCGCCCCCTGCCCGGCGCGAGTGCCCGGTTTGAACGCCTGCGCCAACACGCTCGGGTCGGGTGGGCTGTCGAATGAGAAGCGCGATCTCGACATGCTGCAGGTGCTCGGCCTCGAGTTCGGCAGCGTGATGCCCGCCCGCGATCTCTTCCGCCTCATCTTCGAGCGGATCCACACGACGCAGGACATCTGCGCCCGCGAGGGAAGTTGCAGCACGTCGGTCTGGTGGGATGGGTGCGGCGAGAAGAACGTGACCGAGGGCAACGAGGGTTACGCGAAGGGGCGGGCGGAGATCATGGATCACTTCGGGTGGGAGTGAGGTCAGACATGGGGGCCATCATCGGTGGCATCATCGGCGTCGTCTTGCTGTATGGCCTGTTCATCCTCGCCATCCTGTTTGTCATCCGCTACATGTGGCGGATCTTCTTCCGCGCCAGTGGCTACTCGGCCCTCGCCGAGCGGTTCTCCGCCGATCATGAGCCCCAGGGCGAGACCTTCACGTGGCAGCACCTGCGCATCGGCGTCGTCCGCTACCGGTTCAGCACGACGATGGTCTTCAGCCCCGAGGGCCTCTACCTGACCGTGGGGCGCAACATACCGTTCCTGCGCGGCATGGCCATGGCCCAGCACCCCGCCCTCCTCATCCCGTGGAGCGAGGTCAAAGCGCTGCACCCGACGATCCTCTACCTGCAGTCGGCGGTGGCGATGACCATCGGCGAGCCCCAGGTCGCGATCATCTCGATGATGAGCCGCTTCACGCCGCTGATCGAGCATTACACTTCCCTGAGCGTGCACTGATACGGTAAAGTCCCGATGTGAACCGCGGCTTCTCCCTCATCGAACTTCTGGTTGTCATCGCTATCATCGCGATACTCGCGGCGATGCTGTTCCCGGTTCTGGCGGCGGCGCGAGGGCAGGCTCGCAAGGCCTCCTGTCAGAGCAACCTCCGACAGATCGGCCTGGCCTTCATGATGTACGTCTCGGATTACGATGAGCGCTTCCCGGGCGATGGCGATCCGGACCTGTGGATGGGGCGGTACTGGCGTTGGCCCCTCCAGGCGTATCTGACCTTTCCGGGCCGGATGGTCGCCCCGGACCCGCGGTCCTCGATTGGCTTCCGTCCCGAGATACTCATCTGCCCCGCCGATCCGACGGCCTCGACTTCGTGGGATGCGACATCCTACGGTTACGCGGCGTGCTTCTACTACCCGCCGGACGTCGTCAACGCCATGGCCCTGGGCGACCTGACCTCGCCCAGCCCGTGGTGCGCGTCTCTGGCCTCGGGACGATCGCAGGCCGAGGTCGCCTACCCGGCGCAGAAGGTCATGGTGGCGGAGTGGCTGGACAACCACGAGTCCGGCCAGAACGGTTGGTGGGCGTGGGCCGGGGCGCACGAGTGCCTCTTCGCCGACGGCCACGTGAAGTACGTCCAGGCGCGATCGGTGCTTCCCGCCGTGGACGGCTGGCCTGACTTCAACCTGACGCGCGACGGCGTCCTCGGGAGAGACGTGCAGTGAGCGATACCGAACGTCCCGACGAAAGCCTGCAGCCCACGATCGACCCGCGCCGGTCGAGGAAGAAGCGCGTGCGCGCGGCGTTGGGCGAGCGGACGATGGCGGTCCTGCGGCGGACGGTGCCCCTCCTCCCCTACCGGAGCCTCCATCCCCTCTCCCGCGACCTGTCCTCGCTCTTCCAGCGCTTCAGCAAGCGCCAGCGACGCATCACTGACAAGAACCTACAGCTCATCTTCGGGGCGACGAAGACCCCCGAGGAGATCGACGCTCTCAAGCGCGCCGTGGCGGATCACACGGCCCTCATGTTCCTCGAATGGCTGTGGGTGGCGGGGCGACCGGATCGCGTGAAAGGCCTCATCGATCTGGAGCGTGTTGAGATGCTGAAGGGAGCCCTCGACGCGGGCAAGGGCGCCATCATCTTCGTCGGCCACTTCGGCAACAACGAACTCGCGGCCGCGCGCCTCAGCCTCGAAGGTCTTCCAATGGTGTACATCATCCGCCGGCGCACCTTCGCCACGGTGGAGAAGAGCATGGCCGCCCTGCGCGAGGGCCTGGGCGTCGAGGTCATCGGCCGCGAAGAGGGCATCCGCCCGCTGATGCGCGTCCTGGGGCAGAACAAAATCCTCGGCCTCACCGCCGATAATCCCGCGCCACCCGATCAGGGCCAGCGCGTGACGCTGCTGGGCCATCCCTGCTACATGTGGCCGACGGCCGTGGCGCTCTCGTTCATGACGGGCGCGCCGGTGTTCCCCTGCTACTCGTGGCGCGGGCCCGACGGTCATCACACCGCGCGGGTCATGCCGGCCTTCGAGTTCACCCAGCAGGGCTCGCGGAACGAAAGCATCGCGGCAAATGTCGAGATGACCATGCGCTGGCTGGACCAGCAAATCCTCGTAGACCCGACGCAGTTCGCGTGGTATTACGACCGCTGGTATACGGAAGAGGCACCGGACGAGATGCCGGAAGGGTTGCTGTAGGGCGCGGGTTTATCCCGCGCCGCGGTTTCGCATCGTTATCGGCGGCGGGGCATAAAGCCCCGCCCTACAG
>PMZA01000182.1 GCA_003170595.1 Armatimonadota bacterium
ACGGTGAGCAGATCATTCAGTGCAACATCCGCGACATCACGGATCGCAAGCGGGCCGAGGATCAGTTGAGCGCCCTGCGGTTGGGGCTTGAGGATCGCGTGGAGGAGCGGACCGTTGAGCTGGCGCGGGCCAACCTGGCGCTGCAGCGGGAGATCGCTGAGCGCGAGCGGGCGGAAACGCGGGAGCGCAACGCCGTGGTGGAAGAGCGGACGCGGATGGCTCGCGAGATCCATGACACGCTCGCCCAGGGCTTCACGGGCATCGTCATCCAGCTTGAGGCGGCCGAGGATGCGCTGACCACCGAACCGGAGGCTGCAAGGACTCACATGCTGCGGGCTCGGACGCTGGCGCGGGCGAGCCTCGCCGAGGCGCGGCGGTCGGTATGGGCGCTGCGGCTGCTAGACCTGGAAGCCGACGATCTGGCGCATGCCTTCGTCCACCTCGTCAGCAAGCTCAGCCTGGAATCGGAGACGCAGATCGAGTTCGCCCTGCAAGGAGTGCCCCGGCCGATGAGCCAGGACGCGGAGCACCACCTGCTTCGGCTGGGCCAGGAAGCCGTCACCAACGCGCTGAAGCATGCCAGGGCTGACCAGATCGGCATCACCCTGGCCTATCAGGATGGTCACGTGGCGCTGAGCATAGAGGATCACGGGCAAGGCTTCGACACTGCCGCGCCCAGGCAAGAGCAGGGCCTTGGATTGCGGGGGATGAAGGAGCGCGCCGACCACATCGGCGGGCAATTGACGATCGCCAGCACGCCGGGTGTGGGGACCCGGGTCGAGGTCCTAGTGCCTCTGCCCCACGATGAAGGAGGTTCTCTTGCAGAAGACAAGCCCGATAAAGATTCTCATCGCCGATGACCACCCGGTCGTGCGCGAGGGGCTGGTGGCGCTCATCAATCGGCGACCGGACATGGAAGTAGTCGCCGAGGCGTCCAATGGGCGTGAGGCGGTTGCGGAGTTTCTGCTGCACCGCCCTGACGTGGCTCTCATGGATCTGCGGATGCCGGAGTTGGATGGGGCTGACGCCATGGTGGCGATCCGCGAAAAGGCGCCGGCAGCGCGCGTGATCGTGCTGACGACCTACGATGATGACGAGGACATCCAGCGGGCCCTGAGGGCGGGGGCGAAGGCGTATCTGCTCAAGGATGCGCCGCGGGACGAACTGCTGGCGTGCATCCACGCCGTGCATGAAGGGCGGACGCTGATACCACCGGCCATCGCCGCCAAGCTCGCCGATCTGGTCGGCGCGTCCACCCTCACCACGAGGGAGCTGGAGGTGCTGGCTCTCGTGGCCGACGGTAACTCCAATAAGGTGGTGGCAAGGACCTTGTCCATCGCCGAGGGGACCGTCAAGAGCCACGTCAACGCGGTGCTGAGGAAGCTGGATGCGGCCGATCGGACCCAGGCGGTAACCATCGCGCTCAAACGGGGCATGCTGCGGCTCTAGGGGCGGGTCGGCCCCCTTCCGAAAGGTCTAGAGAAAGACTCACCCATAGGTGGATGTCGCCTCCCCGGTTCCGGGCGATACTCTAGGTAAGGGCCAGACCAGTAGACGGGGTGGAAAGAAGAGGGGTCGGGCCGAATCGAGGAGGAAGGGCTTATGAGGAATATACATGTGCCTACGATTGCAGCAATGATGGTGGTGGCGGTTGTGGCGGCTATCGGCTTGGGTATGGTGACGCCCGTTAAGGCGCAGGCCAACAATACGGGGGCTGCCCTGCTAGGCGTGGCGGCGGGCGCACTGCTGTTCGGCCTACTCGACCGCGACAGCGACCGGCGGTGTGACGACTACTCGTACCGCACGTCCGACCCGAGGTGCTATCAGTCCGGCGGCCACTACTACTGGCGCCAGGGCGTTGACCGTCGGCCGGAGCAGCTCTATGGCCAACAGAGCTACGTCCCCGACCGGAACCGCGACGATCGCTATACTCGCCAGTGGGACCAGCAGAGGGGCCAGCAGGTATACAGCCAGCAGTCCGGCGGACGCAACGATAGACGCTAGGTCTACCAGGGTGACGAAGTAGCAGCAACGCGGGACCGCCGAGAGGATCACTACCGGCGGCCTCGCTTTTTCGTGCGGGGCTACTTCTCTCTTTCTCCATCCCCTGCCCTCCTCATCCTCCGCGGCGCATCGTTTCGCAGTCATCCACCCTTCCTTGCGAGAAAGCGGCGCTGTGTGCCGCGAAGTGCATCGAAGGTGCGCAGTGGGGTCAGGGGCGGCGGACCCGAAGGGGGCGCCCGGCCAGGGCCCCTGCGGGGTTAAGCGACCGCTTGCGGTCGCCGGGCAGAGCCCCGAAGTTTGCTCTGGCATGTATAATAGTCTTTCACTTATGGCGACCGCCCGCAGTAAGATTGTCTGCACTGTCGGTCCGGCTTGCGAGGCCGAGGCGTGCCTAGCGTCGATGTTGGACGCCGGGATGGATGTCGCGCGCCTCAACTTCTCCCACGGCGAGCACGAGTGGCACGCGGCGATGATCGACCGCCTCCGCGCCCTGGAGGCGGCTCGTTCGCAGCCCATCGGCATCCTCGCCGATCTGCAGGGCCCGCGGATGCGTGTCGGCAAGCTCCGCGGCGGGGCCATGACCCTTTTCGCGGGCTCGACGGTGACGTTGACGACGGAGGCGGTCGAGGGCGCCGACGGTCTGATCCCGAGCGACTACGAGCTGCTCCCGGCCGACGTGCACCCGGGCAGCCGCATCCTCCTGGTGGACGGGCTCCTCGAGTTGCGTGTTGAGTCGGTGGCCGCCCCGCACGTCGTCTGCACGGTCGTCACGGGCGGCGTGCTTGCGGATCACAAGGGCATGAATCTCGTCGGCGTGGAGGTCTCGGCGCCAGCCCTGTCGGAGAAGGACCGCGCCGACCTCGCTTTCGCGGTGGCTCACGGTGTGGATTTCATCGCCCTCAGCTTCGTCCGCAAGCCTTCCGATGTCGAAGAGTTGCGCACGGCCCTTCGCGACCTCGGCAGTGATGCGCAGATCGTCGCGAAGTTGGAGAAGCCGGAGGCGCTGGCCGACCTCGACGGCCTCCTCGCGGTGACGGATGCGGTGATGGTGGCCCGCGGCGACCTCGGCGTGGAGATGCCGCCCGAGCAGGTGCCGATCGCGCAGAAGCGGATCATCGCCCGCTGCATGGCCTTCCGCAAGCCCGTGATCGTCGCCACGCAGATGCTCGAGTCGATGTGCACGAGCCCGCGCCCGACGCGTGCCGAGGTGGCCGACGTGGCGAACGCGGTGCTCGATGGCGCCGACGCGGTGATGCTTTCCGAGGAGACCGCCGCCGGCCAGTACCCGGTCGAGGCGGTGCGGATGATGGACGCGATCGTCCGCGAGGCCGAGGGTTATCAGGCCACGCTGCCCCATCTTGCGACGGCCCTCGCCGACGTCAGCGAGCGCCTCACTTTTTCCGACGCCGTCGCCCGTGCCGCGGCTGAGACGGCCGAGAAGGTTGGCGCCGGCCTCATCGCGGCCTTTACTGAGTCGGGCTTCACGGCTCGCCTCGTGTCGAAGTGCCGCTCGTCGGTCCCGGCAGTGGCGGTGACGCCGAACGTCGCGACAGCCCGCCGCTGCACGTTGTACTGGGGAGTGACCTCTGCCCTCGTCGACCGTCAACTCGATCCCCTCGCGATGGTCAGCGACGTCGAGACCCTCTGCCTCAGGGGTGGGCTCGCCTGCGGTGCGACCATCGTGATAACGTGGGAGATGCCCGCGGGGACGTCGGGCGCGACGAACATGATGCGCCTGCACCAGATCGGCAGCCTGTCCTGACCCATCGCCTTTGCTTGGCCCTTGTTTTCGTTTGGCTTGCGGAGGGGCCGAATCAGAGATGGCGCGCTGAGGCGCGGCATCTCGAATCCGGCCCGCTTTTCGCCTTCGTTTTTCGCGTTTGCCTTTCGTTTCTTGCTTGCTGTGCGGACGCTCGCGTCCGCCGGGCGGGGCTTTATGCCCCGCCGCGCCTTTCCACAGGAGACTTGCCGATGATCGCACGCTTTCTCTGCGCCCTACTCCTCCTTACCGGGGGCTCCGTCGCCATGGCCGCCGATAACCTTCTCAAGAACCCCGGCTTCGAGGACGGCGCCGCCAACTGGAATCCCCCCGACGGCTTCACCCTCGACACGACCGTCGCCCACACCGGCAAAGCCAGCCTCCGCTTCGGCTGGGATAACGCCGACAAGCGCAAACTGTGCCTCCAGACCATCGAATGCCGCCCCGGTAAGCGCTATCTCATCACCGCCTGGCTCAAATCCGACAACGTCCACGGCGCCGCCCAGGGCGCGACCTTCGGCGTCGAGTGGTACGGCAAGAAGGGCTACATCGGCGGCTCCTACCCCATGGGCATCGGCTGGACCACCGACTGGACCGAGATCCGCCTCCTCAGCAGCGTCGTCCCGCCCGACGCCACGCACGCCCACATCTTCGTCACCCTCGACTGGGGCGGCGTCGGCACCGCCTGGATCGACGACGTCTCGGCCACGGTGATCGACGTCCCCGACCTCCTGAAGTGGCACCTTGACCCCGAATCGGTCGTCGGCGCGGCCGATAGCGGCCCCTTCCGGGTGCTTCTCGACGCGGCCACGGTCGACTTTCTCGGCGAGGACGTAGACCTCGCCGTATCCCTCGCCTCACCGCCCTGTAACCACGCCCTCTCCGAGCAGAAGGCCCCCGCGAAGGCCGGCGCGACGTTCTCCTTCCCCACCGACAAGCTCTACGAGGGCGTATACAAGATGTCCGTGATCCTCAAGAGCCATCGCACGGGCCGCGAACTCGTCGCCGCCGAGGTCCGCACCGTCTACAAGCGCCCGCCCGTGCAGGCGCTCCTGGTGCCCCACAGCGGCATCCTCCTGTCGGGGCAGGCCTATCCGTCCCTCGACCTGCGACCGTACCGCAGCGGCGTCCTGAGCGCCGCCATCTTCACGGCAACTGGCAGGCTCGTCACCGACCTCCACCCGGTGCACGTTCAGGCAGGCGCCGACGGTCGTCTTTCCATCTCCGGCAGGCCTCCCGCCCCCGGCCGCTACGAATTCCGCATCCACCTGACCGCCGAGGGCTCGCCACCGTACGAGGATAAGCTGCCCTTCACCGTCCTCTCCCCTGCCGAGGCCCAGCGAGCCGTCGTCATCGGCCCGGGCAACGTCCTTTTCGACCACGGCAAGCCCTGGTTCCCGCTCTTCCTCTACGCTCACACGGCCTACGATCTGGTCAAGGGCGAGCTTCCCAGGCGCGATCCGGCCGCCACCGCCGACCTCCTCGACCACGTCGCAGGCACTCCCTTCGGCCTCATGGACTATGCCACGCCCATCGGTGGCCTCGACGATACCGTCGCCTTCGCCGACGAGTGCGCCCGCCGCAACGTCCGCCTCATGCTCTCGGTGAAGGACCTCGTGCCGGGGCCGGGAGGCTACGACCTCCGCGCGAAGAGCTTCCCCGGCATGACCGCCGAGGCCATCGTCCGCCAGCTCGCCCGCCGCTTCCGCGACCATCCGGCGATGGCGTTTTACTACACCAATGACGAACTCGGCACCGAGTTTTTCGGCCCGATGAAGGCCATGCGGCAGTGGCTCCACGAGGAGGATCCGCTCCACCCGACGCTCCACGTCCACTACGATCTCGAGTGCATCCGCGAGCTTGCGCCCTGCTATGACATGTGCGGCCCCGAGCTGTACCCCTGGCCGGACGACAACCTCCAGCGCATGGTCGAGTGGTCCGACACCATCCAGTCGCGCATGCCCGCGACAGCGCCGTTCTGGGGCTGCCTCTGGCACTTCCGCAACTCGCCGCACGCCAACGAGAAGCTCCGCGCCCTGGCCTTCCTCTCCATCGCCCGGGGCGCGAAGGGCCTCATCTTCTACGCCTATCACGAACTCAAGCAGGACCACGACTTCCCCGGCCGCTGGAAGGCTCTGGTGGCTCTCGGCGAGGAAATCCAGCAGCGATCGCCGCTATTCTTGCAGCCTGAAGCGCCGAAAAAGTGCTCTACAGCGACCCAGAACGTCGTTCTGAGGACCGTTTCAGGCCCCCTGGGCGACTGGTTACTAGCTGTAAACCTGCTCGGCGACGGCCGACAGGCGTCGATAGACCTTCCTCTGGGAGTCGATCGGGTGCTCGAAAACGACGAGAGGATTCCGCTGTCCGGGCGAAGCGTGAAGCTCTTCCTGGCGCCCTACGACGTCAGAATACTGCGCCTTGAGGGCACTTCCGGGCCCCGGTAGGCGTTGATGAGATACTGATGAAGCGCTTACTGGAGCAGATTCCAGTCCTCGTGCTCATGATTGAGCGCGCCGCGGTGCTGGTCTTGATCGCCTGCGCGGTCGGCCTGATCGTCAATGCCGTCCATCCGATGGGCCTGCCGATCATGCTAGGGCGCGTGCCACACGAGGGCATCCCGGTGCGGGTGTGGGAGCGTGTCCACGTCGTCAACCCCGCTCAGGCGCACGACCTCTGGCAACACCACGCCATGGTCTTCGTCGACGCTCGCGACAGCAAGGACTTCAAGATCGGCCATATCCCGGCTTCCTCGCCCAAGACCCCGACGATCAGCCTCCCCTTCCACGAGTTCGGGAAGACCTATCCGACCGTCGCCGGGGCGCTCCCGCAGCATGGGCCTATGCTGGTGTACTGCTACGGCAGCGAATGCGGGCTGGCGATGCGGGTGGTCAAGAGGCTGCTCGCGCTTGGGTACGACAATCTCTCGTCGCTGCAAGGCGGCATCGCCGGGTGGGGACGCGCGGGGTATGAACTGACTGGACCTCTCGCCCACCGCGGGAAGATCGAGTTCACGCCCGCCGCCACTCAGGGGGCGAAGCAATGATCGCCAGGTATCGCCCGTGGATCATCGTCGCCCTGCGCCTGACCGTGGCAGCGTTCTTCATGTACGCGGCGATCGACAAGATCGCCCATCCCGACCGCTTCGCCGACGTGGTGTGGGACTACCAGATCCTGCCGGAGTGGAGCATCAACTTCTTCGCGGCCATCCTGCCGTGGGTGGAGATGACGGTCGGGTTCACGCTCATCGCCGGGATCTGGGTGCCCAGCGCCGCCGGGCTGGCGACCGCGATGATGCTGATGTTCATGGCCGCCGTCGCGGTCGGCCTCGTCCGTGGCAACGACGCCTTCCACTGCGGGTGCTTCAGCACGACGCAGGAGGGTGAGGGTTCGGGCTGGGACCTGCTGTGGCGCGACGGGCTGATGCTGGCCGCCTGCGTCGCCCTCCTCAGCCTCGCCTGGCCGAAGGCCCAGCCGTCTCAGTCGCCGGAAGCGACCTGATCGGCGGCGGTCCGTGCGGCGTCAAGACATTCCGCCGGCGCCGGGGCGAGGAAGCGCTCGATGGCGCTCAGCAGCCCCTCGCGCGTCGTTCCCTCGAAGCGCAGGGTGATCATCGGCTCGGTGACCGACGCCCGCGCCAGCGCCCAGCCGTCCGCGTAGTGGGCTTTCACGCCGTCGAGGCGCTCGATTCGCGCCCCATCAGCCTCTGCCTGGGCCTCCAGACGCCTCAGGACCCCCGCTACATCGCCCTCGAAGCGCACCCGTATGTCCTTCGTCAGGAAGAATCTCGGTAGCGTCGCCACAAGCTGCGACAGCGGCCTGCCCGCCCGTGCGAGCAGGTCCAGCATGGCCAGGGCCGCGAAGAGGCCGTCATCGCCGCCCTCGAGTTCGCGGAAGAACACGTGGCCCGACGCCTCGCCGCCCAAGATCGCCTTCTCCGCCAGCACGCGCGTCTTCATGAAGGTGTGGCCCGACCGCTCGCGTAGCGGAGTCCCACCGGCCTCGCGGACGATGTCGTCGACGGACGCCGAAAGCTTGATGTCGAGCACGACCGCCGCCGGCCCCTCACGCTCCAAAGCGTCGCGAGCCAAGAGGGCGATGAAGACGTCCGGAAGCAGCACCTCTCCCCTATCGTCGACGAAGGCCACGCGGTCGCCATCGCCGTCGAAGGCGACGCCCAGGTCGGCGCCAGTCGCCCTCACACGGCTCGCCAGCGCCGCCAGGGCCTCCGGTTGGGATACATCCGGGGAACGGTGCGGGAAGCGGCCGTCGGCCTCGCAGAAGAGCGGCTCGAAGGTCAGGCCCAGCGCGTCGAGGATTCCGGGCGCCAGGTCGGAGAAGCTGCCGTTGCCGCAGTCGAGCACCAGGCGCAGGGGCGGCCCGTCCGGCCGATTCCCGAAGCGATCGAGCATCCAGTGAAGGTACTCGTGGGCCAAGTCGATCCTGCGGACCACGCCACCAGGCTTCGGCGGCGGTGGGTCAGCGACAAGCCGACTGAGTTCACGGAGGCCCTCTGGCATGATCGGCAGTGGCCCCAAGATCGGCTTGAAGCCGTTCTGGTCCGCCGGCATGTGCGAGGCCGTGACCATGACCCCGGCCGGCTCGACCTCGCGGCGGAGGATGCGGCGCGCGAAGTAGTAGACCGGCGTCGGGATCAGCCCGCAGTCGACGACCTCGGCTCCCCCATCGCGCAGGCCGTCGATCAGCCGCGCCTTGAGCGAGGGCGTCGACAGGCGCACGTCCCCCGCGACGACAACGACCGGCGTCGACGCTGATGCCGCGACGGCTAGCCCGAGCCGGTAGGCCAGGTCCCCATCGACCTGCGCCGGGTACGAGCCGCGGATGTCACATTCCTTGAAAGCCTTATCCCACATCGCCATGTCAGTTTCCCCGGTTAGCGACTCTACAGGATAAGCCCACCGCCGGCCACAGCCGCAGGCCTCGGCCCTCGCAAGCTCGGGTCGAGGGCTGCGACTACTTCCATCCTTGCCTGCGACTACGGTTCCATCCTTGTCGACAGCCTTCAGTAGTCGCAGCCCTTGCCCTGAGCCCGCCCCGGGCGAAGGGAAAGGCCTGCGGCTGTGGCCGGCGTTGGTCCCTTTGTCGTCGACGCCATACCGGCAAGTACCGGCAAGGCAAAACACCCCGCCACCATCCACAGCCGCAGGCCTCGGCCCTCGCAAGCTCGGGTCGAGGGCTGCGACTACTTCCATCTTTGCCTGCGACTACGGTTCCATCCTTGCCGACAGCCTTCAGTAGTCGCAGCCCTTGCCCTGAGCCCGCCCCGGGCGAAGGGAAAGGCCTGCGGCTGTGGCCGGCGTTGGTACTGCCCTATCCTTCCCGTAGCATCCACCGCCCACGCTCCTCATCCTTTGGCCCGTTGAACGGGTAATCCCACCAGTCCTCGACGATTCCCTTGCGCACAGGGTTCGCAAGGATATACCCGACCATCGCGTCGGCTTCTTTCCCTGAAGAGAGAATCTCGTCGTAGAAGCCCTTCTGCCACGCCACACCCAGGGCCTTGGAGAGCCAGACGCCGCTTCGACGCTTGAAGCCAAACATCGCCGCCCACGTGTCTGCTTCGGCGGTCTGGCCGCGGAAGATCACGTGCAGGTGATCCGGCATGAAGCAGTACGCCCTGACCTTGCAGCCGTGGCGCGTGGCGGCATCCGTGAGCTGGCGTACCAGTTCGTCGACGATCCGGCCGGACGCAAACACCCGGCGCCGTTCCGCAACGCACGCATGGTAGGAAACGCTGACGTTGCCGCAATAGCAGTGTCGGGGAAGGCGGTGGCGCTTTTCGCGGTACTCGTCGCGGAAGGCTGGCATGGGTAAGGACCTCCACCACCATCCACAGCCGCAGGCCTCGCCCCTCGCAAGCTCGGTCGAGGGCTGCGACTACTGATCGAGGATGCCCCAGCGTTCCGCCACGGCAGCCTTCATCCTCGCGAGAAGCTCCGCATAGGCCGCCGCATGCTCCTGCCTCGGCTCGACCGCGATCTCGAACTCCACGGCCCGGCCGGCAATCTCCGACACCTTCTCCCCCGTGCGCCCGGCCAGGGCCAGCAGCGCCGAGCCATAGGCTGCGTAGGCATGACGCGGACGGCGCACCTCCCGGCCCAGGACATCGGCGCGAAGCTGCAGCCAGGCATCATTGCGGGCGGCCCCGCCGGTGACCGCGATCCACTCGCCTACCGGGCAGCCCAGGTCCTCGCAAAGCTCGAAGCACCACCGCTCGGCCAGCGCCTGGCCCTGCATCCAGGCGCCGAGGGCGGCCACCGGGTCGGAGGGCTCCTTGATCGAAAAAGCCTCGGCCGCCGGGCGAGAGAGCGGCATACGCTCGCCTCGGCCGCCGAGAGGGTAGACGATGGCGTCGTAGGGTGCGCCGGCCATAGCCTGCGCCGAATCTGCCCTCAGCGCATCCTCGCCGAAGCGGGCGGCGATCGGGGCGGCGCCGGTGTTGCCCGCGCCTCCAGGCAGCCAGAAGGAATCGGGATGGCGATGGCAGTAGATTCGCCCCTCGGGATCGCGGACGAGGTCGCTCGAGATGCCGCGGATGGCGAGGGTCGTGCCGAGGGTCGAGTTCCACTCACCGGGCGCCGAGAGGCCCGTGGCCAGGAGCGAGGCGGTGCCGTCGCTGCAGCCGGCGACGATGGGCAGGCCGGCGGGCAGGCCCGTCTGACGCGCGGCTTCCTGCGAGACCTGCGCGACGACGCTGCCAGGTGCGACGACCTCCGGCAGCTTGCCGACATCGATGCCCAGGTCGGCGATGAACGCAGGCCAGCGCAGGTCGACGAGGTCGTAGCCGCTCTTGAGGGCGTTGCTCCAGTCGCTCCAGCGCACCTCCCCGCAAAGCCGCGCGACGATGAAGTCGGCGGCGTGGAGGACCTTCGCCGTGCGTGCCCAGAGGTCGGGCTCCTGGCGGGCGAGCCAGAGGATCTTCGGGAGGGCGAAAGCCGCGGGAAAGCCATAGCCGAGGCGGGCGGTGAAATCGCCGGCGAGAGCGTTGATTTCCTCGGCTTCCGCGACGGCACGGGCGTCGTTGTACATGAGCGCCGGACGAAGAGCCGTGCCGTGCGCGTCGACGGGGACGATGGTCCCGGAAGTCGAATCTACTGAGATCGCCCTTGGCTCTGCGCCGTTCATCGCGGCGCACAACTCGGCGAGGCAATCCGCGCAGGCCGGCCACCAACCCTCGGCATCCTGCTCGGCACGCCCGGCCTCAGACTTCGGCGAGGGCGGCAGGGGCCTCTCCGCGGATGCCAGGACGCGGCCGGCGGCGTCGATGGCGACGCCACGCGCTCCCTGAGTACCGAGATCGAGGCCGAGATAGGCTTGCGTCACGATGATCCTTTCCCTCCGTCGAAGCACTCGACGGTGCGGGGCTCGCTACCGGGCTTGTCACCTGACACTAGCTCGGCGCCGAGGCGGAGGGCTTCGTCCAGGGCGGCCCGATGCTGCATCACCGCGCCCCGCTCGTCCACCTGGTTCACGAAGAGGTTGAGGGCGTAGTCGAAGGCCGCGGCGTCGAGCCAGGACTGCATCGTCAGGCTCAGGCAGCGGAACATGTTGGTGCTGCGCGAGCCGGCGACGGCGATGAGCATGGCGCGGCGATCGCGGGCGCCCTCGGGAAACATGGGCTGGTGGAGGATGTACTTGCGGGCCCAGAGGCACTGGCAGCGGTCGATGAGGAGCTTGGCCTGCGCGCTCACGGCCATGAAGTGGACCGGCGAGGCGAGGACGAGGCGGTCGACGGCGAGGAGCTTATCGAAGACGGCGGGGAAGTCGTCGGCGACGCGGCAGACGCCGGTCTTGAAGCAGGCGTTGCACGCCTGGCAGGGGGCGATCCGCAAGCCCTGGAGGGAAAGATACTCCGTCGAGGCGCCGGCGGATTCGGCGCCGGCGAGTACCTGGCGCAGAAGAAGATCGGAGTTGCCGCGCTGTCGCGGGCTGGTGGAAATCCCGAGAACGGTTAGGGCCATGGCTGCTTACCCGGGCTAAAGACAACGCCCCCCGGCGAAGGTTGTTCGTCCGGGGGGCGTTTGCACTATGGCTCTGCGCGAGAGAGTGTCTCGCGGCAGAAGCATTTCAGCCTCATGCCGTCTAAGCCTGCAACCGAGAAGCAATTACTTGCTTTCGGGCGCGGGCGGCGGCGGCGGCGGAGCGCCGGGGCCAGCCGGAGCGCCAGGACCCTTGGGCATGGGCTTCATGCCGCCGGGCTTCATGCCGCCGGGCTTCATGGGGCCGGAGGGCATGGCGCCGGGCTTGCCTTCGCCGGGCTTGACGCCTTCGGCGGGGGCCGGGGGCTCCTCGGTTTTAGCTGCCGGGGGCATGTCTGGCTTGGCGGGGGTCACAGAGGTGGGCGTGTTGCCGGTGTCTTCCGACGGCTTCGGTGCGCACCCTGCCATGATTGCCAGACCAACCAGAAGAACGATAATGCCAACCAATGCCAACGTGGAACGCTTCATGCTACCAACTCCCTTTCTAAAACTATTTGCTGGAGCGTGTCGACCGGGCGCAATTATAGGACTAAATGCAAGATGTCAACAATCCCCTAGAAAAACTTCTTTGCGAAAACGTCTGGGCGTCAGGGTAACTCCCCCTCCGCCCGGGCGAAGGAGTCGCGTGCCAGATTGTGCTCGTAGAGGGCCTGCGAGAGGTTCGTCTTGGCCTTCGTCAGGCTCGCGAGGGCCGAGAGGGGCTCGAGGTTAATCGCCTTGCCGGCCTGGTAGCGGACGAGGGCGATGCGGTAATCCTCCTGGGCGGAGGCCACCTCCTCCATGGCCGTGCGGACGTTCTGCTCGGCAGCGGAAAGGTTGAGGAGGGCGGTGCGGACCTGGCGCTCGACCTCGAGGTCGACGCCGCGAGCTTCCTTCTCGGCGCGGCGGAGCATGGCCTCGGCCTCGGCAACTTCGGCTGAGCGAGACCCTCCGTCGAGGATCGGCAGCGCGGCCACTACGCCGAGCGTGTACCCACCGCTCGTCGACCCTTCCGTCGCGATGCCGTCGGCCATGAGCATCGCATTGACCTGCGGCTGGTAGGCGGCGTTGCGGGCTTTCACCTCGCGGCGGGCGGCGTCGATGGCGGCGGCTTTGGCCAGCGCCTCGGGGCGCTTCTTCAAGGCGGCGCGGACGGCGGCGGGGACATCGAGGCTCGGCGCGGTCGGCTCGTAGACGAGCTTGTCGGAAAGATCGAGCGGCGTCGACGAGGGCAGGCCGATCGCCACACGCAGGTCGAGGAGTGAGGTCTCGACATCTCGGGCGGCGTTGGTGGTGGCCTGGGATGCGTCGGCGACCTCGGCCTTGTCGCGGAGGACATAGTAGGCGGGAATTTTGCCGACCTGCTCGGAGGCCGTGTCGACGCGGAGGCGCTCGCGCTGCTCGGCCAGATTCTCCTGCTGGACCTTCAGCATCTCGCGGTTGAGGAGGACCTTCCAGTAGGCGGCGCGGACAGCGTAGGCGGTGTCGAGCACCATGACCTCGATGTCCGAGCGCGTGCCCCGAACGCGAGCGCCCGCCGCCGCCGACAGCGACTCGACGCGGCCGCCCGTGTACAGCGGGTACATGAGGAAGCCGTTGAGGTCGGCGTTGGGGTCGGGCGGAACGTCCACGGTCATCGTCGGCGTGACCGCCGACGGCCCCGCCAGCATGCTCGGCATGGTGCCCGTCGAAAGGAACGCGGTGGCCGAGGCCGTGAGCTTGCCCTCGGCCTGCGCCATCCTCAGCCGCGCCAGGGCGGCCGGCAGATCCTCACGCGCGGCGCCGAGGTTGGGGTTCTGCTGCAAGGCCAGGGCGACGGCGTCGGCGAGGGTCAGAGGCTTCTGGGGAGCGTCAGCCGCGAAGGCTGTCAGTGCGAGGAGTAGTAAGACGAAGGCGAAAAACAGGGCCGGATTCGCGAGACCGCGTGTGCACGCGGTCTCACTGATTCGGCCCCTCCGAAAGCCAGGCACAAGATACCGCATGGTTCTATCCTCCACCGCTAGGGGCGGCGCTCTTAGACTTCTGTCCGGGCGTTTCCGGCTTCGCAGGTTGGGACCCGCCCGGGAATAGCTGATGCACCTTCGCCCATTCGTCGAGGGCTTTCTGGCGCTGCTCGGGGGTGAGGATCTTCTGCTCCTCTTTCCAGGCGCCCTCTCGCAGCTTAGCCATCTCCCCGGATAGCTCGTTGAGGAGATGCGTCCTCTCCTGCACGTCCGGAACCTTCACCTTCTCGCCGCTGAGCTTGTTGAGTTCGTGAGCCACCTCCGCGCCCGCCTCGTCGAGCTTCTTGCGCACGGGCGCCGCCGTCTTCTCGAACTCGGCTTTCTGCTTGCTCAGCTTGTCGACCTGCTCCGGCGAGAGGCCGATATCCTTGGCGTGCGTCACCAGGAAATCCGGCTCCGGCGAGCCGACGGGCTTGGACGGCTGCCCACCCGGGACGACGGCCTTGGGCGGCGACGAAGGCGGTGGCGCCGGCGCCATCTTCAGGTAGATGACATAGGCGGCCCCCGCCAGAAGGACAAGCAGGAGTAACCGCAAGACCAATCTCAGTAGTCCACTAAGCATGACTTCCCCACCACCATGGCAGTCGATTCAGAAAGGCGCGGCGGGCATGAATGCCCGCCCTACAGAAATACGAAAACCAACTGCGCGGCGGGGAGTAAATCCCCGCCCGGCGGACGCTGGCGTCCGCACAGCAAGCAAAGGCACACCCAGGCATCTAGGGCAAGGGCGGCCCTTCGTCCTCGCCGAAGTGCACCGGCACTGGCCACTCCCATTCGCGCCGCAGGAAGACGCGGTACACGAGCTTCATCAGGTCGTCGACATACGTGTGCAGGATCGGTATGTCGAAGAGGCTCAGGATCGTCCCGATGAGCAGCCCGCCGATGACCACCACGCCGATCGCCGAGTAGGCGTCCATCCCGGTCTTCGGGAAGAAGGCCACCGGCGCCATGACGATGATCGTGATCACGGAGGTCATCAGGATCGGGCGGAGGCGCTGCGGGCAGGCATGCTTGACCGCCTCGTTGCGCTCCATGCCGACGTCGCGGTAGTGCATGATCATGTCGACGAGAAGGATGGCCGTGGTCGCGTCCATGCCGGTCAGGACGATGACGCCGAGAATCGATACCGTCGAGAACGTCTGATGCGTGAAGTAGAGGAAGACGAAGACGCCTGCCAGCTCGAGCGGCAGCGAGAAGATCATCTGCAAGGGCTGGAGGAATCCCCGGAACTCCGCCACCAGGACGAGGAAGATGAACAGCACCGCCAGGACCAGTCCGCCCAAGAGGCGGCGGAAGCTGTCCATCATCTGCGTCATGTCACCGCGGGCTTCGATGCCATAGCCCGGCGGGAAGTTGAGCTTCGACATCGCCGCCATCTGCACGTCCATGGTGAGGTCCATGGACGGCTTGCCCTCGCGGCGGTAGAAGCCGAGGACGCTGACCACGCGGCGCAGGCCGTCGTGGCTGATGAGCGTGGGCGTCGACTTGCGTTCGACCGTGGCGACGGCGTCGAGGGGCACCTGCCGCCCACCGGGGGCGGTGATGTAGGTGTGCGAGAGGTCGGCCGCCGAGCGGCGATCCTTTTCGTCGTAGCGCACGAGGATGACGTTCTGGCGGAGGTTGGGCAGGCGGTAGAACTCGTTGGTGAAGCCGCCGTGGAGGGCGTAGTAAGCCTGCGCGGAGACGTCGTCGACGGATAGGCCGAGCTGCTGGGCCCGGTCCTGGTCGACGTTGACCTTGTACGTCGGCACGCCCATGGTCCAGTCGGTGGCGACCTGGTAGACGCCGTGGTCGCGGGCGATCTGCGTGCACTGCTTGCCAAGCTGATCGAGGACGCCCAGGTCGGTGCCGTAGAGGAGGAGGGCGATGGGCGCCTGGGAGCTGGCCATGACGTCCGAGCCCATCTCCTTGATCTGGAGACGGCGGATGCCCGGGATGGTCGCCAGGGCATCCTTCTGCACGCCGTCGATCACCTGCCAGAGGTCGCGCTTGCGCGTGGACATGTCCGAGAGCGTGATCATGAAGGTCGAACTGGTGACCGCCGGCGTGGCGTAGCCCGTGAAGTACGTTCCCGCGGATTCGAGCATCGTCTCTGCGCCGATCTCGGTCGAGACGCGCTCGATCTCGGGGCGTTTGAGCATCAACCGCTCGACCTGGGTCGTGGCGGATTCCGTGGCGGCGAAGGACGTCCCCGGCGCCATCTCCAACTGCCCGTAGGCTTGCCCCACATCAGCGAGCGGCATCATCTCGCTGCCGATGAAGTAGTAGAACCCGAAGCCGATGATCACCGTGGCGAAGATGCGGGCCATGTTGGCGAAGCGGTGCAGCAGCATCCACTCGATGATGTGGCGATAGCCGATCTCCAGGCGGTGGAGGAAGCCCTGGAAGGGGTTGATCAGCAGGACGAAGAACCACGTCTTCTGCTCCCCCGCGCGGGCGGACTCGGGGCGGAGGAGGTTCGCCGCCATGAGCGCCGTGAGCGTGAAGGAGACGACCATCGACGCCATGAGGGCGAAGATGAGCGGCCAGACCAGCTCGACGAACATGAGCTGGACGATCCCGCCGCAGAACAGTAGCGGCGAGAGGGCGAGGACGATGATGAGCGTCGAAGCCATGACCGCGCGGCGGACCTCGCCGATGCCGATGATGGTGGCCTCGCGGGGATCCTTGCCCATGCGGAGATGCCGCTCGACGGCGTGGATGTCGATGATCGTGTCATCGACGAGGCGCCCGATGGATAGCAGTAGCCCGATGAGCGTGCCGGAGTTGAGCGTCATCCCGAAGGGCATGAGGGCGAGGATCGCCATCGCCAGGGAGACCGGGATGGCCGTCATCGAGATGACCGTCCCGCGCCACTCGCCGAGGAAGAAGAAGACGGCGATGCCGCAGAGGAGGATGGCGATGCCCAGCTCCTCGAGCATGTTGTGGAAGAGGATCTCCACGAAGGCGGAGTTGTCGTAGGCGGCGTCGAACTTGATGCCGGGGTACTCGGCCTCAAGCTGGGTGAGGACCTGGCGGGCCGACTTGATGACCTTCCACGAGCTGGCCTCGGGGTTCTGGATGATCGAGACTTCGAGCGAGGGAAGGATCTCGCCCTGGGTGCCGGGCAGATGCTTGACGTAGTGGTAGCCGCTGCGCCGCTCCCAGTAGCTGTCGACGACGTGGGCGACGTCGCGGATGCGGACGACGCGCGGCGAGGCTGCCTGGCCGAGAGTGGTAGAGGCCGAGGGTGAGGCTGATGGGGATGGCGGTCCACCGCCTCCTCCCCCACTCCCCATGCCTCCCATGCCTCCCATGCCTCCTCCTCCGCCACCAGAAGACGCGCCGGCGGCGGGCTGGGCGGCCTGGCTCGACGGCGCGACGGCGGTGAGCGGATAGTCGGCGACCGTGTCGGCGTCGCGGGCACGGGTGTCGAAGCGGACGATGCTCTCATCGCCGCCGGAGGTCAGAGTGCCGCCCGGCCGGCTGACGTTGTAGCGGTCGACGGCGTTGCGGACGTCGAGGATCGAGACGTTGTGGGCGGCGAGCTTGTCGCGATCGACGATGACCTGAAGCTGTCGCCGGTAGCCGCCGAAAACCATCGCCGAGTAGAGATCGGGCACCTGCTGCTTGAGGCGGGCGACGACGGTGTTATCGGCGAACTCGCGCAGGCGGACCGGGTCCCAGCCCTTCCCCGTGAGGCTCAGCGAGAGGACCGGGATGTTCAGCGGATCGATGGCCAGGACCCACGACGGCTTCAGGTTCGCACTCGTTGCGGGGAGATTCGACTGGACCACATTCATCAGCGACTGGACATCGAAGAGCGCCTTCTTCATGTCCACGCCGTACTCGAACTCCAGCGACACCACCGAGAAGCCGTCCTGCGACGTCGAGCGGATGTAGTGCAGATTGCGGATGTTGGTCATCTGCTGCTCGATCGGGTTGGTGACGTAGATCTCCATCTCGTCGGCGGAGAGGCCGGGCATCATCGTGAACACGCCGACCATGGGGCTCTCGACGTAGGGCATGAAGCGGCGGGGCATGCGGAAGCCGATGGCGATCACAGCCATCACCACGACGGCCGTGTAGAAGGCCATCACGATGTATGGATGCTCGATCGACCACTGCGGAATGGCGGACAGGCCGCCGAACCGCCTGGGCTCTTCAGGGCTGCTTACCATAGACGTATCAGGGCGCGCGCTCGATGTCGAAGCTGGTCACCAGGGGCACGGGATGGCGCATCGTGTAGACGACCGGGCACCGCTCCTGGGCCTGGGCCTCGGCTTCGGCCACTTTCTCCTCCGGCGCGTCGGTGACGATGTGGAGCTTGACGCGCACCTCTTCCATGATCGGCGCGTTGGCGAGGCCGAGGGCCTGCGTGAAATTGATGTCGGCCTCCACGCGCACGGTCAACTTCTTTAGTTCGATGCCCATCGCCGCGCAGGTCGTCGCGAAGACGCCGGTGTAGCAGGCGGCCAGGCCAAAGAAGCAGTAGTGCATCGGGCCCGGCAACTGCCCGCTGCCCCCCATGAAGGTCGGGTTGGCGGCCTGGAAGGTCGCTTCTCCGCCCTCGAACTTGACCGTGCTCTGGAACTGCGCGGGACCCTCTTCGACAAGCCACTCGCCCTCGATGACCTGGGTCTTCCTCAGCTTCGACGGATCGGCCGCCGCGCCATCGACGAAAGCGCCGATGGCGTCGAGTTTCACGTTGTCCACGATCTTCCCCATGCCTATCCCCTCCCCTACCTCAGTTGTGCGCGGGTGCGCTTGCGGGTCCACTCGCGGGGCCGCTGGCTGGGCCAGCCGCTGGGCCTGAGCCTGCGGATGGTTGCGCTGGCGGCAGGGTCACCGGACCCGCGTCACCCCAGGCGACCGGGTAGACCGGGTCGCCCTCTTTCAGAGATTCGCCACCGCGGAAGATGACCTCGGCGCCGGCCTTCAATCCGGCGACGACCTCGGTGCGATCGGCGGCGGATGTGCCGACGGTGACGTCGACCTGGTGCGCCATCTTCCCGCCCTGCTTGCCGGGGATGGCGGTCCAGACGGTCGCCTGCTGGGCGCTGGTGACGCCCTGCGACGGGAGGTTGCGATAGACGACGGAGGAGGTCGGGACGCTCAACGAGCCGGCCCGCTCGCGTCCGAAGAGCTTGAGAGTCACCGCGTCGCCCGGGAAGAGATGGTGGGCCGAGTTGTCGACGATGGCCTCGACGGTCGACGTGCGCGTCGTCGGATCGGAGGCCGGGAAGATGGAGGTGATGCGCGCGACGAGGGTGCCGCCGGGGAGCTTGGGGCTCGCGGCCTCGACGCGGCTGCCGACCTCGAGAAGCTGCACGTCGCGCTCGCTGACGTAGGCCTGGAGGCGCACGCGGTCAAGCTCGGAGATGCGCAGGATGGGCACGCCTGGCTGCACGAGGACGCCGGGGCTGACCAGCCGCTGGGTGACATAGCCTGCGCGGGCCGCGCGGATCTCGGTATAGCCGCGGATGGTGCGGGCGACGGTCAGTGCCTCGGCGCGTTGGCCGAGGGCGGCCGCTGCCTCGCCCGTACGCGACGCCGCAGCGCTGACGCCGGCTGACTTCTCCTGGGTCATCGCGCGGGCGGCGCGGACCTCGGCGCGGGCGCTGTCGACCCGGGCGGAGGCGGTCTCGGCGTCGGCCTTCGATCGCTCCACGGCGGCGCGGGCTTTGTCGAGCTTGGCCTCCATGGAGGAAAGCTGGGCATCGGTCTTCGCGGTATCGGCAGCGGCCTGACGGCGGCGGGCCTCCGCGGCGGTGTGGCCCTGCTTGCTCTCGCGCAGCATCGCCGCGGCCTTGGCGACGGCGGCTTGAGCGTCCTTGTACTTGGCCTCTTCGCTCTGATACTCGTCCAGCGACACCGCGCCGGAATTGAGAAGCTTCTTCTCGCGGGCGATCTCGGCCTTCCAGTAAGCCTCATCGGCGCGGGCGGTCTCGAGTTCAGCCTGGGCTGACTCGACGCGGGACTCCGCCATCGATGCCTCGGAGGCGGCGGCCTCCTCGGACGCGCGGGCGGCTGTGACCTCGTGGCGCGAAGCCTCGACGTCACGCTCGGCGCCGACGACCTCGGTCTGACTCTCCTTGACCATGGCCTGCGCCGAGGTGTGCTCGCGCTGCATGGCCAGGACGTCTTGCGAAGCTTTCCCGGTCTCTGCCTCGGCCTGGCGGCGGGCCGCCCCTGCCATGTCGAGTTCGCGCTGGGAGGTCCCCCGCGCGCGGGCGGCCATCTCACGATCCCATTGCGCCTGGCGTTCACGGGCCGATAGCTCGACGTCGTCGAGGCGCGCCAAGAGGGTGCCGCTGCCTACCCGGCTGCCGGGGTAGGCGGGCATCGAGACGATCGTGCCGGCCACGCGCGGATAGACATCCTCGTCGTTGTACGACACCACCGTGGCCGTGTAGGTAACCGAAGGCAGGAAGGCGCCGGACTTCACGACCTCCGTCGCTACCGGGGCGAAGCCCGCCGGCGTGGACATGGCCGTCATGTCCATGGCCTGCGCCTCGAGGAGGGTCAACTGCCCGGATGCACGGTGCCTGGCCACCGCGTAACTCGTGAGCAGGTACGCCAGAAGAAGCACGGCCACACCCGTTATCGGCGCCGTGCTCTTGAGTTTGAGGGCAACTGTGCGCCGAAGAAGGAGGATCGCAAGGAGGACCAGTACGACCGCGACTGATGCGATGAGCTGCCAGTGCCCAACCGGCGGCGAGGCCGGCATGGCCATGGCTGGAGCGGCGCCCGCTGGACCGCTCGCCTCTCCCCCACCGCCGGACCCGGCCGCGCGCGCCAGACCCTGGAGCGCGAGACCCACAAGCAGCACCGCCCCCCGCGCAAGGCCGCGAGAGGCCCGGGCCAGACTATCCACCGCGATCATCAACACCACCCCATACCTGGGGAGGCACGACCCGCCCGAGGGCCCTGCCTGACACCGCCGATTGTGGCCGATGTCAATACTATGCTAAGGGGCGCAACGCCTTTTGGTCAAACGCGAGTTCCGCAGGGAGAATGGCGGGCTGGACGTGCGGTTAAGGTTAAGGTAAACTTAGCCTTGCAAGAAGCAGTGCGTCCTCGGGAAGCATTGACAGTAGCCTTTTCTTCTAAAGTCAACATCACAGCAGAGGTTACAGTAATGTTTACAGTCAAAGCCAAGGCTAATGTCAATGTTAAAGACTTAGTACCCTTAACTGTAGCGGTGCTCAACGAGAAGGGCGGCGTCGGCAAGACCACCACCGTCCTCAACCTCGGCCACGAACTCGCCTTCCGCGGCCTCAACGTCCTCCTCCTCGACCTCGACCACCGCGCCGACCTCACCAAGGGCTCCGGCGTGGCCCTCGCCGACGGCCAGCCCTCGATCCTCGACGCCCTCAGCGAGAACCCGCCCGACTTCGCCACCTGCGCCGTCCCCGTCCCCGGCGACACTAGAGGCTCCCTCAGCGTCGTCGGCGCCGAGCGCGACCTCGCGGTCCTAGAACTCGATCTAGCCGGGCTCTCGCCTTTCGATCGCCCGGGCCGCCTCCGCCCGCTGCTCGAATGGGGGAGAGCCAACTACCACTGCGTCCTCCTCGACGCCCCGCCGGGCCTCGGGGTGCTCACCTCGATGATCCTCGGCTCGGTGGACACGCTCCTCGTGCCCCAGGAGCCCTCCTTCCTCGCCGCGAGCGGAGTGCGCGAGCTTGAGCTGACCCTGCGCGAGTTCGCGTCCGTCGGCGTCGGGGTCGGCGTCCTCGGCATTCTCATCACGAAGGTCCGCAGCACGACGCACCACCGCGACTACATGGAGATGATCCGCGCTCGCTACGGCAAGCTCGTCTTCGACACTTTCATCCCCGAGAGCGTCCGGTATCAGGAAGCGCCCGCTTTCGGCATGTCGATCCGCGAGTACCTCGGTGGTCGCGGCCCGCTGGTGGAAGCCTATTCGCGCCTGGCAGATGAGGTGATGGTGAGATGGCAAGACGACGAAGCACGCTCGATGCCTTTGCCCCAGTGAGAACTCCGCAGGCGGAGCCCGAGGTCGAAGCTGCAGCCCAGCCTGTGACGATAGAGGAGAGGCCGGCCACACCGCCTATCCGTGAGGAGGAGCGACCGCAGCCTCGGCCCGCTGCTGAGCCCAAACCTGCCGAAGCCAAGCCTCCCCCCGCCGAGGCGGCGTCGATGTCATCGGTTCTCGACCGAGTGGCGCGCCAGATTCCTCAGCCTCAAGGCGAGGTCCAACGCCTGACGGTCTACCTGCCGCCGTCCGCGTACGATGAGCTGACCGCCGTGTGGAGTGGAATCCGCAAGCGCACAGGGATCAAGATCGGCAAGGCGTCGCTGGCGCTGGCCGCGCTCGAGACGGTGCTCGAGTCGCCGGAGCTTGTGGAGAAGATGGTCCTGCGGGCGACGGAGGAGAGGCTGGGGTAGGCGAGATTCCTCCTGGCAATCCTGAGGGCGGGGCTACGGCTCCGCCCTTCCTCTTTGCCCAGCACATGCATGAACAGTAACCTTTAAGGTAACAGTAACCTCGCAGTATCCCCGTATCACAGGTATCCCTGAAAGAATCTCTTGTATCGTGATACAGCGAATCCCCTTGTCTCAAATGTCCCATCGTGCTAATCTTGGGACATTGCCAAGGATGGAATCTATGATACAAGACCTCGAGGAATCTCTCAGCGTTGGTGAGATCGCCCAGTATCTCGGTGTATCAGCCAAGACCGTGTATCGCTGGCTGCGCAACGGCCGCTTGCCTGCGCGCCGTGCCGGATGGTTCTGGCTCGTGCGCCGCGAAGACCTCCGCCGGTGGATGGTCGAGCGTGAGGCCAGGCGGAATCGTCGTCGCCCACCCGAGGTCGTGATACAGCAGCTCGACAGAATCAGCGGCGAAATCAGCGGCACCACGAACCGGGAGTTCTCCTCCCAGGACATCGCAGATCTGATCAGGATGGGGCGTGAAGAGCGTGCGGCCGGCGTGCATTGACGCAAGCTTCGCCCTCAGTCTCGTGTTACCTGGCGCTCTTCGCGCCGAGGTGCGCGATTTCTGGACCAACTGGATCGCGGAGGAGCGCGTGATACTCGCCCCGCGATCGTGGGTGCTGGATGTTACCAACGCGCTCGGGCGGCTCGCCTCGATGGACGGCGGCGGGCTCGATCGCGAGCAGGCGACCGACGCGCTCGACTATCTGCTCGACCTGCCGGTCCAGCTCTACGACGTCGAGGCGCACGCGATGGAGATGTGGCGCGAGGTGATGGTCGGGATGAACGTCGCCTCGGCCTACGACGCCTGCTACATCCTCACGGCGATGCAAAGCGACGCCGAGCTGTGGACGTGTGACCCGAAGATTGCGGAGCAGGTGGGGAGTGCGGAGTTCGTGCGATTTGTGAGGCCTGAAGGCTTGCGCCGGGAGGGCAAGAGCGGGACCTAGATCAGCACCCCAAAAAGAAAGCGACCTACGGCTGCAACCGTAGGTCACCATAACAAGCCGCCCAACTGGGTTTGCGAGGACCCCTGGGTATAGCTACATTTAGACGCTGAAAATGTAGCATGTAGGATTTTTGTTGTCAACTAGTTGGGCGGCTACAGCGGAGGGTTTCCCATGGCTGTAGCCAGATCGTCCGGGAAGGGCGCGGCGCTTGCGTCGTCGCGTGGTGGTTTTGTTGCTGTGCCCCTCGAGGTAGCCTGCCATCCGGACCTCGGGGACGGTGCTTTCCGCACCTACTGCGTGCTGCGGCACTACTGCTTCGGGCGGCGGACGTACTGCTGGCCGAGCATGCGAACCCTGGCACGCGACCGGGACTGCTCGGAGGAGACTATCCGTCGTCACCTCCGCGACATCGTAGCAGCCGGGCTGGTGCGCATCGAGAAGCGCGGGCGGGGGAATGTCTACCGCTTCCCCGATGACCACATGTTCTGGGCGGCCGCTTCGCCGGCCGATGCGCCGGTTCGGGCCCGTGAGGCGTCGCCGCCGTCGCCGCCGAGGACGAAACCTGTGGCACCCCCGGCGGTCAAAAGGCCGTTGAGGGAATCGCCCGATACCGGCAAGCCCGAGGCTCCGATAGCCCACGGATTCGTGGGTCAAGGATTCACAAGAGAAAAGATTCATACTTCACCACCCCATGGTGGTGACTCTTCCGTTGAGGAAAGGCAGGGGCAACCTACCGCCCTGACGCTGGTCGCCCACGGTGTCTCGCCCGGAACCGCCGCGAAGCTTGCTTCGTCCTATGGGTACGCTGTGTGTGAAGAGGCGATTCGTTCGCTGATTGCCTACCAGGCGGCCGGGGCTGCGATACGCAATCCCGGCGGTTGGCTTTACCGTGCGATCACGCAAGGGTTCGTGCGGGTGGCAGAGGCCGAGCAGGCCCCACCTGTGACGCCCACGGAGGTCGATGTCGCCGCCGAGACCGAGAGGCTGAGGCTGGCGGATGAGGCGCACGTCGCGGAACTTCGGCAACGCCGGCGGAAGGCTCTCGAGGCGCAGGGGATAGGGGAGGAGACCGAGGCCCTCTGGCAGCGGATCAACGACCGCCTGCGCGAGCGGGGTCTCTGGGCGCCGGTTCTGGCGGCGACGTGCCTGCGACAGCTTGACGAGGGGACGTACGCGGTTCAATGTCGGGCGCCGAGGCTGAGTGTGAGCCTCGGGAAACTCCTTCCGGCGATCCGCGAAGTGGTGCAGAAGGAAGTGCCGGGAGCCTTCAGCGTGACGCTGCTGACGCCCGGCGAGAGTAACTAACGGTTCCTGACTATGGCAACGAACGGACTACGACAATCTGACGCGAGGCTCAGGCTCCTCTGGTGGGCGGTGATCGTCCTCGCCGTGCTGGTGTATCTGACGCGGCTGGGCGGCCACAACCTGCTCGATCCGGACGAGGGGCGATATGCCGAGACCCCGCGGGAGATGCTGGAGACCGGCGACTGGCTCACCCCGAAGCTCGACTATGTCGACTATTTCGAGAAGCCGCCGCTGTTCTACTGGATGGTCGCGGGGTCGATGGGGGTCTTGGGGCGCAACGTGGCCGCGGCGCGGTTGGTCGTGGGCCTCGCGGGTTTGGCGACGCTGATGGTGACGATGGGCCTCGGCGCGCGGATACTCGACCGCCGCACGGGAATACTGGGCGGATGGATCTACCTGACGGCGATGGTGCCGCTCGGGTTGGCGCNNTGCTGACGATCGACGGACCCTTCAGCCTCTTCCTGGCAAGCTCGTGGGCGGCGTGGTACCTCGCCTTTTCCTCGCCACCGGGCAAGGCGAAGAAGGGCTGGGTCACGCTGTCGTGGGTGTGCCTGGGCCTGGCGACGATGACCAAGGGGCCGGTGGCGATCGTGCTCAGCGGCGCGCTGATCCTTGCCTTCACCATCCTCCGGCGCGACTGGGCGGCCCTGAAGATGACGTTCTGGCCACCGGCGCTGGCGGCTTTCGCGGTCGTGGCGGTGCCGTGGTTCGTGGCCGTCAGCATGCGTAACCCCGAGTTCGCCCACTTCTTCTTCGTGGTGCAGCACCTGCAGCGTTTCACCGGCGCGAGCGCCGAGCATGTGAAGGCGTTCTGGTTCTTCTTCCCGATCCTACCGGCGGGTCTGGGCGCCTGGGCGCTTCTCGGCATCGGCGGGTTGTTCAGCGGCGCCCGCGAGGGCTGGGGCGACGTCAAGCTCTTCCGTCGCACGCCTGACGCTGCCAGCGCCGGTGGATCGACCACGACCTCGACTGAGCCGGAGGGAGAATCGAAGGCCGCTCCCGGCGCGATCCTCTTCCTCTTCCTCTGGGTCGCGATCGTCGTCGGCTTCTTCAGTTGCAGCGCCTGCAAGCTGATCACTTACATCTTGCCCGCCTACCCGGCCTTCGCGCTGCTGACGGCGTGGTATCTCAACCGCGGCGGGCTCACCAGGCTCTGGGCGCGCGTGTCGGTGGCCTTCATGGGCATCGTCTTCGCCGCGGCGATTCCGATGCTGGAGAAGTATGGTCACAAGCAGCACGATGTGCCGCTCGACCAGTTCGGGAGCATCATCATCGCCATGCAGGTCGCCCTCGCCCTGAGCGCGCTCATGCTGCTAGTGAGCGCCGTGAAGCCCAGGATCATCAGAGTGACGGCCGGGCTGGTGCTCATCATGATCCTCCCGCCGCTGCTGGGGGGGGTGCCGGTCATCGCCAAGTACCGGCGCGTAGGGGTCATGGCGATGGCTCTGCCGAATCCGCTGCCGCCGCAAGTGCGCGTGGCGGAGTATCGCGACTACAACCAGAGCCTCGGGTTCTATCTGCAGCGCCGCGCCGCCCTGGTCGACGACCACGACGAGCTGATGTTCGGCAGCACCGTCGGCGATCAGAGCGCCTGGTTCTTGAAGGGGACGGATAGCCTGACCCGCCTGGCTGCTGAGGGCCCGCTCCTCACCACCGTCATGACGGAGGACTGGGCGAAGATAAGTGCGCTCGGCGTCTTCCGCCCGATCGCCGCCAACAGCACGATCGTCCTGGCGGGCAACGAGACCTTCTTCCAGGTGACGGGTCTAAAGCCCTGGCCCGTCGAGGCCGTGACGGGGCCGCCGATGCTGCTCATGCCCCAGCGCTAAGGAGAACGGGCCGGACTCGACGCGGGCTTGGCTTGCTGTAGGGCGCGGGTTTATCCCGCGCCGATGGATGGAAAAGGCGCGGCGGGGGATAAACCCCCGCCCTACAGAGGACGCCCGTAGAATGCAGTCGCAGGGCGGCCTTTCTTGCTCATCGGAGAACGCGATCATGCGCGACGACATACTGCCCTTCAGCCGCCCCTCCATAACCGAGGATGAGATATCCGAGGTCGTGGCCGCCATGCGCTCTGGCTGGCTCACCACCGGCCCGCGCACGGAGAAGTTTGAGGCTGCGATAGCGGATTACCTCGGCGCCGGTGCGCAGGGCGCCGGCGACATCAATGTCGTCGCGGTCAACTCGGGCACGGCAGCCCTCCATCTGGCCGTCCTCGCCGCGGGTCTCGGCCCCGGCGATGAGGTCCTCACCACGCCTCTCACCTGGCCTGCGACGAGCAACATGATCATGCTCGCCGGCGCGAAGCCCGTCTTCGTCGACATCGATCGCGACACGCTGAACATGAACGCCGACCTGGCCGAAGCGGCGGTGACCGAGCGCACGAGAGGGATGCTGCCGGTCCACTTCGCGGGCCTCACCTGCGACATGGGCAAGCTTGGGGCCCTCGCCGTCGAGCACGATCTTGCCGTCATCGAGGACGCGGCCCACGCCCTGGGATCCGCCTGCCCTCAGGGCAAAGCCGGCCTCCTCGGCGTCGCCGGGTGCTTCAGCTTCCACCCAACGAAGCCCATCACCACCGGCGAGGGCGGGGCCCTCGTCACCCGCGACCCAGCCATCGCCGACACCGCCCGCCTCCTGGGCTTCCACGGCGTCACCCGGGGAGCCCGCGCCCGTGCAACTGGGACCGCCGAGTATGAGGTCGCGGCGCTCGGTTTCAAGTACAATATGCTCGACATCCAGGCCGCCATCGGCCTGCATCAGATCGTCCGCGCCGAGGACCTGCGCCGCAAGCGCGAGCGCCTGGCCCGAATGTACCACGAGGCCCTGGCCGACCTCGACGGCGACCTGCTCTACCTGCCGCCGCCGACGCCCGCCGGGTGCGTGCATGCCTGGCACCTGTATGTGATCAAGCTGAATCTCGACAAGCTCGACTTCGACCGGCCGGCCTTCCGGGCGGCTCTGCGCGAGCGCAACATCGCGACGGGCCTGCATTATCTGAGCCTGCACGTCCAGCCCTTCTACGAGCGCGAGCTTGGCTGCAAGCCCGGCGACTTCCCGGAGGCTCTCTGGGCCTCGGACCGCGTGGTCAGCCTGCCGCTTTTCGCCGATATGACCGACGACGATCTCACCTATGTATGCGACGCGGTGCGGGAGGTTGTGCAAGCCCATGCCGTCTGATCGGCCGGCTGTGAGCATCGTCGTGCCCGTGTACAACGAGGAGGCTGCCCTGCCGCAGCTTTTCGCGGCCATGGAGCACGCCGGCCCCTCGTACCCGACGCCCGTCGAGTATGTTTTCGTCAACGACGGCAGCCGCGACCGCTCGGGTGAGATGCTCCGCGCCTTCCGCAGCGAGTTCGCGACGGTCAAGGTGGTGGACCTGGCCGTCAACTCCGGCCAGCACGCCGCCTTGATGGCCGGCCTCGAGCATTCCGAGGGCGTGGTCATCGTCACCATGGACGCCGACCTCCAGAACCTCCCTGTCGACATACCCAAGCTCGTGGCCAAGGTCAACGAGGGCTACGACGTGGTCGCCGGGTGGCGGAAGGATCGCCATGACCCCCTCACCCGCCGGACGGCCTCGTGGATGATGAACCGCGTCGTCGGCCAGGCGACGGGGCACTACCTGCACGACTACGGGTGCATGCTACGGGCCTACTCGCGGCAGGTCGTCGACGCCATGAACGCCTGCCCCGAGCGGCGGGTATACCTGCCGGTGCTCGCCAACACCTTCGCCAAGCGCGTGACTGAGATCGAGGTCGGCCACTCCGAGCGCATGGCCGGCAAGACCAAGTATTCCTGGGCGCGACTGTGGCGGCTCAACCTGGACCTCATGACGGGCATCACCACCCTCCCGCTGCACTGGGTCAGCATCGGGGGCCTCGGCGTCGCCATGTTCGGGCTGGCCCTGGCCGTCTATCTCATCATCCGCCGCTTCGTCGTCGGCCCGGAAGTCGAGGGCGTCTTCACGTTGTTCGCGATCCTCTTCTTCTTCGTCGGCGTGCAGATTTTCGCCATCGGCCTCATCGGTGAGTACCTCGTCCGCATCTACGACGAGACGCGTGGCCGGCCGCGGTTCTTGGTGCGAGAAGTCGTCACCACCGAACCCGTGGCCCAGCACGAGACCGCGGCCGTGTAGCCGTCTTTAGGAGGGGCCGCATCCGCCCTGAGCGCGTGCGACGCAAAGCGTCGCCGCGTCGAAGGGCGAATCCGGCCCGCTTTTCCGCAAAGGGGAACCATGCGCATCCTTTGTCTGGCCTATCAGCTCGTCGGCCATATGGGCCTGAGCTACTTCCTGGATGAGACCGACGACGAGGTCGTCGCCGTCTTCACGCACGAGGATTCCCCCGGCGAGGAGATCTGGTGGCCCTCGGTGGCCGAGAAGGCCCGCGCCGCCGGTGTGCCGGTCCACACAACTGAGAACCTCAGCGACCCCGCGACCGTCCAGCAGATTCGCGACCTCGAGCCCGCCTTCATCTTCAGCTTCTACTATCGCAACATGGTCGGGCGGGAGATCCTCGGCATACCGCCGGGCGGCGCCCTCAACCTCCACGGCTCGCTCCTGCCGTCCTATCGCGGCCGCGCGCCGGTGAACTGGGTCCTGGTCAACGGCGAGACGCGCACCGGCATGACCCTGCACTATATGGTGGAGAAGGCCGACGCCGGCGACATCGTTGGCCAGGCCTTCATCCCCATCGAAAGCCGCGACACGGCGATGGACCTGTACCGTAAGATGGCGCCCGCCGGGCTGGACGTCCTGCGTGCTGCGTGGCCGCTCTTGCGCGAGGGGAAAGCGCCGCGGGTGGTTCAGGATACGGCCTGGGCGAGTTACTATGGACGCCGCGGACCCGAGGACGGCCGCTTCGAGTGGGACTGGCCGTGCCAGAGGATCGACAACCTCGTCCGCGCGGTGACCCATCCCTATCCCGGCGCGTTCGTGTCGTGCCGGGGGAAGAAGCTTTTGCTCTGGGACGTGCTGCCGGTGCCGGGGAGGCTGCTGCCTGATCCGCCGCCGCCGGGGTCGATTGTGACGTGCTGCGACGAAGGGTTTCAGGTGGCAACTGGCGAGGGTGGATTACTCGTCCGCCGCATCCAGCTTGAGGGTGAGGAAGAGCTTTCGGGAGTTCACTTTGCCGAGCGCCACGGGCTGAAGCCTGGCGATCTTCTCGGTACGGCGTGACGGTTTTCGGAGGGGCCGCATACGTGAGGACGCGTAGTTTGCGTCCTACCGGATCCGACCCGATTTGCCCGCCTTGCGCGTTGCCTTTGGCTGTCATCCTGAGGAAGCAACGGTCTCTGTTGCTGACGAAGGATCTCCTTTTTTCGCAGGGCAGGTGGGCGTCCCGGGTGGCCGGGAGCTTGTCGAAGAAAGGAGATCCTTCGGTCGGCAGAAACCGCCTCCCTCAGGATGACAAGCGGGGACGCGGCGAGGCACTGTGGGGCGGCGTCCGTGACACTTTGCGTCGCAGCAGTAGTCGCACCCTTCAGGTAAGCGGACCGCAGGTCCGCACGGGGGTGGATGCGTGGTGGGCCTTTGTTTGTGAGGGGCGGCGTGCTGGCCCTGCGTTTCTTCTGGCATCAGCCTAAGTACATTTTCTGGAGGCGATAGCAGTGAAGATTCTTATCACCGGAGGCGCCGGGTTCCTCGGCTCACATCTCGGCGACACTTTCCTGGCCCGTGGCGACCAGGTCATCTGCATGGACCTGGGCTCCATCGCCAAGGTCCAGCACAACTTCAACAACCCCAACTTCGTCTACGTCCGCGACTCGGTCCTCAACGATGCCATGGTCGACTCCCTGGTCAGCCAGGCCGATGTCGTCTACCACATGGCGGCCGTCGTCGGCGTCGAGTTCTACGTGGACGACCCCTACAACGTGCTCAACATCAACATCAACGGCACCCAGACCGTCCTCCGCGCGGCCTATAAGTACGGCAAGCGCGTGGTCTTCACCTCGACGAGCGAGGTCTACGGGCGCAACCCCAAGGTCCCCTGGGCGGAAGACGACGACCGCGTGCTCGGCTCGACGCGCATCGACCGCTGGTGCTACTCGACGTCCAAGGCCGCCGGCGAGCACTTCTGCTTCGGCTACCACAAGATGGGGCTGCCAGTGACCGTGGTCCGCTACTTCAACGTCTACGGCCCGCGCCTCGATGCCCTCGACCGCGGCCGTGTCATCACCATCTTCCTCGGCCAGGCCCTCCGCGACGACCCGATCACCGTAGTCGGCGACGGCATGCAGACCCGCTGCTTCACTTACGTCACCGATGCCATCAAGGCGACGGTCGAGGCCGGCCTGCGCGATGAGGCCATCGGCGAGATCTGCAACATCGGCAACGACCTCGAGATCCCGATCAAGGACATCGCCGAGGCGGTCGTACGGCTGTCGGGCTCCAAGTCCGAGATCCACTACGTGCCGCAGGAGCAGATCTACGGCAACAGCTACGAGGACGTGCCGCGCCGCGTTCCCGACGTGACGAAGATGCACCGGCTCCTGGGCGTCAGCGCCGATGTGACGCTCGAGGAAGGGCTGAAGGCGACCATCGACTACTTCAAGCCCGCCAAGTCTAGCGCGGGCGAGTAGTCCGGCTGTCATGACGCAGACCGGCCCACGAATCGCTCTCAAGATCGATGTGGACACCCTCCAGGGCTACCTGGACGGCGTGCCCAGGCTCCTTCGCGTCCTCGACCGGGCGCAGGTCAAGGCCACCTTCTGCTGCGCCATGGGGCCGGATTGCTCGGGGAAGGCCATCTGGCGGGTCTTCCGCCAACGGGGTTTCCTGGGCAAGATGTGGCGCACCCGCAAGGCCCTCTCCGTCAGCTTCCGCACGAAGCTGTACGGCACGCTCCTGTCCGCGCCGCCGATCGCCTCGGGTCATCCCCAGCCCATGCGCGACGCCGAGGCCGCCGGGCATGAGGTCATCCCGCACGGCTGGAACCACATTACCTGGCACGACCAGCTTTCCCGCTGGGACATGGAGCGCACGCGCCACGAGCTTGACCTCGCCTGCCGCGCCTTCGAGCGGGTGATGGGGCGCAAGTGCGAGGCCTTCGCGGCGCCGGGATGGCAGGCCACCGACCGCAGCCTCCTCGCCGAGGAGGAGCAGGGCCTCACCTACTCGGCCGACACCCGCGGGTGGAAGCCCTTCCTCCCGCTCGTCGAGGGGCGGGCGCTCAGGGTCGTGCAGATACCGACGACTCTGCCGACCCTCGATGAGATCATCGGCCGCTCCGATCTGAGGGCCCGCGCGCCGATGGATTACCTCGCCGATCTGATCCGCCGGCCGGCCGGCCCACGCGGATCGACGCCGGCTGGGGCCCCGGTCCATGTCTACACCGGCCACACCGAGATTGAGGGCGCGCGCTGGGCGGACACCTTCGGCAGCCTCATCGCCACGCTGCAGGACGAGGGCTTCGCCTTCGTCACGCTAGGCGAGTTGGCCGAATCTGCCTTGCAGGAAGGCGCCCTGGACGCCTATTCTGTAGTCAGCGCGGAGCTGCCTGGGCGGGCCGGGAAGGTCTCCTGTCAGGCAGGCTTCGCGTAGCCCTGTGGGAGTGGTCGTGTTCGTCGCGATTTCACCCCTCTGCGGCCTGAGATGACAGGCCTATGACCGAGAACGCCCTGCGTAGCTCCTTTCGCGATCCCAGCGGCTCTCTTTTCCTCCGCGAAGGGGTCCTTTACCGCCGCGTGAACGCCGTTTACGCGCCCCACTACGACCAGTTGATGACCTCGGGCCTCTACGAGGACCTGGTCGGCAAGGGCCTCCTCGTCCCGCATGAAGAGGTCACGGTCGATGGGGAAGAGGCCGAGGGCGCGTACAATATCCTCCGCCCCGAGCGAGTGCCCTTCATCTCCTACCCCTACGAGTGGTGCTTCCACCAGCTTCAGGACGCCGCCCTCGCCACCCTCCGCATCCAACGCCGCGCCCTCAAGTTCGGGATGTCGCTCAAGGACGCCAGCGCCTACAACATCCAGTTCCACCACGGCAAGCCCGTCCTCATCGACACCCTCTCCTTCGAGACCGTCGAGGAGGGACGCCCCTGGGTCGCCTACCGCCAGTTTTGCCAGCATTTCCTCGCCCCGCTCGCGCTCATGAGCTACCACGATGTGCGGACCACCCAGCTTCTCCGCGCCTTCATCGATGGCCTGCCTCTCGACCTCGTGGCCGGCCTCCTGCCGCGCCGGACGAAGCTGAAGCCCGCGCTGCTCATCCACCTTCACCTCCACTCCCGGGCGCAGAGGAAGTATGAGGATTCCGGGGAGATGAAGGAGTCCGTCGGCCGCGGAATGTCCAAGGGCGCCCTCCTCGCTGTCGTCGAATCCCTGCAGAACGCGACGAAGGCTCTGCAATGGGAGCCGCCCAAGACCGTCTGGGCGAACTACTATCAGGACAACTCCTACTCCGACGCGGGCATCGAGCACAAGCGGCAGATCGTCGGCCGCTTTCTGGAACTTTCTGCGCCAGCCGTCGTCTGGGACCTTGGCGCCAATACGGGCCTCTTCAGCGCCCTGGCTCTCGAGAAGGGCGCGAAGGTCGTTGTGGCGTCCGATGTGGACCCAGCGTGCGTTGACATCATGTACCGCGAGCGGGTCAAGAAGTCCGGCGAAGATCTCCTCCCGCTGGTGATCGATCTGACGAATCCCAGCCCGGCCCTCGGCTGGGCGCATGGCGAGCGCGATTCCCTGGCCGATCGCGGGCCGGCGGATGTGGTGATGGCGCTCGCGCTGGTCCATCACCTGGCGATCGCCAACAATGTGCCGCTGCCGATGGTGGCGGGGTTCTTCAGCCGCCTCTGCCGGTCGCTGATCGTCGAGTTCGTGCCCAAGTCCGATCCGCAGGTGAAGCGCCTCCTCCGCAGCCGCGAGGACGTCTTCGACCGCTATACGCAGGCCGACTTCGAGGCCGACTTCGCCGGCTATTTCGAGATCGAGACGCAGGAGAGGGTCAGCGACTCCGACCGAGTGGTCTACCTCATGAGGAAGCGCTAAGTGGCAGCAGATAAGCCGCAGCCAGCCGAGATCAAGAGCAAGCCCCAGGTGCCGGTGCACCCGCTCTTCTTCGCGGCGCATCCGGTGCTTTTCATCTACGCCAAGACCGAGGGCGGCTTCATGCTCGGCGAGATGCTGCGCCCCCTCGCCATCACGGTCGGCCTCACCGTCATCGCGATGGGCATCCTCCGCGCGGCGGGCAAGAACTTCCAGCGCGCGGCCCTGGGCTTGACTGTCTTCCTCCTGCTCTTCTTCTCCTACTCGCGCCTTGGCGACGGCATCCACCATCTCGCCAACATCAACACCTCGATCGTGTGGGCAGCGGCGCTGATCGTGCTGCTCCTGCTCGTGCTCAAGGGCCGCTACAACGCCGATGCCGCCACGGGCGCGCTCAATTTTGCCGGGGCAGTCCTCGTCGTCGTGGTCCTCTTCCAGATTCACGCGTCCTCGATGACGGGCAACCGTGCCATCGCCGCCCTGCCGCACCAGCAGGAATCGAAGGTCATAGCCCCGGCGGGCGGGCAGCTTCCCGACGTTTACTACATCATCCTCGACGGCTACGGCCGGGCGGACATCCTCAAGGACATCTTCAACGAGGACGTCAGCGATTTCAACGGCTACCTCGCGCGCAAAGGCTTCTACGTAGCGCCCCGCGCGCGCTCGAACTACGCCCAGACGATGCTTTCGCTCTCCTCGTCGCTGAACATGGAGTATCTCGACTTTCTCGACCAGTCGCCGGGCGAGAACTCGCGGGTGCGTCTGCCGCTCTTCTCTCTGATGCGCGACAGCGAGGTGTGCAGGCTCTTCCGGTCGGCGGGGTACACGATCGTGAACTTCCCCTCGGCCTTCGTGGGACGCCGCCAGATCAGCGCCGACATCTACGTCTCCGGCCATGGCGAGGCGGAATCCTTCGAGCTTCTCCTCGCGGGCACGACGCCGATTCGCGCAGTCTTCGCCAAGGTGAAGCTGCCCAAGTCGATTCGCCGCCGCCTGGATCCGGCCGAAGTCGACCGCAACCGCACCCTGGCCCAACTGGCCGACCTCGGCCTCAAGCCCGAGGGACATCGGCCGATGTTCGTGTTTGTCCACATCATGTGCCCGCACCCGCCCTTCGTCTTCAACCGCACCGGGGGCAAGGGGTTGCGCATGGACTGGGGCTTCGGCGATGGTGTATCCTCGGGGCAAGCGGGTGACTACGTCGCGGCCTACCGCGAGCAGGTGCTCTTCATCAATAGCCGGATGCCGGCGATCCTTGATAGAATCTTGAAGTCCTCGCCGCGGCCGCCGGTCATCGTCATCCAGGGCGACCACGGCCCCGGCAGCAGGCTGAACTTCGAGGACGCGTCCAAGACCGACCTGCACGAGCGGATGAGCATCCTGAACGCGTACTACCTGCCCGGCGCGCCGGCCGGCCGGGTCTACCCGACCATCACCCCGGTGAATACTTTCCGGGTGATTTTCAACACCTATCTCGGAGCCAACTTCAAACTCCTGCCCGACAACAGCTTCTTCTCCTGCTGGTCGACGCCGTACAAGTTCGTACACTACCTACCGGCCGCGGGGCAGTAGCGCCTGGCACACTGCAATCATCGTTCATCGCACGGAGGCGGTACGAAGTGTCCAACCGGCAAAGCTGGATCTGGCTTATGATCCTGTTCGTGGGCGTTCTGATGGCGTCCGAGGCGCCGGCTCACGCCTACATCGACCCCGGAACTGGCAGCTACCTTCTGCAACTGGCCATCGGCAGCATCCTCGGCGGCCTGTTCGTCCTGAGGATGTACTGGAAACGAGTGACCGCGCCCTTCCGCCGCAAGCGGACGGACGAGGATGCTCAGGACGAGGACTAGGCTGTCTTGTGTTCCGGATGCCGCAGCCCGGGGGAGGGCCCTGAACGGCAGGCATCCGCGGTATTGCCTTCGGGGGGAGGCAGCTGCGGTAGACGCCCATGGATGAACAGCAACCGTCCCGAATAGACTGGACCCTGGTTCCGATACATCCGTTCCTGTTCGCGGCCCACCCGATCCTGTTCCTCTTCGCGGGGAACGCCGGACAGATGGTCGGCGGCGAGCAGGCGCTGTACCCCTCGATTATCCCCGTCAACAGCTTCCGCACCATCTTCAACTACTACTTCGGTGCGAAGTATCCGAGGCTCCCCGACCAGAGTTTCTTCTCGACCTGGCTGACGCCCTACCGCTTCATGGAGTATGTTCCAGAGGAGCCCGCGTCCAAGACGCCCGCTCGGTAAGCGGTCCTTGGGCGCTTACGCTCACCCCTGGAGGCCTGACCAGTGCGATTAGGATCAGCAGCGGCGTTGCTTGCGGCTTTGGCAGTGTCCTCGGCTTGGGCGTTCTATCCTCCGGAAGATACCGCCGGCGGAGTGACCGTATCGATCGGCGACATCGGGGAGATCAAAGCTCTCGGCAAGCCCCTCGCCGTCAGCGTCGTCGTCCACAACAAAGCCGCGGCGGCCGCGACCGGGAAGGTCACCGTTAAGGTCACGGATGACTGGACGGTCCAGGCGCCTGCCACCCAACCCTTCACCGTCGACGCGGGCAAGGACGCCACCCTCACCTTCTCCGTCACCCCCGGCCCCCACAGCTACGGTCTCTTCTACCCGATCCACGCCTTCGCCGATTTCACCGTCAGCGGGCATGACCAACTCTTTGCGGCCCACCCGATCCTCCTCGTGAAGGTCGCCGACGCGATCGGCTACCATGAGCCCTGGGCCGATGCGAAGCCGGAGAAGGCCCTGATCCTCCCGCCCGGTGGCGCGATCGCCCTGGAGAACCATCCCTGCTGGCGGGCGATTCAGCAGGTCGGCGACCAGGCGCCCCACACGATCTCCGTGGGCTTCCAGGGCAACGACCCGACGACGGGCGCGACGGTCATCGTCCAGCCCGCCGACCGCGGCGGCTACAAAAACTGCATCGGCATGCACGAGCCGTGGCGGACCGGCTGGGGCAATCTGTGGCTCGACATCCCGGTGACGCTGCCGAACGAAAAGGTTTCGCTGCGGTTCTGGACAGCCATCCGCGATAGCGCCCCGGCCGAGGGCCTCAGCGACGGCGTCGACTTCCGCATCTACGCGTCCGTCCAGGGCACCGACGATTTCCGCGAGCTTTTCCGCCGCTTCTCCGGCGCCAAGAGCTGGGAGGCTGCCGACGTCGACCTCAGCGCCTTCCGGGGCAAGTCGATCGTCCTCCGTCTCTGGCAGGGACCCGGTCCCGCCAACAACACGACCTGCGACTCGTCCTTCTGGGGCGATCCCACCCTCGTCACCGAAAGCCGCCTCAAGCATACCGCCGTTGGGACCGATGCCGCCCTTCGCCAGAAGGCCGCCTCCGCCGCTCAGGCTGCTCTTACCGGCAAGCCCGGCAAGGCAGGCTGGCTCCTGGATAGCCCGGCGGGCAAGCTCGGCGCGTCCATCATCGACGGCCCCACCGGCCTCATCGATAGCGCCATCGCCTTCGCTGGTGAAGGTACCAAAGCTCTGACCTTCGACGGCTACAAGATCGAGGTCGACGGCACACCCCTCGGCGACTGGCGCAGCGAGATGACCGTCGATAGCTGGAAGGTCTCGCCCGCGAAAGGTGGTGGCCTCGTCTACGACTACGCCCTCTCGCGGCAGGATCAGCACATCAACGTCCAGGTCCGCGTCTGGGCCGAGAAGGGCGGCCTCCGCCTGGCGTTCTCGATGCCCGGCGTCACTCGTGCCCTCAACGGCGAGCCAAGGTTCACCAAGCTCTACCTAGGCCGCGCGTCGGCCAGGGTCCGCCGCCTCTACGCGGGCTTCGGCAATGTCATCGTGCCGAAGGGGCCCATCGACATCACGGCCAGCGGCTTCCAGCTCAGCACCCGTCATGCCGGTGCCGACTTCGACGGCGGCGGACCCGCAGGGTCGCCTGGCCTCAGCCTCACCCAGGCGTGCAGCATCCAGCCAGATGAATTCCAGTGGGCGCCAGCCGAGCAGCGATGCTCGCTCGTGACGCACCACGACTGCACGGTCACGCTCATCCCGTCCGACCACGGCGCCTTCGCCGGGGCCCGCGCCTTCCGCGACCTCGCCGGGTACAAGGCTGCCTCGGGTCATCAGAAGCTCCTCGGCCGCATGGTCATCGACCAGTGGGGCGGCGAGTATGAGACGGACGCCCAGGACCTCCGCCGCGCCGGGGCGTATGGCCTCAACGACGCCCTCTACCTCCAGCACGTCTGGCAGCGATGGGGCTATGACTACCGCCTGCCGGACATTTACCCGCCCTCGCCCAACGGAGGCACGCCCGCCGAGTTCAAGGACATGGTCAGCGCCGCCAAGGCCGCGGGCATGCTCTTCGCCCTCCACGACAACTACATCGACTTCTACCCGGACGCCACGGGCTTCAGCTATAGCCACATCATCTTCAACGGCGACGGTAAGCCGCAGTGGGCCTGGTGGAACCCCGGCCCCGGGGCCCAGAGCTACCGTTGGCTGCCCCACGGCTTCATGCCGTGGCTCGAGAACAACCTTAAGCACGTCCACGACAACATCGGCGCGACGGGCTATTTCGTCGACGTCTTCTCGGCCATCCCGCTGCTCGATTACTACGACCAGTCGGGGCGCTTCTACACCAAGGTCCAGTGCGGTGAGGCGTGGGGGCACGCCTTCGACCGCATCCGCGAGATCCTGGGCGACAACTCCCCGACCATCAGCGAGGCCGGCCACGACGGTCTCATCGGCCATCTCGATGCGGGCGAGGCCGACGGCTTCGCCGCCAATACGTGGACGCAGAACCTCACCGACTCCGAGCGCGTCCCCTGGCATGACATGGCCTCGCACGGCAGCTTCATCCTCCTCGCCGGGGGCCTTGGCTCGCGGTATGACACGCGCGAGGACCACCAGTGGGGCACCGATGACTACCTCTGCACCACTATCCTCGGCGGGCGCAACCCCATGTGCGACGGCCCCTGCAATCGCGGCACGGTCGTCACGTACTATCTGCTCCACGACATCTGCGACCGCCTCGGCCGGGCGTCGCTGGAGAGCCATGAGTTCGTCGGCGACGACATCCATCGCCAGCACACCAGCTTCTCCGACGGTGGCCAGGTCTGGGCCAATCGCGGGACGACGCCCTGGCAGGTCGAGGGCGTGACGCTGCCCCAGTACGGCTTCATCGCGAAGGCCGGCGGCCTCACCTCACAGATCACCCTCCGCGATGGTGTGGCAGCGCGCATGGCCACCTCGCCGGGCGTGCTCTACGTCGACGCTCGCCCTTCCTTCAATGACGTCGGCGGTCGCGCCCCGGTCCGCACCCATGTGATCGGCGGTCATGTCAACGGCCGTCACGTCACCATCGATGTCGAGTGGGAAGTCCTATCCCCGCTGCCGGTGGGCGAGGTCGTCTTCGTCCACGCCGATCACCCAACTGGCGAAGGCGGCGAGCACATCCTCTTCCAGGGGAGCTGCGACCTGCCGGTCGAGGATTTCCAGAAGCCCGGCAAGTATGAGGCACACATCAACCTCGACGTGCCCGACAACGCCGGCGATGGCGCCAACGAGGTCCGCTACGGCCTCTACAATCCCACGCACGGTGGGGGTAGGCTCCTGCCCCTGGGCGACGCCGAGGGCTCACGCATCAAGGGCGGTGTCATCAACGTCAGCCGCGAAGGCGGCACGATCGCCGAGATCACGTATAGCCTGACTCCGCCCCCGGCGACCACGGCCGCCCTCAATGGGGAAGGGAAGATGATCGACTTCGGCCCCGTCTCGACGAACGGGGCCTTCCGCCTCCTTCACACCGGGGACGAATGGTGGCTCATCCCGCTGCCGGGGTCGAACCCCTTCGAGGTCACGTTCAACATGGCCGCTCTCGGCGTGCCGGGGAAGACCATCGCCCGCCTTGAGGGCGTGGACATGGATGGCCGCCCCGTCGAGGGCGATGCCTCGGGGATCTTGGACCTCGGCATCCCCAAAGGGACGACATACCGGCTGCTGAACCAGGCCTTCAAGTACCGCGTTGTGCTGGGCAAGCCGTAAGGGGACGCCAACGGCGTCCCACGGAGACGATGCCGTAATGCGTAAGCTCCGACTTGTAGGGGCGCTGCTGGTGGGCGCGCTGACGACCTCATTGCTGTTGGCTGCCGGGCCTAATCTGGCCCGCAACTCCAGCTTCGAGGACTCCATCGGCCCGGGCACGATGGCCGAGGGTTGGATCGCCGGCAACATGCCGACCGGCGGCATCAACGCCGTCAGCGACACGAAGGCCCGCACCGGCCGCTACTCCCACCAACTCACCGTCCCCGACGGCGCTGAGGTCACCTGGTACCAGTGCGCCCAGTCGATCGAGGGCGCCGGCCCCGGCCGGACCTATACCTTCAGCGTCTACGTCCAGGCCGACAATGTCCGCGACGGCTATGGCGCCTATTGCTCCATCGGCTGCTTCGATGCGACCGGCAACCGCATCGGCTTCAGCGACAGCTCGGACCACCTGACCGGCACCGTCGCCGAGTGGCGGCGCGTGGTGTCGACGATGAAGATCCCCGCCGGGACGTCGGTGATCAAAGCGATCCTCGTCTTCCACGGCCACGGCACCGCCTGGTTCGATGACGTCCAGTTCGAGGAGGGCGATGCCGCCACCGAGTACCACGCCTCCGTCGCCGATGAGGATGCTCTCAAAGCCGATGAGCGCGAGAAAGCTGAGGCCGCCGACATCTTCCGGGCGACGCCCATCGTCGCCGGCAGGAAGGGCGTGGCCGCGATCCTGCGCGACAACCTGCCAGTGGATGGCTTCGCCTCCTCGCCCGATCGTTTGGGCAAGTGGCTGAGCGATGCCGGGTATGGCGTCACCTACCTGACCGGCGCGCAGTTGGCCAACCGCTTCGTCCTGCGCGGCCCGAGAGGTGCGGGCCCCTCGACAGGCTCGGGACCTTCGGGTGGTCCTCCACCCATCAACCTCCTCGTCCTGCCCTACGGCGGGACGTTCCCGGCCGCCGCCAACCGCTCGCTGCAGAACTTCCTCCGCCACGGCGGGGCGTTCCTATCGACCGGCGGCTATGCCTTCGACACCCTCCTCGTCCAGTATCAGGGCAAGTGGTACAAGGCGAAAGATCTGCCGCCTCCGACGACGCCGATCCTGCCGCTGATGGATTTCAACACGGGCGGACTGGCGATGGCCGGCGAAGGTTCTCCCGGCGGATGGAGCCGTGGCTCTGACCCCGACGGCACAGCACCGCGTCTAGCCCTCGTGCCGGGCCGACCTGGCGCTGGCAGGGCGCTGGAGTTCTCGGTCAACCCGCTGCATATGTGGGCGACGGCCGTGATGCCCATGGCCGATAAGCTGCCCTCTCCGGCCGCGACGGGTGGGAAGCCGTGGGCCGTGACCCGCTTCTGGGCCAGGGGCGACGCCGACACTCCCGTCTTCTACATGGAGTGGCACGAGAAGGACGGCTCGCGGTGGAAGGCGGCCGTCCCGCTGACGACGCAGTGGAAGGAGTACACCCTCAACGTCGCCGACTTTTCCTACTGGCAGGACAACCCGAGCGTCGGCCGCGGCGGGTATGGCGATCACCTCCACCCCGAGAACGCCACCGAGTTCATGATCGGCGTCGCCCTGGACATCGTCTCGCGCGACAAGCCGCACAGCTTCCAGATCGACGACCTCGCGGTGCAGGGCGACCCGCTATCCGACCTGCGCATCCAGCCGCCCTGCATGAACACGCGGGCGGCCCCGATCAACGACGCGATGTGGCCCACGCCTCAGCAGATATCGGTTTTCGATCCGTCGCACATGCTCGAGTTCGTGCGCGGGGCGAAGGCGTCCGGCGGGCAGTTCGTCGTACCCGAGGGCCTCAGCCTCGACGGCCCGGTGGAGGGCTATGCGGCTGTCGGGATGCTGGGCAACAACGGCCACGGCTTCGGGCCGAACCTCCTGCGCCTGGTCCCGATCCTCGACGGCGTCGACCGCTTCGGCCGCTTCCAGGGACCGGTCGGGTCGATCATGCACGCCTTCGCCGGATACTATCAGGGCGCAAACTGGGCGTTCTTCGGCGCCACCAACCGCGACCTCTTCGCCGACACCCCAACCGCGCGCGAGGTCTTCGTGAACACCGCCGACGCCCTCGTCCGCGGTCTGTACCTGCGCGAGACGGGCGCCGAAATGTCGTCCTACAAGCCCGGCGACACGGCTCGCCTCCTCACGACGGTGAACAACTCCGACTGGCGGCGCGGCGCGAAGGATGCGGCCGTGGTCGTGCGCATGGAAGCCTTCGCCCCGAAGCAAAGCACGCCCGCGTTCTTAGAGAAGCCAAGCTTCTCAGAGGACAAGTCGCTCGCCCTGAAGCCCGGCGCGTCCGAGCAGGTGAGCTTCGAGTGGAAGGTCCCGCCCGACGCGGCCGATTTCTACACTCTCCACGCGACGGTCCTCGAGGGCGGCAAGCCCGTCGATCGCGAGGACGGCGCCGTCGTCATCTGGTCCGACCGAGCCGACCGTCCGGACGTCGCGGTGGGGAAGAAGGGGCCGTACTTCAGCTTCGGCGACACACCGAAGTTCGTCGTCGGCTGCCAGACTTACTGGGGGCAGAACGGCTCGTATACCGCCCGCTCGCCGCTGGCCTTCGAGCGCGACTACGCGATGATGCAGGACTATGGCCTCCACTTCTCGCGCCTCTTCGTCCCGTGGGGCGACGCGACGCAGGGAGCCACGCAGGCGGCTCAGAGCGACGCGATGATCCAGCTTGCCCAGAAGCATCGCATCCTCTTCTACAACGCGCCCAACCTCAGCCCCACGCCCGTCGCGTCCGAACTCCTCGACGAGGAGGCCAAGGCGAAGGCCGTCGGCGAGCGGTACAAGGGCATCCCGTGGATGACGGTGGACATCTGCAACGAGCCGTCCTTCAGGATCACCGACGAGCGAATGACCGGCCCCTTCAACGACTGGCTCAAGGCGAAATACGGCACCACCGATGCCCTCCGCCAGGCGTGGGGAGCCGATGCTCCGGAGTTGGGCAAGGTCAAGCCCGTCGCGCCGACAACTCGCTTCGATGACCTCCGCACGCGGGACGAGTACCTCTTCGTCGCCGACATCGAGCAGCGGTGGGCCGACGGCAATCGCGCGGCCATCCAGTCGGGCGACCCGGCGCGGATGGCGTCGGTGGGCAACCTGCAGGGCTACGGCTGGGGCGAGGTCAGCTACGATCCGCCGACCTGCGCGTCGGGGCTCGACTTCTCCGATCGCCATTTCTACGGCCCGCCGCAGGAGCAATCGCGCGAGCTGAAGGACATCGACCTGCGCATCCTCGGCAAGCCCCTCATCCAGGGCGAGTGCGGCGCCAAGGACCATCCGACCTACGCCACGCAGGATCCTTGGGGCATGGGCGACACGCCCGAGAAGTTCAACGCGCGCTTCACCTCCCTCGTCCACCACGCCTTCGGCGTCGGGGCGGCGGCGCTGTCGTCGTGGCACTGGCGCGATCCGATGGAGGGCATCTTCCCCTGCGGCATCACCCACGCGGACAGTGTCCCGCGCCCGGCGGCGTCGATCATGCGGGCGATGGCCTTCACCTTCTCGCGCCTGCGGCCGACCTATCGCACGCCGGAGGTCATCCTCGTCCTCCCCGACAGCCACCGCTTCGGGGGCGATCGGATGGCGGTTCTCGACGCGATCCATCGCTGCGAGGATATGCTCATGGGCTGCCAGGTGGACTTCGCGACGCTGGGCGAGAGCCAGCTCAGCAAGCTGCCAGAGGGCGTGCGGGCGATCGTGTACCCGGTGCCGTACTGCCCTCCGGACGACGCCGTCGCGGCGCTGAAGGCCTTCGTGCAGAAGGGCGGCTCGCTCTACTTCTCCGGCGATATCAGCTTCGATCCATCGCGCAAGCTGACGCGGGCGGATCGGCTGAAGGACCTCGCCGGCGTCGAGCGCGTGGGTGAGAGATCGCCCTCCGCCTCGATGCCCATGCCGGTGCCGACCATCAAGCTATCGGGCGCTCAGGCCCTGCGGTCGGATGCCGAGGGCCGGCCGCTCGTGACGGTGAACAAAGTCGGCGCCGGGCAGGTCGTGTTCTGTGCCGAGCCCGTCGAAGCCACGGTGCCGGCACCGGCGTGGTGCCGCCCGATGTACCTCGAGTTCCTGAAGCGCGCCGGAGTCGCTCGCAACCCGGTAACGCCCGACGAGGGGTGGCTGCAGTGCTTCCAGGTGCCGCTCGAGGATGGCGGGCGCGCCTTCGTGCTGTGGAACTATGCCGAGAAGACGACGAGGGCGACGGTGACGCTGGCGGGGATCGGGGCCGAAGCGGTGGGGCTCGATGAGATCAGCCTGGAGATCGCGCCCAACTGCCCGGGGCTGGTGGTCGAGTCGGCGGCGCAGACGGTGACGGCGGTTGAAGCGCAGGGCGAGGTCACGCGCAACGGCAAGCCCTTCGCGTCGATCCGCGGGCATGCGATAATCCAGAGCCTCGACGGCAAGGACCTCAGCGAGGCGCGGCAGGTGCTCATCCTCCCGTGGCCGGGGATGTACGGTCGCGCGCCACAGCCTGGGACGCCGGGCGAGGTCTCGCTGGCGTCGCTGGCCGGCATGCGCGTCGAGCTTGGCGAGCTTCGCGCGACGAAGTGGACGCGCCTGGAGCCCTTGAAGGCTGACGGCGGACGGGTTACCTTCGACGAGGAGCAGTCGCGGAATGTCATCCTGGCCGCGGCGCCCGACCAGTTCGCGCAAGCGGCCGGCGAGGTCGAGGCGCTGACGTTGGCGCGGTGAAAAGGGGTAACTGGTTACGGCTCGCACCTTCACGATCCGTAACCTGGGAATATGTCACGCTAGCGTGACA
>PMZA01000375.1 GCA_003170595.1 Armatimonadota bacterium
GTTTGTTGCACGCCACCACAAGGATTTGAGATGCTTGGAACCTATGCATAATGCGGCCCCAAGCCTTCAAGAGGGTGCGAGCGACGATAGCAAGCGGTTCGCTTGCATTGCAAACAAGGTCCACCAAGTAAAGGAGCGCCTTTGTCCCTTCAGGTCTAAGCTGCGGGATTACGCCCGTGCCGCCTGCCATCACCGCGGCGGACGCCCCGTGCTCGCCGACAAGCGCGAGCGCGTGGCCTAGGCTTCTCGACCGCAGGTACTCGAAATGCGGTAACCGGCTGTAAAAGGCGCTCATATCAGCGCTCCGGCCCTCGGTCGGCAAGCTTCCCGGCCACGGCGAGCCTCCGCGCCACATCGTCCATGCCGAGGGACTCCAGGGTGCTCTTCCTCTGAAGGCCCGTTCTCCTGTCCCATCCCTGAAATTCGTAGTAGTCGTCGAGCATCCTGCCCCACTTGTCCGGCTCGCAACGATGTCCCTTGAAAGGACCTGACTTGACCGACTCTTCCATATACCGCCGGGGCGGAAGGTCGTCCTCCCGGCCCATATCGGTGTGGAGACTGTTAAAGGACTTCTCCAGTGCGCGGCTTCGCCTAGCGATGCGCATCAACTCTTTCTCGTCGAGGTCCAACCCCAAGGCACTGTCGAGCAGGGCCGCGTAGTCCGAGACTTCGAGCGCGTGCGCCCCAGACCACGTGCCTACGTAGACGCAGATGCCAGCGAGGTCCTCTATCTCCTTGGTGAGGCCCTGCCAAGTGACGTAGCGTGCCTTATCCTCGTAGGTCTGGGGTTCGAAGACCGATCCCTTCGGCCCGAAGCGACCACTCCCGAGAATCGAGCCTCGCAAATGCCTGCCCGCAACGGGTGACGTGGCCACTCCGAGCCCCCAACCCTTGGGCACACGGAAAGGCTCGATGGAGGGCTGTCCTTTGACATTGATGGCGAAATAGTCGGAGCCCCCGCCAACCATCTGGGCTGCCTCGATGGGGCCGCGTGCGAGGAGGTCTCCTATGCCCTCCCGGTAGGCGATCTTCCCGAGGAGACTGACGAAAGCGTCGCCGTTGCCCCATGTGAGGGAAAGGCTGTCCGTATCGTTCTCCGTGAGAAGTCCTTTCTCGAAGCACTCGTAGGCCCAGGCGGACATCCCCGTCGCGAAGTCGTCGTCGAGCCCCAACTCGTTCATGCGGAGCCAAGCCGCGATCATGGCCTCAGGGTCGGTGATGTCGAGCATGGTCGCCGACATGATGGTATTGACCCAGAAGCCCTCCCCGCTCGTGCCCTTGTACGGGCCGTCGTCGATCTGCGAGAAAGGCATGCACCCGGCCGGACAGTTGGAGCAAGCGAGCACCTTTTTGCGGAAGCGCGGCGCGCCGGTGGCGGCGTTCATGAGGCGCTTCCTCTTCTCGATCTCCCAGTAGTCGTCCTGCCCGTTCCGGGCGACGAAAAGGAGATCCCATGAGGGGTTATGCTCGTCCGTGTAGTAGACGCCGGCGAGCGTCTTGTCCTGCATGGGCGCGGTCGTGGGCGACTCCTCGACCTTCCGCATGGCCGTCGCCATGGCCCCCGCAAAGTCGTCGGGCCTGACGATGCCGAGCCTGCCGGTCCCCCGCACGGCCACCGCCTTCAGGTTCTTGCTACCCATGACGCAGCCTACGCCCGAGCCGCCCGCGGCCTTCGCCCGATCCACGAGGATGAGCGAGCCCCGCACGAGCCTTTCTCCCGCGGGGCCTATGCAGGCCACCCGTACCCGGTCGTTTCCGAGCTCCTGCTGGAGGGCCGCTTCGGTCTCGAAGGTCGTTTTGCCCCAGAGAAAGCGGGCGTCCCTGATTTCCACCTTATCGTCGAATATCCATAGGTAGACCGGCTTTTCGGCCCTGCCCGAGATGACGACGTGGTCGTAGCCCGCGAACTTCAGCTCCGGCGCGAAGTGGCCGCCCACGTTCGCCGAGCCCTTGCCGCCGCTGAAGACGTTCTTCGTGTCGACGGAGAGCCTGCTCCCGCCCGGCGCGATGCCGGCGAGCGCCCCCGCGCCGAAGATGAGCAGGTTCTCCGGGTCGGACCACGTCGTCTGGCGCCCCACCTCGTCGAGCAGTATCCGCGAGTTGATTGCCCTTCCGCCGATCCATTCGCCGGCGTAGCGCGCCGTCTCTTCTTTCCTGATGACCCCCGTGCTGAGGTCGACCCGCAGGATCGTCCCCGCCAGGCCTCCCCTGGTCTCTCCCGCTTTCATGGCATAACCCTCAACGCGCCGTAAGCGCAGAACTTCTCGCACCACGGCGCAGGCTCTCCCTTGCACAGGTCGCACGTCTCGTCGACCGACCAGAAGATCAGCTCCGTGCCGTTTTGCCGTCTTACACTGATGCTGGAGGCGCTCGGCTCGATATACCGGTGGTGGTGGAAGGAGCACATGATCTCGCACGTCCTGCACCCATGGCACCGTTTTGCGTCCCTATGAATCGTCAACCCTTCCTCCTCGTGCGCTGACAGTCGGGATCCTTCGAACGGTGTGTTTGTTGCAC
>PMZA01000467.1 GCA_003170595.1 Armatimonadota bacterium
GGCTCCGCTGGCGCGAGGGCGAGATGACCGAGCGGCTCGCCGCGATCATGGCGAACCTGCAGATCTCGGTGGACCTCGTCGCGCTGACCTGCGTGCTTCACCTATCCGGCGGCGTCGAGAACCCTCTGGTCGCGTACTACATCTTCCACGTCATCATCGCGGCGACGCTCGTGTCCATGCCCGCCGCCTACGCGCAGGCGACCCTGGCCCTGCTCCTCTTCGCCGGCATGACCGGGGCTGAGGCCACGGGTCTCCTCCACCACTACCACATCCTCGGCCTCAGCCAGGAGGGCACCTACGACACCTACATCGCTTGGCTCATCGTCGCGGCCGTGGCCTCGACGCTGTATGTGACCGCCTTTCTCTCGGTGGCCATCGCCGAGCGGCTGCGCCAGCGCGAGTACCAGCTTGAAGAACTCGGCCAGGAGACGACCGTCCGCGCCGCCCAGTGCGAGCTTGCCTACGACCGCCTCGTCGAACTCCAGCGCGGGCAGATCCAGTACATGCGGCGCGTGACCCATGAGCTGAAGGGGCCCCTCGCCGCCATCGTCACCTCCCTCGCCGTGGTCATGGAGCGCTACGTCGGCGAGGTCGACCCGGATCAGCAGCGCCTTCTCGAACGCGCCTATAAGCGCGCCCAGGATGCCCTCGACATGCTCGGCGACCTGCTCGACCTCGCGCGCATNNTGCCCATGGAATACGCCGTCGAGATGAACCGCCTGATCGAGGCCGTCGTCGAGGCTCACGCCGAGGAGGCCCTCGCCCGCGAGCTTGAGCTTCGCGTGGAGACCTCCGGCCGCCTCCCGGCCATCAACGGCGACCGCGAGGCCCTGGAGACCATGCTCGCCAACCTGGTGACCAACGCGATCAAGTATGCCGAGACCGGCGGGCAGGTCACTGTCAGCGCCACGGCCGAGGGCGGCTTCGCCGTCATCCGCGTAGCCGACAACGGCCCTGGCATTCCGGCGGAAGATCTGAAACGCATCTTCGATGACTTCTACCGCTCGCCCGAGGCACGCAAGCGCAACATCGACGGCACCGGCCTGGGCCTGGCGATCGTGAAGTCCATCGTCGACCGCCACGGCGGCAGCATCGACGTCACCAGCAGGCCGGGCGAAGGCGCCACCTTCACCGTCCGCCTTGCGGCCGTCATCGCCGACGGCACCCTCCCCCCGATGTGACCTGCGCTGCGCCGCACGGTCGGCGGCTTTTCGGTATAATGAGGCCGCCATGCGTATCCTCGGCATCGACCCCGGCCTGCGGGCCACCGGTTACGGTGTGGTCGATTACGACCGCAACCACTGCGCCCTCGTCGAGGGCGGGCTGATCGAGACCAAGACCGGTGTCGATCTGCCCGAGCGCCTGGCCACCATCTACCGGGAGATCGACGAGGTCACCCGCCAGTTCGAGCCCGAGGTCGCGGTCGTCGAGCGCCTCTTCGCCCAGTACAAGCACCCGGCGACGGCGATCCTGATGGGCCACGCTCGCGGGGTCGTGCTGCTGGCCCTGACGCATCGCGGGCTGCCGGTCATGAGCTACCCGGCGTCGCTGGTTAAGCGCGCGCTCGTCGGCAACGGGCGCGCCGCCAAGGTCCAGGTCGCGGGCATGGTCGCCCAGCTTCTCGGCGTGAGCATGGACGACGTCGCCTACGACGTCTCCGACGCCCTCGCCCTGGCCATCTGTCATTCGACGCCCTGGGCGCAGGCCATGGCCTCGCGCGAGGATTCCCGCGAGGCCGACCTGGCCGCCCTGGTTCACGAGCGAGGCCGCAAGTCATGATCTCACGCGTGCGCGGATTGCTGCGATCGGTTACGGAGGAGAACTGCGAGGTCGACGTGGGCGGGGTGTGCTATTCGGTAATGCTGCCGCCGGCCGTGGCCGAGCGTCTGGCCGATCGTGCCCTCGGCAGCGAGGTCGAGCTGTTCACGTACTGGTACCTCCAGATCGATCAGGTGAAGGCCCTGCCGACGCTGCTCGGCTTCGAGAACCATCACCAGCGCGACTTCTTCAACCTGCTCACGCAGGTGCCCAAGTTCGGCCCGCGGGCGGCGTTGAAGGCGATGGCGCTGCCGGTGGCGACGCTGGCCGAGGCGATTGAGATGGGCGACATCCGCGTACTCAAGTCTCTGCCGGGCGTCGGGCCGCAGAAGGCCAAGGACATGATCGCGGCTCTGGCCGGGAAGGCCGCGGCCTTCGTGCAGGTGCGCGATGAGGCCGAGGTCATCCCGCTGCAACCGTCGAGCGAGGCCGAGTCCGACGCGGTGGACGTGCTGGAGCAGCTTGGCATGCCGCGGGCGGATGCGCTGCGGCGGGTAGCTGTATGCCGGCGCGACCATCCCGAGGCCGAGAGCACGGACGACATCGTAAGGCTAGTGTTTCGGCAGGTCTGATATCATCGGGGTGCTGAGCAAAGGCGAAAGGCCGGCGGGGCGTAAAGCCCCGCCCTACAGAAAGCAGAAAGGCGAAAGCCAAGCCAAGGCAAAGGCCCACCACCGGCCACAGCCGCACCCTGAAGGGTGCGACTACGGTTCTTCGGTGCTTCGAGGTGCCCCGGGCGTTACCATTCTGCAGTACGATGCGGCTGACCAAGGAATTCGCCAAATGGCTGGACCAACACCTGGCGCCCTAGACCGCGCCATGCGTATCGCCGAGGAACTACGGAAGCATATCCCAGTGACCGCCGTCGTGCTCTTCGGCTCGCACCTGACGGGGAATACGCACGAGGGCAGTGATCTAGACGTTGCCGTTTACACGCCAGTGGCCCGGCAGATGACCCTTCGTGAGAGGGTTAAGCTCTCCCTGGCTGTCGGGCATGAACTGGGAACGGATATTGAGCTTCACTTCTTCGATGATCATCTGGCAGGTGGCAAGGACCTGCGCTACTTCGGCAGCTATGTATACGAGCACGGCCTTCGGGTCGCATGACCCCGGCCGACGCATCGCCAGTGAGATGACCCATGTCTGAAGAACCAACACGCAAGCGAGTGGTAAGCGGCCAACGCCAGGTCGAGGATACCGAGGACCTGCGCAGCCTCCGGCCTCATCGCCTCGATGAGTTCGTGGGCCAGCAGCAGGTCGTCGACGGCATGCGCATCGCCTTCACCGCTGCCCGCGCTCGCGGCGACGTCCTCGAGCACATCCTCTTCGACGGCCCGCCCGGCCTGGGCAAGACGACCCTCGCCTACATCATCGCCGAGGAGATGAGCGCCACCCTCCATCGCACCTCCGGCCCCGCCCTCGAACGCGCCAGCGACCTCGTGGGCATCCTGACCAACCTCGACCACGGCGACCTCCTCTTCATCGACGAGATCCACCGTCTCGCCCGGCCCATCGAGGAGTACATGTACCCCGCGATGGAGGAGTTCAAGATCGACTTCATCGTCGACAAGGGCCCCTACGCGAAGACCATCGGCCTGCAGATCCAGCCCTTCACCCTCATCGGCGCGACGACCCGCGCGGGCCTCCTCGCGGCGCCGCTGCGCGATCGTTTCGGCATCTACCATCACGTCGGCTTCTACGATGTCGTCGAGCTTGTGGAGATCGTCTCACGGGCGGCAGCCTTGCTGGACATCGACCTCAAGCCCGAGGGCGCCGACGTTCTGGCACGCCGGGCGAGGGGCACGCCCCGCGTCGTGAACCGTCTCCTCCGCCGCGTGCGCGACTACGCGCAGGTCGTGGCGGACGGGTCCGTGACGGCAGAGATCGCCGATCGCGCGCTGGATGCGATGGGCGTCGACGCGTTTGGGCTCGACGAATTGGACCGCAAGTACTTGCGTGCGCTCATCGACTACTACCGCGGCGGCCCGGCGGGGATCAACGCCATCGCTGCATCGCTCGGCGAGGATCAGGGCACGCTCGAGGACGTCGTCGAGCCGTACCTGCTCAAGATCGGCTTCGTCATCCGAACGCCGCGAGGGCGCGAGGCGACGACGCGCGCGTACGAACATCTGGGCCTCAAGGCGCCAACCCGCCGCGCCCACTCGCCCGAGAATCTTCAGCTTGACGTGCCTGAGGAATAGATCTTTCTGTAGGGCGGGGATTCATCCCCGCCGCGCATGTGCTTTCGGAGGTGTTAGCCTTGTCCGCTCGACCACCACGACCAGATCAGCAGGAATTCGACCTTGAGCAGCTCACGCCCACGCGTCAGGCCATCGCCGACCGCACCGCGCAAAGCTTCGCGACGAAACCGCACTTCTCGATGACGTGCCTCGCCGATGCGTCGGCCATGGTCGCGCTGCGAGAGAAGTTGCGGGCGGATGGGGCATCGCCGCTGCCGACGTACAACGATCTGCTGATGAAGGCGTGCGCGCGCGTGCTCCAGGATCAGCGCCGCCTCAACGCGTGGCTCGACGATGAGGGCCTCAAGCTCCTCCGCAG
>PMZA01000202.1 GCA_003170595.1 Armatimonadota bacterium
AAGCTTCCGTGCCTCGGCCTCGGTCAGTCCCGTCCGCCCCACATTCCAGTCGAACACCTTCAGCGCCGCCGTCGACATGACACCCGTGAACCTGTCCTCCACACCCACCGCGTTCGACCCCGCCACTCGACCTTCCTTATTAGCCACCGACCCTAACGGCATGAAGCACGCCTGCCCGCTGACCGTGCACCGCTTCTCCGTGCAGTCGCCCGCCGCGAGAATGTCTGCGTCCGACGTCGTCATTCGGTCATCCACGACGATGCCTCTCGTCGGTCCGATCTCCAGCCCGGCCGCTTCGGCGAGAGCGGAGTTCGGCTTGATCCCGATGCTCAGCAGCACCAACTGCGCCGGCAGCTCCCCGGCGCTGGTCACGACCGTCGTAACCTTCCCATCGTCCCCGCCCACGAGCTTCTCCACTCGCGTCGACGTCATCACCTTGACGCCAAGCTGCTTCATCCGCTTCTCGACCAGCGCAGCCACCTCGACATCGAGCATCGCCAGCAGTTGCGGCATCATCTCCACCACGGTCACCGCGCTCCCGCACTGCGTGAACGCCTCGGTCATCTCCATCCCGATCAGACCGCCGCCGATGATGACCACAAACGGGCACGCCCCGCTGACCATGTGCTCGCGCAGCACGTCGGCGTCGTGCACCTGCTTGAGCCGCAGCACATTGCCCAGTTGGCTGCCGGGTATCGGCGGCTCGACCGGGTCCGCGCCCGTGGCGATGATCAGCTTGTGGTACTGCAGCGATCCCGTCTCGTCGCTGTCGAGATTGCGCACCTCGAGGGTCTTCCCCTCGCGGTCGATGCCGACAGCCTCGGTCCTGGTCAGCACTGTCACGCGCTTGACTTTCGCGAAGAACGCCGGGTCGCGCAGCACGCCGATCGCCGACGCCATGAGCGCCTTGCGGTCCTCGACCATGCCCGAGACGTAGTACGGCAGCCCGCACCCCGCGTACGATATGACCTCGCCCTTTTCGACGATGGTGATCTCGGCCTCAGGGTCGAGCCTTCTCGCCCGGGCCGCGGCTTTCGGTCCAGCCGCCACGCCGCCGACGATGACAATCCGCTTTGCCTCACTCATGATCAAACCCTCCCGACGCCCGGGGCGTCCATCGCACTTCGCCAACCCTCAGCCGAGAACATGCTTCGCCCTCGCTGCACCTAAGTCCTCGCACACCTTACAGCGCACGAGTCCTCTTCTTTCGTCCCGAGCCCGATCGACCGCAGGATGATCGCCATCAGGCACCACTTCGTCAGGCTCGATTGCACAAGGTTGACGCCGATGAACACGGTGAAGAGAATCCACCACGGGCTCACGAAGTACGTCAGCCCCGCGCCCAGCAGTACCATGAATCCAGCCACCAATCTCACCGCTCTCTCGATCCCCATGATTCTCGCCTCTCTTCGGCCCGCTCGTTAGGTCGCTGGCCTTGACACGCTAAGTCTCCTGAGTATAATAGTTGCGAAACTAGTTGACAAGCCCCTTCTCGATAAAGGACGCTACGAACCATGGACGAGCGGGTCTTTGAGCTTCAGGCTGATGTCTGCAAAGTCTTCTCGCATCCCAAGCGCCTGCACATCTTGTGCTTGCTCAAGGATGGGGAGAAGAGCTTTGCGGAACTGCAGGAAGCCACGGGTCTGACGAAGGCCAATCTCTCCCAGCACCTAACCCTCCTCCGCGAGCGAGGCGTCCTGATCGCCCGCCGCCAGGGCCAGGCGCTGTTCCTATCGGTCGCGAACCCGAAAATCACGGCAGCGTGCGAGTTGATGCACGACTTCCTGTGCGAGCAGATCCTCGAGCGTAGCGCCATCACCTCGCCCTCCTAACCCGGCGCAGCCCCGCTTTGGCCTGTGAAGCCCTGGGCTTTGGACCGCGGCGCCGCCCCTGAGAGGTCCTGCGCGTGGACTGGTGAACCTGCGCTCTGTGCCACAGCCAGACCCGCCACGCAGCACCGCCACCCCCGAGTCTGCCGCCGCTGACCCCCGAGGCGCGGGGGTCACCTCGCGAGTGCTCCTCATCGCCGCGCTGCTCGTCCCCGTTAACGCCTTCTTCGTGCTGTTCATGTCCTACGAGCGGAACATTTTCGACCCCACGCTGGTGGCCCTCTTCTGGAACGTCCTCTTCCTCATCGTTGTGATGCGGCTGATCAACCAGGCACTGCTGCGGTGGCGGCCGGCCGCCGCCTTCAGCCCCGCCGAACTCCTCGCCCTATGGGTACTCCTGGCCGTGGCGACGAGTGGCGCCGGCCTCGACAGCATGCAGTGCACCTTCCTGTCGATGCAGGGCGCCTTCCACTTCGCCTCCCCCGAGAACCACTGGGAGAGCCTGTTCCTCCGCAACCTCCCGCCTGCCCTGACCGTCAGCGACCCCGCCGCCCTGCAGCGCATCTGGTTCGGCGGGAGCAGCATCCTGGAGCCGCGGAATCTTGTGGTGTGGGCTGGGCCGGCCGCCCGCTGGTGGGCCTTGATGACGATCCTGTGGGCCACTCCCATCGGCCTCATCCAGATGCTCCGCAAGCGCTGGGTCGAACAGGAGAAGATGGGCTTCCCCATCGTGCACCTGCCCCTGGAGCTGGCCGGCAACCGGATCCCCTGGCTGAGGAACCCGGTGTTCTGGGTTGCCGTGGCGACGCCGGCCTTCATCAACCTCCTCGGCGGGCTGCATACGTATTACCCCAGCATCCCCTCAATCCCGACGGCGCTGGGTGATCCGCGGCTGGACCTTGGGCCCTTCCTCGCCGGGTTTGGGCGGCCCTGGGATGCGGCGGGGTTCATGTTCTACACGTGCTTCTACCCGTTCATCCTCGGGCTAGGCTTGCTGCTGCCTGGCGAGCTATGCCTCTCGCTATGGTTCTTCTTCCTCTTCTGGCGGGCGGAGAAAATCGTCGCGGCATCCTTCGGGCTCAATGCGGCGTGGGACTCGCACTACCCGGTCGCGGCCGGAGGCTATCTCGCGCTGGTTGGCTTCCCGCTGTGGGCCGCGCGGCATCAGTTGGGCCTCGTCCTGCGCAAGGCCTGGCGACGGGAAGCTCGCGAGGCCGGCGAGCCCCTCGCCCCCAGTTCGGCCGTCGCGATCTTCCTCGTGGGCTTCGTGCTCCTCGTGTGGATCGGGATGTACGCGGGGCTGAGCCTTCCGGTGGCCGCCGCCTTCTTCCTGCAATACTTCGTGATGACGGTGATCATCGGCCGCATCCGCGCCGAGATGGGTCTGCCCACCCACGAGCTTGAGCGCTGGGGGCCGGCCTGGCTGCAGAGCACCATCGTCGGCCCGCGGGTCCTGGGGCTGCAGAACATGTCCACGCTCAGTCTCTTCTACGGCTTCACCCGCGGCATGCGCAACGTTCCTTTCCCTCACCAGTTTGAGAGCCAGTACCTCGCCTCGCGCACCGGCCTCGACGGCCGCCGCATCCTCCTGGCGACGGTGCCCTTCATCTCCCTCGGTCTGGGCTGGTCGTGGTTCTGGACGCTGTTCCTCTCGCTCAACCGCGGCCTGGGCACCTACCGCGGCCCCTTCCATACCTGGTTCGCGCAGGAGACCTGGACGCAGCTATCGGGTTGGCTGAGCGCCGACGCCCCGGTGGCCTGGGGCAAGATCGGCGCGGGGGTGATCGGGTTCACGGGGTACTGGGGTGTCATGGCCTTGCGGAGCCGCTGGATCGCCTGGCCGCTGCACCCCGCCGGCTTCGCCCTATCCACGACCTACTACATGTCGCACATGTGGTTCCCGATGTTCCTTGCGTGGATGCTGAAGGCCGCGACGGCGCGCTACGTGGGCATCTCGGGTGTGCGGGCGCTGCCCATCGTGGCCTACGGGCTCATCCTCGGCGACGTGGGCACCGGGGCGCTGTGGATCATCTATGCGATGATCCGGCACGTCCCCGCCTATGCCTTCTGGCAGTGAGCCCTTGGCTCCGATGTTAACGCACCCTAAGACTCGTCACCGAGACCTCTAAGCCTGACCGTCCACAATATGGTCGCCGGCTGAAGCTGCAGCGAGGTTCGCATCGTTGAGCTCGGCGCGCCTTTCGGGACGACCCTGCAAGCTTCCTCCGATCCGATCTGTGCCGCGAAAGGGCGCTTGCGCTCCCCCTTCCACCCTCCGGCACCCCCGGCGCTCACCTCTTCCTGGACAACTCCCCAGGAGCGACCTGGCGTGGCTTGAGCCCGGGCTTGACGCCCTGGCGCCCGAGATCTGGTCGGCGTTGTTCTCGCGGCCCAAGAAGAAGGTGCCTGTGGATCCCGGGGCGAAGCTGCACCTTCGACGGGCCCTTGTTCCTTCGGTGAACGAACGCGCCCGTCTGACACGGTCAATCCCGCTCCAGGGGGAATCCTCCGCAATGCAACGCGCCAGGGGTATGGCGGGACTCGCCTGGGCAGCCGTGATGGCCTGCCTGGTGTCTTCCTCGCTCGCCCGCGCGGACGCCGCCGCGCCCCGCAAGATCGCTCTCCTTGTCGGCCTCAGCCACTACGAGCGCGACCGCGGCAAGCCCCCCGACTGGTGGAACCTCACCTCGGACAACGATATCGCGGCAATCAAAGCCGTCCTCCTCTCCCCGCGCTTCGGCTTCCCCGAGAAGGACATCCTCGTCCTGGCCGACGAGCAGGCCTCGCGGCAGGGCATCATCGATGCCTTCCAGCACCACCTCATCGATCAGGCGCGGCCCGGAGACATCGTGTATTTCCACTACTCCGGCCACGGCCAGATCCTTCTCGAGGCTGAGGACAACGTTTAGCCCGATGGCCTCGAGGACAGCCTCGTCCCCTACGACTACAAGAGCCAGTCGGCCAGGGACGGCTACCACACCAACCTCCGCGCCGCCACCCTACAGCAGCTTCTCGACAAGCTGCGCGCCAGGATGGTCGGCCCCGACGGCAAGTGCCGCGGCAGTATCCTCGTGACCATCGACAGCTGTTTCTCGGGCAACGCGACGAGGGCCGCCGATGACTTGGTCTCGCGAGGGCGCGGCTGGGACCCGGCGCTGGATGGTGAAAGGCCGCCGCTTTCCCGAGGAGGCCCCTCCGCCGCCCGGGATGACGGCGGAGGCCTGCTCGGGCGGGATGAGGCGAAGCGCAAAGGCTACGTGGTCCTCTCAGCCTGCCGCGCGGACCAGACGGCCAAGGAGATCAAGGGCATGGGCGCCTTCACCTGCGAGCTAGTCCAGGCCATGCCCCGGGCGACCAGCTACCGCGATCTCTTCGAGGCCGTGAGCGCCTCCGTGCGGAGCGAAATCCGCGGTCAGGATCCCCAGGGCGAAGGCGATCTGGACCAGGTGCTCTTCGGCGATCAGATATTGCCGCCGCGGCAGTACTACCTCGCGCAGGTGACGCCGGAAGGCAAGCTGGAGCTACCGGTCGGCGAGGTGCAGGGCGCGACAGTTGGGTCAGTGTTCGCGATGTACCGTCCGCAAGGCGACGTTAGCGACGAGAAGCAGTGTATCGGCCAGGCGCGGGTCCGGGCGGTGGGGGAGACCACCAGTGAACTCGAGCTTATCGGCAACCTTGCGGGCGGGGCGACCAAGGCGGCGCTCAACGGCGCGCGGGCCGTCGAGGTCGCGCACAGCTTCGGCGCGGACGCTCTGCGGCTTCTCCTGCGGACCAAGAGCAAACGGGCGGCGGATTTGGGACGCCTCGACGTAGTCGTGACGGCTGGGGTGACGGACAAGGATTACGACGTGCGCCTCGACGACCACCCTCGCACGCCGGGCAAGCTCCTCCTGGCGACCAGGGACGGACGGCCCCTAGCCTCGGTGGCCGACGACGACCGTGCGGCCGAGGCGATCCGCACGGAGTTGGTCGCCGAGTGGCGCTGGCGTTTCCTCTGCCGTCTGAGAAATGGCGCCACGCGCAAGACCGTGCGGATCGCGGTGCGGGTCGTGCCCGTGGCTGTTGAGACCAACGAGGCCGGCCTGGTGACCAAGGTTCTCGGCGACCGCAAGGATCGCCCGCCGACCTCGGGTGGTGAAACGATCCTTTACGCCGGCGACTATGTGGCCGTCGAGTTGCGGAACCAGTCGGAGCACCCGGTCTGGGCGACGGTCCTGGACCTGACGGCCGACGGCAGCGTGGGGCCGGTCTACCCGCACCCCGAGATGCCGGGGCTGTTCAAGCCCGTCCCGGCGGACGGCGAGTGGTACAGGCTGCCCTATCCCTTCGTATTCCAACTGGGCGATCACCTTGGCCGTGAGATCTTCAGGGTCATCGCGACCGCCGAGCGGGCGGACTTCAGCCCCCTGCTGTGCGAGCGAGCCGCCACGGGACGTGGCGTGGGCGACGCCGATGCTCTGCGCGGGATTCCGCCTGAGGTGAACCCCCTGGGCCGGCTGCTCCTCTTCGCGGCGACCGGGGCCAGAGGCGATCCGGCGGATGTGCCCATGGGCACCTGGGACACGGCCCAGGCAACCTTCGAGGTCCGGGAGGCGACGAAGTGAGGCTCCCCTGGCGGGGTCAAGGAAGCGGAAAAACCCTCGGGGACCTGATTGTGGCGCTGCTGGCAGTCGCCGCGGGTCTCGCGGTGGTGTTCGTGCCGGCTGGCAGGGCGTGGGCGTCGTCGGTGGAGATGTCGAGTGGTGGGGAGGGGCTCCACTTTGGCCTTGCGGTGATGCCGGAGGAGGGCTCGGGCGCTTACTCGTGGGCGCTGCCCGTGACGCTGAGCGGGTTGCTGAAGCAGGCGCGGGTCAATGCGCTGACTACCGAGGACCTCGCGGCCCTGCTCAAGAAGCAGGGCCTCCGTGATCTCGGGAACGGCTTGCCGCAGAAGTGGGATGAGGCCGCGGTCAAGGCCGCATCGTCGGCCGGGCAGGTGAGCAAGGAAACCGGCTATGTCCTCCTCGCGTCCTGGAATACGAACGACCCGCGGGACAAGTGGGGCGACGATACCCAGTTCTGGCTGGAGGCCAGGCTGCAGCAGGGAGACAGGGCGCTCTTCGACACGACGCAGCGGCCCCCCAGGTACTACCGCCTTGCCGACTACGATGCGGCGGTGCGAGACCTGGCGGAGATGGTCCTGGCCACCGTCAACCCGGGAGCCCTGGCGAAGGCTAAAGAGAGCGATGCCTGGGCGCAGCGGGTGACTCTGGATCAGGTGAAGCTCCTCGCCGAGGCGGAGAGGGATGTGGCGGCCGGCAAGCTCGTAGAAGCTGGCGAGGCGCTCAGCAAGGCCCAGGCGAGCGTTCAGGGGCGCGAGGGGGCGGCGCTCGCTCAGCAGCGTCTCCTCGAGGTCAACGAGGCCTTGCGCAAGCTCAGTCCCGCGCTGGCCCAGCAGGCGGAGGACCGCGCCGCGGACGAGGTGCTCAAGCGCCGGGCTGCGCGGGTGAAGGAGGAAGCCCTGGATGACCTCACCGTGGCGGAAGACTGCCGATTCCACGACAAATGGCGGGAGGCCGCGCCCCAGTACTTCTTGTGGGTCAGGTACGTGGTGAAGCAGCAACTCATGCAACCGGGCGAGATCTGCCCGGAGGCCTTGCGAGACGAACTGAAGCTCGACGAGCCGGCGGTATGGGACAAGGTGAAGGCCTCGGGCCAGGAGGCACAGTGGTGGAGCAGCGTGGCGCTGGCGCTGTATCGGGGAGGCTCCGGTGCGCTGGCCGCGCCGCTGGCCGAGCGTGCTGAGGAGTGTGCGAAGCGAGAGACCGATGACAGCGCGCGGGCGGACGCTTTGGAGGTGTTGGCCGCTCAGGCGGGGCTGCGCAGCGCCTTTCTCGACGAGGAGCGCGACCTCTTGGCGGCCGTGGCCCTCCACGAAAAGCACGAATCTGGCTCGGTCGCCTGCGCGAAGTCGTACGACGACCTCGCCTGGATGTACCGGGTGCGCGGCGACCTGAAGCAGGCGGCGGAGTGGTATGAGACGAAGGCCATGCCGACCTGGGATAAGCTCCCGCCCGAGGCGCGAGACCTCGACTACGCCCGGGCGTGCAACGGGCTCGGGTCTGTGTACTACGACCGGTACGTGCTGGGCGCCGACCGCGCCGACCTCGACCTGGCGCTGCAGTGGTTCCGGCAGGCCCTCACCCTCCGTGAGGACCTTGCCCCGGGGTCGCTGGAGTGCGCGAAGAGTTACAACAACATGGCTCTCACCTACCTCGCCCGGGACGAGCTCGACGAGGCGCTAACCTGGCACATGAGGGCGCTGGCGATCAGGGAGAAGCAGGCCCCCGGCGCCCTCGACTGCGCGCAGAGCTATAGCAACCTCGGCGTCGTCTGCGGCGAGAAGGAAGACTACGAGCACGCGGTCGAGTGGTACCAGAAGGCGCTCGCGATCTACGAGAGGCTATCCCCTGGCTCCCTGGAATGCGCGGGCGTGTACGCCAACCTAGGAGACGCAACCAGGCGTTCTGGGGATGCGGACGGCGCGGTGCGGTGGTACCAGATGGCGGCCGGCATCCAGGAGCGACTGGCCCCGGGATCCGCCTTCTGTGCGAGGACCTACCGCAGCCTCGGCGACGCGTGCCGAAAGCTGGCCCGTACGGACGAGGCGCTGGACTGGTACGAGAAGGCCAAAGCCATCGAGAAGCTGGTGGCGGGCAGTGACACGAGCAAGGCCGGGAGGGACTTCACAGCCCGTGGGAGCATACCGGACTAGCAGGGCCTTGCTGCCGGCTCTAACCCTGGTCGTGGTGACCGCGCTGGCTGCGGCCCAGAGCCCACACCTTGTCATCCAGTCCGCGCCGCCTGGTGTGCCGGTCCAGCTTGCCTTCACGCCCGACGGCAAGCGACTGCTCGTGTTGACCCCGTCGGAGGTCGAGGTGTGGGACCCGGCGACGCACCAGAAGCTCGGGGCTTTCGCCTCGCCCACCAGGTTCGCCGGCAGCCTGTCCGCATCGCTTCCCATGGCCGTCCACCCCGATGGCAGGCGGATCGTGTTCACCTCTGCTGCGCCCGGCGCTAGCGCCGAACTGTGGGACTGGACCACTGGCGAGCGAGTGCGCACCTTCAGCGCTGACGGCCAGATTGTAGCGATCTCGCCGGACGGGAAGACGCTGGCCATCATCGGGAAAACGCTGAGCGTCTGCGACTTGGAGACCGGGGCGGTCATCAAGGCCGTACCCAGCGGGCAGGACTGGGTGGGCTAGGTTGCCTTCTCGCCGAAGGGCGATCTCCTGGCGGTCAGCGGCGCAAGCGGGACGATCAACCTCTGGCGCACGTCCGACTGGACCCTCGTGAAGGCCCTTCCCGGGAGCCGCACGCCGGTCGAGTCGGTGGCCTTCGTGGGCGCGGCGAACAGGCTGGCGGTCGCGGAGGATCACGGCCGTGTGGCCGTCTGGGATACCGAGCAGGGAAAGGCCGTCCTTGAGCTGCAGGCGACGGGCACCATGCCGGCTTTCCTCGTGGCCGCCACCCCCGATGGGCGGTTCGTAGTGGCGGCCAGCCAAACTGAGGTGCACCTGTGGCCGATGGCCGGCGGGCAGGCGAAGGTAGTGCCGGCGCCAGTCCAGACCGGGCTGGACTCAATCGCTGCCCTGGCCGTGGATCCGACCGGTACCCGGTTGGTGTGGATGACTGCCTCCGCCTCGGCCTTCCACGAGTTGAGCCTGCCCGGCTTTGCGGAGAAGACGATCACCTTGGCCGCCGAGATCGTCCCGGACGAGCTGTTGTCCTCCCCGGGCGGCAAGGGCCCCCTCGTCGCCCGCAACGAGGGGCTCTGGTACGCGCTGGACCTGGCGACACTCGCGGCGCCGCACGTGGCCAAAGCGGCCGTCGAGATATCTTCGGGGTCCACTGGAAGCCTGAGCCCGAGTGGAGACTTGGTGGCCCTTACCTGTCGCTGGGACAAGACGACCTGGTTGCTGGATGCCAGCGACGGATCACAGAAGGCGAAGGTGCTGTGGCCGGAGTACATCACGGCGGCGGCTCTGGCATCCGGTGGCAGCGAGCTTATCGGCGGCACACCCAAGGCCGGCGTCCTCGCGGTGAAGGTCCCCACTGGCGAAGTCTTGCGGCACTACGAGGGCCTGGAGGGCGAAGTCCGCGGCCTTCAGGTCAGCCCCGGCGGGACGAGGGTGGTCGCGTGGTCAGACAGGGGCAAGTGCTGCGTCTGGGACGCCGCGACCGCGAAGCTGTTGATGTCGGCGAAGGCGTCCGGCAACGCCGACCCCTCGGCTGCCTTGCTGGGCGAGGACGGGCTCGCGGTCATCGACGATGGGGACGACCCCATCAGCATCTATGAGGTCGCCAGCGGGCGCAAGGTGCGCAGCGCCGGCGCGGGGCTTGGCATCGGCACGTCGCTGGCCTACTCGCCCGAGACGCACCGGCTCGTGACCCTCGACTTCGAGGGCAAGCTGCAGGCCGACAACCCGGAGACCGGCGCGGCCGCCTGGCAAGCCCAGGCCGAGTCAGGTGGCCTGGGGACGGTCGTCTTCGCGGCCGGCGGGAAGATTGTCGTCACGAGACGTATGGGCGACCCGCGCCTCAGCCTCTGGGACGCTGCGACCGGCGCGGCTCTCGGGACGGTGGAGGCCTTCGCCGACGGGAACTGGATCGTCAACGCGCCCGACGGGCGGTACGACCTCTCGCCGGGCGGTGAGGACCGGGTGGCGTTGGTGCAGGACGGGCGCGTCGTGGCGTCGCCTCAGGGCGGGGCTGCGAAGAGGCAGGCGGGGCTTCTCTCGGCCATGGTTGCGAAGGCAGGCGCACCGCCCGCTCCGGTCGTGGCGGAGGCGCCGAAGCCGCCAGAGCCTGCTGCCGCCGCCGAGCCCGAACTGAGCATCCAGAGCGGTCACGCCGCCGGCCAGGGGGCTTGTGACTTGGCCATGAGCCCGGATGGAAACCTGGTGGCGACGGCTGACACCGGTGGGCTCGTATGCCTGTGGGATCTCAGGACGGCGAGGCAAGTGAGGGGCTTTCGCGCCGAGGGGCGCATCTACCAGGTCGCCTTCTTGCCGGACAGCCGGACGCTGCTCACTGCGGGGTGTGTGTCCCTCAATAGCGAGGAGCGTCAGAAGGGCCTCGTGGAGCTATGGGATTGCGCCACCGGGCAGAGGACGAAGATCGTGTGCCGGCCGGTCCACGACGTGGTCGCCGCCGCCCTCAGTCCCGACGGCAAGCTCCTGGTCACGGCGGGCGACGAGGGCAAGACGCTGACGGTCTGGGACATGGCGAGTGGAGGACAGGTCCGCATCCTCGAGGGCCACGAGGCCAGGATCACGACCGTGCGCTTCAGCCCCGACGGCGCTCTTGTGGCCTCGGCCGGCGACGACAAGACGGTGCGGCTGTGGGACACGAAGACCTGGGACTCCGTGCGTACCCTCACCTGTGAGGCGGGCGTGGAGACCATGGAGTTCGCGCCGAACGGGAAGAGCCTTTTCACCGTGGGCAAAGACAAGAAGGCTCTATCGTGGGATGTCGCCTCGGGGCACCGCACCGGCGAGATCGCCCTGACCGTTGCCGGGACCGCCAGGATCGCCCTGCAGCCGGGCGGGCATCTACTGGCCGGCGAGGCCGGCAACGACATCAGAACCTACGACCTTGCCGGCGGCAACCTCGGCCGCCGGATGCCGATAGTCAGCATGACCTCCGGCGGTCTGTGCTTCTCCAGGGACGGCCGCTTCCTCGTGGGCGCCGCCATGGATGAGATCGTAGTCTGCAGCATAGCGACCGGCGAGGTCGTGCGGAGGATGGAGTTC
>PMZA01000107.1:0-2867 GCA_003170595.1 Armatimonadota bacterium
TCGGCGAGAAGGACTACCAGCAGTTCGTCGTCCTCCGACGCATGGTCCGCGACCTCCACATGCCCATCGAGGTCCTTCCCGTCCCGACAGTGCGCGGACCCGACGCCCTCGCCATGAGTTCGCGCAACCGATACCTCTCACCCGACGACCGCGCCNNCTCACCGTCGCCGCCGCCGCCGTCCGCTCGCGCGGCCTCACCGGCCCCGAAGCCGAGGCCATCGTCCGCGCCGAACTGTCCACGTCCCCGCGGTTTGCGCTACAATACGTCGAGGCGGTTCATCCCGACACGCTCGAGCCCGCCACCTGGGCCGGCCCGCCGATGCTTATCGCGGCCGCCGCCTTCCTGGGCTCCACGCGGCTCATCGACAACCTTAAGATCGAGGCTTGACGTCATGTTGCGCAAGATGCTCAAATCCAAAGTCCACGGCCTCACCGTCACCGAGACGGCCCTCTACTACCAGGGCTCGCTCACCCTTGACTNNTCCTCGACGACACCGACATGCTCCCCGGCGAGATGGTCCTCGTCGTCAACATGAACAACGGCGCCCGCTTCGAGACCTATCTCATCGAAGCCCCGGCCGGCTCCGGCACCGTCTGCCTCAACGGCCCGACCGCCCGCCTGGGCGAAGTTGGCGACAAGATTCACGTCATCTCCTACGCTTACCTCGACCCGCACGAGTGCGCCGCCGTCAACCCCATCGTCCTCAACGTGGACGCCGCCAACCGGCCGGTCGCCACATGAGCGCCGCCCCCTCTCCCGTCGATCCTCGCGTCCTGGCCGCCGCCGTCGCGTCGGCTCTCGCTGAGGATGTCGGCTCCGGCGATATCACCACCTCCGCCTGCGTCCCAGCCGACATGACCGCCTGCGGCTCCATCATCGCCCGCGAGCCCGGCGTCGTCTCGGGGATCTACGTCTGCCGCGAAGTCTTCGCCCAGCTCGACTCATCCCTCGCCTTCGAGGCCCTCCTTCCCGAGGGCGCCGACTTCGCCTCAGACACCGCCGTCGCCCGCATCGATGGCCTCGCCCGCCCGATCCTCACCGGCGAGCGCGTCGCCCTCAACTTCCTCCAACGGCTCTGCGGCATCGCAACCCTCACCCGCACCTACGCCCGCGCTCTGGAGGGCACTTCCTGCCGCCTACTCGACACGCGCAAGACCACGCCCGGCCTCCGCGCTTTCGAGAAGGCCGCCGTCCGCGCCGGTGGGGGAGGGAACCACCGCTTCGCCCTCTACGATGGCTTCCTCATCAAGGACAATCACATCGCCGCCGCCGGCAGTATCTCCGCCGCCGTCTCCGCGGCCCGCGCCGTAGCCGCCCCAACCGCGGCGATCGAGGTCGAGGTCCAATCCTTCGCCCAACTCGACGACGCCCTCGCCGCCTCCGCCGATGTGATCATGCTCGACAACTTCACGCCCGAGCAGGTGTCCGAGGCCGTCCGGCGAATTGCCGGTCGCGCCAGGACGGAGGCCTCGGGTGGGGTCAGCCTGGACACCCTCCGCGCCTATGCCGAAGCCGGCGTTGACTTCATATCTGTCGGCCGCCTCACTCACAGCGCTCCGACCATCGACCTTAACCTGGAGTTGGCTGCCCATGTTCGCGCCTGACCCTGATCGCCGCCCGGCTGTACCGCTGTTCCTTGCGCTCGTCCTCATCCTCACCACCGGCCTCTGCCTCGCGGCTAAGACCGGGGTCAAGGTCGCCGCCAGGCACGGGACCAGGATCGCCAAGGTCGCGCCCGCGCCCGCCGCAACCCCTTCCGCCTCGGGTCCGGTCCTCAACCTCGCCCTCAACCGCCCCTTCACCCTCAACGGCGAGACCCTCCCCGGTTGGGACGGCCTCGTCGATGGCATCAAGGACTCGGACGACCCGCCCGCCTGCTTCGCCACCGACAACTCCGCCAAGTTCCCCAAGAACGCGGTTATCGACCTCGGCTGCCTCTGCGACATCAGCAAGATCGCCGTCTACAACTCCGCCAACGGCAACACCCGCGAGGTCATCGTCAGCCTCTCCAAGGACGCCAAGACCTACGACGTCGTCCGCGACTACGTCTTCCCCAACGGCAAGTTCCAGCCCCTCCTCCACTCCTTCACCGCCCGCAAGGCCCGCTTCGTCAAGCTCATCTTCAAGGACTCGTGGCATAAGGGCCTCGGCGGCGACAACATCCTCTACCTCCGCGAGGTCGAGGTCTTCGGCAAGCGTCTCGAGAAGGCTGACAGCGGCTCCGTCTGGTCCTACCTCGCCACAGCTCCGACCCTTCGCCGCTCGCCCTCGTGGCACGTCCTCCGCCGCTATCTCAAGGAGGTCAACCGCCAGGCTCGCGTGGCGGTCCTCACCGACGCCAAGCCCGAGGCGCTTCTCGGCCCCGACGGCTGGCTCTCCCGCAGCCTTTCCGACGCAGGCCGCTCGGTGAGCCCGACCGGTCTGAAGCTCGTGGCTTACTCGACGGCCACCGACGGCCCTGCCGCCCTTACCGCGCTCGAGGCGACGCTCGATCACGAGCCGCCCGACCTTCTCGTGGTCGATTACTCCGTCGCTCCCGATGAGCCCCTCGGCGCCGACGCCGATCACACCATCGCGGCTTGCTCGAAGGCGGGCGCGGCGGTGCTCATGATTCTTCCGGCGCCGTCGCAGGAGGGGCAGGCTGACCCGGCCAAGTTCCGCCAGCTTCACCGCCGTCTGTTGGCGGTAGCGAGCAATGCCGGGGCCCTGGTGATCGATGGGGGAGCGGTGCTGGCGCGATCGGCCAAGCCGTCGTCGCTCATCAGTGCGAAGGGTCTAACTCACGAGGGCGCGAACCTTCTCGCCGAAGCCCTCGGCGCCGCCCTCGCCAAGTAGCGGTGGTCCGGCTTGGCTTGTGGAGGGGCCG
>PMZA01000107.1:2905-3041 GCA_003170595.1 Armatimonadota bacterium
TGTCATCCTGAGCGAGACGTCCTCTGTCGAGCGAAGGATCCCCCGCACACGCCTCGCTAACCGCCGCCCGAGTGTTCTCCCCTGCCCGCCACCATGACGGCGAAGATCATCTCGCCCGCCGACGTCTGCAGCGTGC
>PMZA01000152.1:0-1696 GCA_003170595.1 Armatimonadota bacterium
CGCGGCGTCCCCTGCCACTCGGATTTCGCGCCGAAGAGCGCGGCGAAGGGTTGCACCGGCACCCAAAGCAACTTGTCCCTGCGGAAACTTGCGGCGCCCAGCGACTTCGCGTCCCCGTTGACGAGGACCTTCCCCGTCCCGGGTATGAGTCGCACCGTCGTCCCGCCTCGCTTGACCTCAACGAAGCTCGCCGACGGTCCCCACACGACGCTGCCGCTAAGATGGCGGATCAGATCCGTGAGGGTGATGTAGGCGATGTCCCCGCGCTTGATGACGGCATGGTGTTCGAGGTCGCCTTCGCGCCCGTTGAACCACACCCTTTCGCGGGGGATGAAGCGGATGTAATACTTGCCGAAGTGCCACGGCATCTGCTCATCCTGAGCATTCGCGGCACTCACGAGGGCGGCCAACTGTGTCGGGGCGGTGCTAGGGCTCGCCCAAACAGCAGCCCCTACAGCGAGCGCGACAAGAGCGATGGCTATCGTCTTCACTTTATGTTCCTCCCGGCCCCATGCTTAATACGTAGTTTATCATACCCAACCGCCTGCTGTCACGAAGACTCTTTCCCGCCCTGGCGTGCGTGCTTAGTTTCGCCTGTCCGCTCTCATCCGTCATCCTGCGTGTCCTGAGCCCGCCGAAGGAAGNNCGCGCAGCGTCGCAGAAGGATCTACGGTGGCCTGCAACGACCCTTCGCCTGGCGCCCACGCCTTCTCCTTTTCCTTGCAGGTCCCCATCCTTCCGCGTCGAACTCACTCCTAGCCTTTCACTATCGCTTATACCAACGAGGGTGGGAACAACCATGCCAGTTAAGGGTATCCGGGTAGGCATGATCGGTTCGGGTGGGAACGCGCGCGGCCACATGGGCCAGATGTTGAGCATCGAGGGCGTCGAGATCGTCGGGCTTGCAGACCCCGACCTCGACATGCTCAAGCAGGCCGGCAAGGATCATCCCAAGCTCGCCAAAGCCCCTTGCTTCGAGAACCACAAGGACCTCCTCTCGCAGGTGGAGATGGACGCCGTCCTCATCAGCACCCCCCACGTCTTCCACTACGATCAGATCATGGACTCCCTCGGTAAGGGTCTCCACGTCCTCTGCGAGAAGCCGATGGTCTGCACCACCGAGCAGGCCCTCGCGGTCATCGCCGAGGTGAAGAAGACCGGTCTCGTCATGGGCGTGTCCTACCAGCGCCATTTCCAGGGCGCCTACCGCTACATCCGCGAGCAGCTTAAGAGCGGCAAGTTCGGCAAAGTCAACTTCGTCACCGCCCTCCAGAGCCAGAACTGGTTCACCTCGCAGGTCGGCGGCAAGACCTGGCGCAGCAAGATGGCCTACGCGTGCGGCGGCCAGCTTAACGACTCCGGCTCGCACCTCCTCGACATCGTCCTGTGGATGGTCGACGAACCGGTGAAGGGCGTCTTCGCGGCGGGCAATAACCTCGGCGCCGAAGTCGACATCCTCACCGCCATCACCGGCGAGTTCGCCGGCGGCGGCCTCCTCAACATCTCGATCGTGGGCCACTCGGTCAACTGGCTCGAGGACATCACGATCTGGTGCGACGAGGCTACTTTCGCCATCCGTGGCGCCGATGTCCACGAGTGGATGGGCGGCGAAGAGCGCGTTATCCGCCCGGGCGCCGACCTCCCCTCCCTGGGCAATCCCGACATGAACTTCATCGCGGCCATCCGCGGCACGGAA
>PMZA01000152.1:1732-10325 GCA_003170595.1 Armatimonadota bacterium
TTGCGATGCGTAGCATCGCCGAGCGACGGTTTTTGTCGCCGAAGGATCTGCTGAGGCGTTTTGTCGTGGTGGTAGCGGAGGGGCCGAATCTGATGTGCGCACGCTTGGCGTGCGCACATCTAATCCGGCCCGTTTTTCGGAGATGAAGACCAATGCCCAAATGGGCAATCATCCTTGCCGCGGCGATCATCGTCGGCGGCGTGTTCCTCAGCTACTTCGGCCTGGGGACTCGCGGCGATGATAAGCAGCAGATCCTCATCGTGATCGGCGACGTCGCGCAGGCGGCGAACGCGCGCGACTGGGGTCGCGTGCTTAGCCACGTCTCGACCGACTACAAGGACAAAGAGGGCATGACGAAGGACTCGCTCCGCGGCCTGGCGGCGCAGGCTTCGCGGCTGGAGCGGGTTAGCGTGCAGACGAAGATGGAGGGCGTGACGATCTCCGACAAGAACCGCGCGACGGTGCTCCTGCGGCTATCGGTCGCGCGGAGCGAGGGCGGCGCCATGAGCCTCGACGTCATGATCGTCTTGCAGAAGACGGGGACATGGTGGCAGCAATTCATGGGCCACGGCTGGCAGGTCACGGACGCCGAGGGCTGGCAACCCGCCGCCGGCCCCACGGAATAGCTCGTGCCTTTGCCTTGGGTTTTCTGTAGGGCGGGCATTATGGCNNGCGCTGCAGCCAGCGCAGCGCTCTCAGGATGACAGACGGGGGGCGCCGCCGCCTATTCCTAGTGGTCTATTTTGTTAATGGCCATTATGCCCGCCGCTCTTTGTCTTTGTTGGCGTACTAACCGGGAGGGGTTCGCATGCGCATGACTCTGGCTCTACTCGTCGCCCTGACGATGACCATCACTTCCTTCGCCTTCGCCCAATCCATCGCCAACTCCAAGGTCACCGTCACCGCCGTCTCCTCCGGCGCGAAGGTCCTCGGCTTCACCATCCAGCCCAACGGCTCCGATCTTCAGGCGACCATCCTCTTCGGCTCCAACGGCAATCTCTGGGCCATGCAGGTCGCCGCGCCGAAGGCCTCCGGACGCTCGGCGCTGGTCTTCGCGCCGCTCATGTCCGACCCGACGCCGCAGCTCGGCTCCGGCTCCTTCGTCTCGGTCACCCTCCTCCCCGACGATCCCTATCCCGTCATCGCCTTCAAGCTGGCCCTCGAGTCCTTCAACCGTGCCGCCTGGGAGGCCCGCTTCGGCACCGTCCCCTTCCACTTCCTCTGCATGTCGATGCCCGGCGCCGAGATGTTCTACCATCGCGGCTGGCAGATCCCGACCCCCAACGTCGACCCCTATCCGATGCAGGGCAAGCAGACCGGCTACGGCAAGCAGATCCGCTCGGACTGGAGCGACAACTGGACCTACGCCCCGCCGCTGGGCGCTCAGCCGATGCCCGACGTCGGCCTCTGGTGGCCGAGCAAGCGTCTCTTCGCCTGCTACGATTTTCACCAGGCGCGCCTCACGACCAATGACGAAAAGGACATCGCCACGGCCTACGTCTGGCAGCAGGGCAAGCTCTCTCAGTTCGTCACGCTCGCCTGGCCTTACGCCGGCGGTTACCGCGAGACCCTCCGCTATCCCCAGAAGCTCCCGCAGACGATTGGCACCCACTTCCACTTCCTCTGGGCCCTCGATGCCGGTCCCGACCGCGACCCCAACCTCATCGTCCAGGAGTTCGTCTGGGCGCGGTATTCCGACCTCCTCCCCGAGGTCCCGAAGGTCAACGACCTCGGCTGGCTTCCCGACTCGGATCGCCCCAACGCGTGGATGCCCCCGAACGTCGGCCTCGGTTACGGTCGCCTCGAGAAGGACGATTGGTTCAAGGCCGGCGCCCTCACCTTCGGTGGAGTCGGTTGGGATCGCCCGGCCGTCCAGTACGCCCACGACGCCGGTGACGCTGCCTCGATGGCCAACGTGAAGGACACCATCGAGTTCATGACTCCCCGCGTCACCTGGCTCGACATCGACGGCGATCGCTGCGCCACCTGGCGCGAAGCCCTTGAGGGCGACGGCATCGACATCTTCGACGGCGGCGCCGCCTCGGTCCACAATGCCCAGACTTGGCAGATGGGGCTACTGTACCTGCAGGCGTACCGCTCCGATCCCGACGCCTACGCCAAGTACCTCGACGTCATCGATGGCCTCCTGCGCTGGAGCAAGCATTTCCTATACACGCGCAACGATTACTTCGATGTCCCCGCCGCGCAGTTCTGTTGGACGGCCGCCCCGGTCGCTGCCTATTGCCTTCAGTACTACGAGACCTTCCGCACCGACCCCGCCCGCCGCGATCTCGCCGACCTGGCCCTCCGTCTCGCCCGCAACGACACCTACCATTTCCTCCCGACCTGGATGGAAGACTCTAACCAGATGGACGACCTCGACAGCTTCAGCTTCTGCGAGCCCAACGCCGGCATATCGTGGCTGGGATCCGCGTGCTCCAACGAAGTCTGGTGCGTGCCCTACGCGGCCACGGTCACCTACCTCGCCACCGGCGATCCCTGGCTCGGCCACTACGTCCGCGGGGCCGTCGAGCGCTGGCACGAGCTTTTCCGCGACGAGTGGTACCCGACCGTCCGCCAGTACGACCAGACCCTCTCCGAGGAGTACTACCTCTATCCCGGTCGCGGACCTCTCGGCCAGCGCGTGACCTTCGGCGGCATCTCCGGTGAGCTTGAGCAGATCGCCTGGCCCGCCGGTGAGGCTACCGTCCGCATCACCTGCGGCGAGAAGGCCGCCCTCGCGTGGGACCGCCCGGCCGGTGTACCGCCGATCAAGGTCGACCGCTCGGCCGTCACCCGCCTCGCTCCGCCTGACGTGAAGCGCGGCGGCGAGCATACCGACTTCGCCGACTACCGCTACTATGGCGACGGCCAGTGCAGCTTCCGCCTGGTCAAGCTCGGCTACGGCCAGGCCGAACCCTTCGCCGTCGACGTGACCTTCCCGTACTTCGACCTGCGCGGCAAGCCCGTCCTCCTCCTCCGCGACGGCCAGACCACGCCCCTCGTGAAGGGCCGCGACTACGATGAGGTCGCCTACCGCTGGGACACCGTCGTCGTCCGCGGCTGCCGGTACGGCGACGTGATCGGCGTCGGCAAGGTCGACGACAGCGTCCCGGTCCTGCCCTGCGAGATATCTCGCGTTCGCGGACAGAGGCCCGCGATCGCCGTGCCCAAGCCCTATCAGATCGCTGACATCCGCCCCGTCGCCAACACCGAGCTTTCCTTCGACTGGGAGGACCCCGGTTCGTGGGCAGGCCTTGAGTTCGGCCGCCGCTTCATCTTCGGCGTCCCCTTCGATGTCGTCGATCCGTCTCTCAACGCCGGCAAGGTGGCCGCGCGCAACAAGTCGATCCCGCTCAGCCTCACAGGCAAGCACCTCTTCGTCCTCGTCGGCGATTGCGGTCGCGCGGCGAAGCTCACCGCCACCATCGCCGGCAAGCCCGTGCCCATCGATCTCAACCGCGCCGTCCCGGTGCTCGTCGGCTGGCCCTCCTGCTTCACGTGGCACGTCGACATGGCCGAGGTCCCGATGACCGGCCCCTGCACCGCCCTCACCGCGTCTAGCTGCACGGTCTTCGCCGCCACCTCCTACGCCCCGGCCTCTGCCGACCCTCGCCTCCAGGCCACCCTCGACGCGATGAAGTCCAAGCAGGAAGCCGTCGCCGCAGCCCATCGCGCATCTGGTGAGCTTGCCAGGCTCGCCCCGCTCTTCGAGAAGATGGCCGGCCATATCGCCATCCTTCCCGCGCCCAAGGCCAACCCGCGCTCCTCGGCCCTCGGCAACCTCCTCCAGCAGGCCGGCCTCCTGAAGGACGTCGTCTTCCTTGAGCCCGGCGACCTTGTCGATCCGACCTACTTCAACCCGCAGCACTTCTGGATCGCCGTCTACGCCGGGGGCGAGAACTACTATCAGTCGGTTCTCCGCCAGGGCGATGGCGATGAGGCCCTGCGCGCCTTCCTCAAGGGCGGCGGCACCCTCCTCGTCCTCCCCAGCGGTCCCTTCCCGTTCTACTACAACGAGACCGACAAGGCCGTCGTCAGCGCGCCGAAGTTTGGCCTGCCCATCGGCGGCTCAGGTTACGACGGCCGCCCCGACACTCTTCAGGGCGAGATCAACGGCTGGGAGAAGACCCCGGCCGGCGGCAGGTTTACCTTCACTCTCGACCCCAAGCAGGACGTCCTCACCACCGTGCCCAAGACCTTCCCGTTCCCTCGCTCAACCGCCGACGTGCCGGCCGATGAGCGCTGGCGTCCCGTGGCCGATGCTGTCGGCGCGGGCAACGTCTACACGCCGATCCTCACCCTCCACGACGCCGCCGGCAAGTACTATGGCGACGGCGCGGCCCTGATCGAGTACCGCCGCGGCCCGCTCTCGCCGGGGAGGGTCGTCTACGTCTGGAGCACGCTCCTCTCGCGCCCCGATCTCCAGAACAAGATACTCGGCGACCTTTTCCGCTGGGTCCTCACCAACGCCGTCGCCCCGCCCGCGCAGGGCATGGCGTGCTTCACGCACAAGCCGATCACCATCGATGGCAAGCTCGATGAGGCCGCCTGGCGTGGCGCCCAGACCTTCCCGCTGCAGAAGGTCATCCTCCCGACCGCTGGCGCCAATCAGCCGACCGTCGCGCGGGTCCTCTGGGATAAGGACAACCTCTATGTCGGCTTCCAGTGCACCGACTCCGACGTCTGGTCCACCTACACCACCCGCGACCGCCACCTCTGGGAGGAGGAGGTCGTCGAGGTCTTCGTCGATCCCACCGGCACGGGTCACAACTACTACGAGTTCGAAGTGAACCCGCTCAACACGCAGGTCGACCTGAAGATTCCCGCCCCCGGCCAGGGCAAGATCGAGGACGCCCTCGCCTGGAATTCGCCCGGCTGGAAGTCCGCCGTCACCGTCGATGGCACTGTCGCCAGCCGCACCGACACCGACCGCGGCTGGACCTGCGAGATGGCGATCCCGCTGCGGGACATCTCACCGACCGGCGCCGCCCCGGCCGTCGGCGATCAGTGGCGCGTCAACCTCTATCGCATCGACCGCCCGAGCAAGCAGTTCCCGAAGAACGATCAGCTCGCCCAGTTCTCCGCCTGGTCGGCCGTGCAGAAGGGCTACCACGAACCGCGGCACTTCGGCACCCTCACCTTCGCCGCCGACCCGTCCGACGACGACTTCTCGCTCTACCCCGACGGCGGCAAGCCTCTCGCCCCGTGGCAGATCGTCGCCGGTAGCTGGCTGATCCGCGACCACCACCTCGTCGGCACCGACGCCGAGACCAACGGCTGGACCGCCGTCGGCCTGCGCGGCGGCCTGCCGGACTGGCGCGACTACCGCCTCACCGTCGACTTCGAGGCGGAGAGTATCGGTAACGACTGGCGCGACGGCCCCTGGTTCGGGGTGCGCTGCGTGGGGGATTCGGGTTACTTCATCGAGTTCACCGGCCGTTCGGTGCAGATCCATAAGGCCCAGAACGGTCTCACCTCAACCGATGCGGTCAACCTCGGCGACTGGCCCTTCCACCTTGCTCCGGGCCCGCACACCGTTACGATCGACGTCCAGGGCTCCGATGAGGCGACCATCGCCGTCGCCATCGACGGCTCCCAGATCGGCGTCGCCCACGACAAGGATGTCCTGGGCATCCCGCCGCTGCAGGCGGGTGGCATCGTCCTCGCTCCGCGCAAGTGGCAGACCAGCGTGGGCCACACCGCAATCCGCTACGATCACGTGAAGGTGGATTACCTGCCGGAGTAGGGAAGAGGCGGTCTGTGCTTGTGGAGGGTCCGAATAGGGAAGGGCGCCGAAGACGCCAGGTTCCCTATCCGGCCCGTGTCGCTCACTGTCGCCGCTACTGCACTATCAGCTTGCCCCGCATCCCGCCGCCATACCCGGCGCCGCAGTACACGCTGCAAGGGAACTCGAGGGTCCCGGCCTTGTCCGCTGTGAACTCGATGACGGTCTCCCGGCCGGACGGTATTCGCGAGTCGATGCCATAGCCGTCTAGCGCGAACCCGTGCGTGACGTCCCGGCTGTTCGCGAGGATCTTCAACCTATCGCCCTTGTTGACGACGATCGGATTCGGCGAGAAGGACCATCGCGACGCCATCAGGTGTATCACTCTCACGCCATCGATGACGTTCCCGCTCATCGCCTGCGCGCCGTGAGCTGGCCTTGTCGCCCAGGTACTGACTGCTACAGCCGCCGCGATGATGATCACCGCTGCGATCCACGCCCTCATTTTCTTGCTCATGGCCAGTGCCCCCTTCACCTAAGCATCGCATCCTTATACCCACCCTGGAGCGCTCACATTACTACGAGTTCGGTCGCGGGGGCAGGTCACTGCACGCCCACCCCTGCTGCCCACGCACAATCATTGCCACTAGCGCGGTGACTCTCATCTGCCTCACCCTCCCACGCCGCTGTTCAGCTAGCCCAAGAGCATACCCCGCCGCTGCGCAGAAATACCCGCCTACAGTCGCCCAAGAGGAACGCCCACGAGCCCTAGGCCCGTGGGCGTTGCGTGAACCGTCAGACGCCAGTTCGCTTGCCCTGTCGCCTGGTTCTTCAGATTGCCTTTCCTCGCGACATCCTAGCCGCCCGGGGGCGTATCGCCGCCGGACTTGTCACTCCCAGCCTTGTCACCCGTGGCAGGCGGTGCAGCCTTGCCCTCGCGAGCCTTACCCCTCGCACCGCGCGCGCCAGTAGCTCCGGGCTCACCAGTTGCTCCCGGGGCCCCAGTAGCTCCAGGTGCTCCAGGCGGTCCGGGCGGACCTTGAGGTGCCGGTGTCACGACCACCGGCGGCGGTGCCGCGGGCGCCGGCGTCTGCACAACCGGCGGCGGCACTACGATCGTTGTCGGCGGCTGGGCCTCCTCCTTCTTCGCACACCCCACGGCCAGCACTGCCAGTACTACGAGGACAACTGCGAGCAAGCTCCTCCACTTTCGCATCTCACAACCCCTCCTCCCTTCTGCTTGGCCTGCCTGCGCCACCTTTCTAGGTTCGGCGCTCCTGCGAATCTTCCTGCCGGCCCACTCCCTTCGCACCCTCACCCCTTATGTGCTAACCTTACGTCTCACTTTGCCTGGCCTAGAGCCTTCCCGAGGTGTTATCTCATGCGCGGCGGCGAGATGCCTAAAGCCTACGAGCACCAGCAGGTCGAAGCCCGCTGGTACGATTTCTGGATGTCCCACAACCTCTTCGACACCGCGGTCAATCCCGATCGCGAGCCCTTCTGCATTGTCATCCCGCCCCCGAACGTCACCGGCGTCCTGCACATGGGCCACGCCCTCGACTGCTCGATCCAGGACCTCCTGACCCGCTGGAAGCGTATGTCCGGCTTCGAGGCCCTCTGGCTCCCGGGCACCGATCACGCCGGCATCGCCACCCAGAACGTCGTCGAGCAGATCCTCGCGGGCGAGGGCCTCTCCCGCTACGACCTCGGCCGCGAGAAGTTCGTCGAGCGCGTGTGGGAGGTCGCGAACAATCACCACGACCGCATCCTTTCGCAGCTTCAGCGCATCGGCGCGTCCTGCGACTGGCGCCGCGAGCGCTTCACTCTCGACGAGCAGTGCTCCCACGCCGTCCGCGAAGCCTTCGTCACCCTCTTCGATCAGGGCCTCATCTATCGCGGCGCGCGCATGATCAACTGGTGCCCGCGCTGCCACACCGGCCTCTCCGATCTTGAGGTCGAGCATCGCGAGCATCACGGCCATCTCTGGTACCTTCGCTACCCCGAGGCTGACGGCGGCGAGGGCATCACCGTCGCCACCACCCGCCCGGAGACGATGCTCGGCGACACAGCCGTCGCCGTGAACCCTTCCGACGCCCGCTATCAGCACCTCATCGGCAAGACGGTGATGCTCCCGCTCATGGACCGCCCGATCCCTGTCGTCGCCGATGAAGCCGTCGACCCGGCCTTCGGCACGGGCGCGGTGAAGGTCACGCCCGCCCATGATCCCGACGACCTTGAGATCGGCGTGCGCCACAACCTCCCGTCCATCCGCGTGATCGGCGAGGACGGTCGCATGACCGGCGACGCCGGCGCCTACGCCGGTGAGGATCGCTACGACGCCCGCTCGCGCATCGTCGAGGATCTCAAGGCCCTCGACCTGCTCGTCAAGACCGACACCTATTCGCACGCCGTCGGCCACTGCCAGCGCTGCGACACGGTGGTCGAGCCCCTCGTCTCGACGCAGTGGTTCGTGCGCATGGAGCCCCTCGCCGCCGAGGGTCTCGCCGCGGTCGATCAGGGCCTCGTCACCTTCACCCCCGATCGGTGGACGAAGATCTACCGCGACTGGCTCGATGGCATCCGCGACTGGTGCATCTCGCGCCAGCTTTGGTGGGGTCATCGCATCCCGGTCTGGTACTGCAAGTCCTGTGGCGAGACGATCTGCACGCGCGAGGACCCGACGGTCTGCCCCTGCGGCTCGTCCGATCTCGAGCAGGATCCCGACGTCCTCGACACCTGGTTCTCGTCCGGGCTCTGGCCCTTCTCGACTCTCGGTTGGCCCGAGAAGACGCCCGAGGTCGACTACTTCTACCCGACCTCCGTCCTCGTCACGGCCTACGACATCATCTTCTTCTGGGTCGCGCG
>PMZA01000265.1 GCA_003170595.1 Armatimonadota bacterium
TTCGTCAGCGCGATGGTCAACGGCGCGCCGCGCTGCTGCATGGGCAGCCTCTACCCCACGAAGCCGACCCTCGCCGAGGAGATCCTTGCGGCGGCGGCTGCAGCGGCGGGCCTTGACTATCGCTTCCGGCCTATCCGCCCCGAGGAGCTTTCAAGGCTGCGGCTGATCGTATCCGTCGTCGGCGAGCCGCAGGCCATCGCGGACGTGTCACGAATAGACCCGGTGAGGGATGGGATCGTCGCGCGTCTCGGCACGCAGATCGGTGTGACGCTGCCGGGCGAGACGGTGCATCTCGACCGGGCGATCCGATGGGCGAGGGTGCGCGCGGGTGTGAAAGATGGCACGCGAGTTGAGTACTTTCTGCTGCCGGCGGTACGCGTGATGGAACCGGCGACGCGGGCGGCATCCAGTCAGGTCAGGGGGGCTTCGCAGTGAAGAGGACACCTACGTTTGCGCGGATCGCGGGCATGCTGCTGGTGGCGGCGACGGTGGGGTCGATGACATCCGCCGCGGGCCTTGCTCGTCCGAGGCCGGGCCGACCTGCCGTGCGGCCCCAGCCCGCCGCCCNNACGCAAGGCTCATGCGCCGAACGTGACGATCGAGGTCGAGCGGCGCATCTATCCGGCCGGCAAGATCAACGCCGTCCACGTGTCGATGTACAACATGCAGACGGCCCAGCTTGCCCTCTACGCTGTCGACCTTGAGCAACTTGCGCCCGGCGCCTTCGCGATGTGGGAGAGCCGCCCCGAGGTCCAGGGAAGCTTGCCGTACTACCTCAAGCACCTCAACCTCGCGGCCCTGAGGCCCGCCGCGCAATGGGGCGTCGCACTGCAGAAACTCTACCCCGACGAGTGGCAGGAGAAGCCGACGAGGCTGCCCAGCCTGCCCGAGGGCGTCTATGTGCTGGTCGCGCGCGGGGGCGGCGTGGAGGACCGGACGTGGGTGGCGATCTCCTCGCGGGCGATGGTGGTCAAGCGGTCGCCGGACAAGATTCTCGGCTGGGTGGTGGACAGCAAGACTGGCAAGCCGATCGCGAACGTGCCGGTCGCGCTCTACGATGCGAAGAAGCGCGTGTCGATCTCGTCGACCTCCGCCGATGGGCTCGTCAGCTTTCCGATGACCAAATGGAACGAGTCGTGCTACCTCGCCAGCCGTCAGGGAGGGCCGGCCTTCGCGATGGCTGTCTCGCCGGGGAACGAGGCGCCCTACATCATCTACATGTATACCGACCGGCCCATCTACCGGCCGGGCCATGTCGTCAGATTCCGCGGGACGGTGCGGGCCGCGGCGCGGGGGAAGTACGCCCTGCCCCCCGCTGGCCTCGAGACCGTGAAGGTGCAGATACGCTCGCCCAAGGGCGGGACGGTATACGAGAAGAACCTGGCGCTCAACGAGTGGGGCACCTTCACCGACGAGTTCGCCCTCGCGCCCGAGCCGCCGCTGGGCAACTACGAGATCGTCTCCAACATCGATTACAAGGGCACGCAGATGTCGGGCTACGGCGCCTTCGAGGTCCAGGCCTACCGCAAGCCCGAGTTCGAGGTCAACGTCGCCATCCCCAAGAGCCACTACCTCGGCGGCGAGAAGGTCCCGGTCACGATCTCCGCGATGTACTACTTCGGCAGCCCCGTCTCCGGCGGGAAGGTCGACTATCAGGTCAGCTTCAACGGCGCGGGCAATGTAGTCGAGCCCGATGTCATCACCGCGGCGGGCCTGGGTAGCGCGGCCAACGTCCGCGTCGAGCCTGGGTTCAAGGGGCAGGCGGTCCTCGATAAGGACGGCAAGTTCCTGCTCGAGGTGCCGACGCGGTATGTGCCGCAGGACAGGTCGCTGACCGTGCAGGCGACGGTGCAGGAGCTTGCCCTCCGACCGCAGCAGGGATCGGCCTCGACGACCATCACCGCGGCCAAGTTCCGCATGTACCTGTGGGTCGAGAATGAGCCCCTCATCGTCGGCGATCAGGCGCGTGTGCGTGTGGAGACCGACGACTACGACGGCAAGCCCGTGTCGGCGCGAGTGAAGCTCACGCTCATCGAGACGATGAAGGATCGCGAGGGCCGCACCTACGAGCAGAAGACGCCGCGCGATGTCGAGACGGCCAGCGATGGTAAGGTCGTCGTCACCTATCCGCTGAAGCGGCCAGGCTACTATACCGTGAAGGCGTGGGGCCTCGACGATGCCGGCAACCCGACCGGCACGAGCGTGGGCTTCGAGGTCCTCAAAGAGCGTCCGAAGCATGAATGGCCCGCCCTCGATCTGACGACTGATAAGGATAGCTACAAGACCGGCGATACCGCGCGGGTTCATGTCCAGACGAGCCTCGTGGGCGCGTGGTTCCTGGTGACGGTGGAGGGCCAGTATCTCTTCGATTCGTGGATCGTGCAGGCGAAGGCCCACGAGTTCGATATGCGCGTGCCCATCGTCGAGAACTATAAGCCCGGCGTGAAGGTGGCGATGGTGGCCGTGCGCGAGGGCGAGATGACCAGCGGCAGCGGCGGCCTGAGCGTGCCGCAGCTCGACAAGCGCCTGGACATCATCGTCACCCCCGACCACGAGACCTACGAGCCGGCGCAGGATGCGAAGTGGTCGATTACGACGCGCGACTGGCGCGGCGGAGCGGCCAGCGCCGAGCTTGGCGTGGGCATCGTTGACGAAAGCCTCTACGCCATCCGCGAAGACTCGACTCCCTCGCCCTACGACGTGTTCTGGGGCAGCGGCGCCGAGCGGGTGACGACGGACTTCTCGCTGGGACGGCTGTATCCCGGCGGTGGCTATCAGGCTGCCGGTCTTGGCGGGTTGCGCCGGAAAGCGGGTGAGGATCGGGCAGCCATGGCGATGCCGGCGCCAGCGATGATGGCTACTGCGGCCGCGGGTCCCGCCGGCCCGAGCGGTTCAACTGCTCCTCGCGTGCGAACCAACTTCCTTGACACGGCCTTCTGGGGACCGTCGGTAGTGACAGGTCCTGACGGCCGCGCTGAGTTCACTTTCACGATCCCGGATAACCTTACGACCTGGCGCGCGACGGCTCGCGGCATGACCCGCGAGACCATCGCCGGAGATACGCGCCACAGCGTCAAGGTCACCATGCCGCTGCTGGTCCGCCTCACCCTCCCGCGCTTCTATGTCGAGGGCGATGAGGGCACCGCCGCGGCGATCGTACACAACTACACCGGCCAGGAGCGGCAAGTGAAGGTCGTCCTCACCGCCGAGGGGGCTCAGGTCCTGGGCGACAAGCAGCAGACGATCACCCTCGCGAACGATGGCATCCAGCGGCTCACGTGGCGCATCAAGGCCCAGGGACCGGATGAGGCCAAGTTCCTCGTGAGCGCCGATGGTGGCGCCGGCGCGTCGGATGCGATGCAGTCCACGCTTCCCGTGGTGCCCAACGGTGTCGAGAACATCGACGCCTGGGCCGGCGTGGCTGACGCGACGACCGAGGCAAAGATTCCTCTTCCTGCCGACGCCGTCGCCAAGAGTGGGCGCGTGGAGCTTGCGGTCTCACCGTCGCTCGCGGGACCGATCTTCCAGGCGCTCGACTTCCTGACCGAATACCCCTACGGCTGCGCCGAGCAGACGATGGACAGCTTCCTGCCCGATGTCATCGTCACGCAAACCCTCGCGAAGCTGAAGGTCGACCGGCCGCGGCCGAAGATGCTCGACCGCTACGTCAGCTTCGGCTTGCAGAAGCTGCAGCGCTACCAGCATGAGGACGGCGGCTGGCACTGGTGGGAGTTCGACGATAGCGACCCCTACATATCGGCGTACATCGTCTACGGGCTCAAGCTCGCCGACGATGCGGGCTGCGTCGGGGCGCATCAGGCCATGGTGAAGGGCGCGGTCTATCTGCGCGGCGCTCTGCAGAACGAGGACTTCCGCGAGGCGCAGGCCTACCTGCTGTGGGCGATGGCCTTCGCCGATGTGTGGGACAAGGACTCGCTGGCGACCGCGTCTGCGACGGCGAGCAAGCTTTTCGACGACCGCAAAAAGCTGAACATCTTCAGCCAGGCCAGCCTCGCGCGGGCCATGAAGCGGCTGTCCGCCGAGCCGATGCTCACCCAGAAAGTCCGGGATGGCATGGCGACGGCTGCGGCGAAGATGGCCGACGAGTTTGAGGCCGCCGGCCTCGAGACGGGCCTGGGCGTTCACTGGAGCGCCGATGCCAGCGAGGAATACTCGTGGATGGACAACGACGTCGAGGTGACGTCGCAGGTCCTCGCCGCCTTGCTTGAGGTGAAGCCCGATAGCCCGAAGATCGTCGGGGGCATCCGCTGGCTGATGGCTTCGCGGCGCGGGAATGCGTGGTATTCGACGAAGGACACGGCTGCGGCGGTGCTGGTGCTCGCGGCCTATCTCGAGGGGCGGAAGGAAGAGTTGAAGCCCGACTATTCGCTGCGGGTAATGGTCAACGACGCCGTGGCTGGTGAGATGAAGTTCACCAGCGCGGACGTCTTCGCGGATCCGAAGGTCGTGACGATCGCGGCGGACAAGCTGAAGCCCGGCGACAATGTGGTGCGCCTCGAGAAGACCGGCGACGGCGCGATGTACTGGTCGGCGCGGCTATACTACGTCCTGCCGCCCGAGAAGGCCGTGCCCTACGCGAAGGGTATCTCGGTCAAGCGGACGTATCGCCTGCCGAGCGAGAACCCCCTCGAGGCGGCCGATCAGGTACCGGGCAGCTTGGTCCAGGTCGAGGTCCGCCTGACCATGGATCAGAACCTGCGCTACGCCATGCTCGAGGAGCCGATCCCCGCGGGCTGCGAGATCGTGGCCGGCGATGAGGATGACCCGCGGTCGTCGCCGTGGGATCGCCGCGAGGTGTGGGATAACAAGCTCCTGTTCTTCTTCGACTACCTGCCGCGGGGCGAGAGGACGATCGAATACTACCTGCGCACCGAGGCGCCGGGGCAGTACAATATCCTGCCCTCGGCCGCCACGCTCATGTACTTCCCTGAGTTCGGCGGGCGGGGCAAGCTTGTGCGCATGCGCATCCTGGACGTGGCTCCCTAACCGTGGCGACGATCTATCTGTGTCTTCTACTATCGACGTGCCCAGGGGCCGCCGGGTCTGAACCTGGCGGTCCTGTCGTGGGCACAATCGTGCCCGAGGCCGTCTTCCTCGACATGCACGACACGCCGGTCGTGCTCGCTGACTATCACCGTCCGGTGACGGTTCTCAACTTCTTCGCCTACTGGTGCGAGACGTGGCTCGAGCAGTGGCCGCAGCTTGTCGAGCTTGCGCCGATGGGCCGTCGCGTCGGGTTCGACCTCCTCTCCATCAGCATCGACGGCCAGTCCCGCGAGCAGTTGGCGCGGGTATGCAAGAACGGCAAGCCGTCCTTCCCGGTGCTCTACGATCCCGGTGGGCATCTGGCGGGCAGGCTGGGCGTCCGGCGCGTGCCGACGGTCGTGGTGGTCGATAAGCAGCGCCGCATCACCTATGTCCACGAAGGCTATCCCGGCAACGCCGAGGTCTTGAAGGCCGTGCGCGCTGCCGCAGCTTCCCAGGAGAAACAACGATGACTCTGCGCGACCAACTCCTCACCGTTCTGCATGGCGGCAAGGCCGACCGCGTGCCCTTCACCTGCTACGAGGGGCTCGTCCCCGAGGGCGGGTGGGAGATCGAGAACCTGACCGTCGTCGGGAGCGCGCCGGCCTTCGCTGTCGATACGCCGGGCGTCGAAGGCTCGCGGCGGGAGATCAGGACGAACCTGTACGAGGACACGCTCACGACGCCGTGGGGCACGCTCACTCAGATCGTCGAGGTCGAGCAGGGCTACGGCAGCCACTGGTCGCGCGAGCATCTCATCAAGGGCCCGGGCGACTACGCGATCATGGCCGAGATGGTCCGCCACTCGCGCCTGACCCCCGACTACGATGCGGTGCGCGCGGCCGTCGAGCATATCGGCGATCGCGGCGTCGTCATCCAGTGGGCCCAGCGCACGCCCTTCCAGCGCGTCTGGATCGAGTGCGCGGGGATCGAGCGGATGTCGCTGGACATGTTCGATGCGCCCGAGGCCGTGGACAACCTCATCGACGCCTACACCGAGCAGCAGCGGGAGGCCTTCGCGATCCTCGCGGAGTCGCCGGCGGAGATCGTGTGGCTTGGCGACAACGTGACCGGCGAGATCGCCGGGCCGGGCGTCTTCGAAAAGTACCTGATCCCATACTACCGCATGGCGTGCGACATCCTGCTGCCTGCGGGGAAGCTGCCGGTCTGCCACATGGACGGGATGCTGCGGCAGGTCGCCGACTGCATCGCGCGGACCGACCTGCCGGTCATGGAAGCCTTCACGCCGCCGCCGGATGGCAACTTCTCGGTGCGTGACGCGCGGGCGCGTTGGCCGGAGAAGGTCCTGTGGCTCAACTTCCCGTCGTCGGTGCACATGTCCCCGCCCGAGAAGATCGAGCGGGTGACGCGGCAGTTGGTGGAGGAAGCCGGCACGGGCGAAGGCTTCGCCGTGGGCATCACGGAGAACATGCCCGCGGACGTCGCGCTGCGGTCGATGCAGGCTATCGGACGAGCGCTGAGCTGAACTCGCGAGTGGTATACTTTTCTCACCATGGCAAAGTCGTTGAAGCAAGAACCTGCGGCAGTGCCGGACCGGGTGGCTGATGTGCGTCGAGGCATCAGGCGGCTTCGTCGCGTCGCGCGCGATGTCGGCGAGCCGGTGGAGGAACTGGTCGCGCGCACCATGGAGATCCTTGATGGGCACGGGACGGCCTCGGCCACTCGCCGATCAGTCCGCCGCGATCTCGACTTGCGTGACTCGATCGAGAAGTACGGCGAAGACATGGTCGCGGCCGCTTTGCTCTTCGACCCCTTGCGCGCCCGGTGGATGAATGCCATAGAAGGCATGCGAATCATCCGAGAGGAGATGCTGGCCGAACGAGGCGGGGTGCCGTTCTCCGACAGCGCCCAGCTCATACGCGAGGATCGCGACAGCCATTGACACCGACGAAGACCGTGGTCGTTGACGCTTCAGTAGCTGCCAAATGGCTGTTCGCCGAGAGCGGGGCCGGCGAGGCACTCGCCCTTCTTGACGCCGCCGCTGAGGATCGGCTGATCATCCTCGTACCCGAATTCCTCGACATCGAAGTCGCCAACGCCCTCTGGCGCCGCCACGTCCTTCTCGGTGAGATACCAATCCAGCGCGTCGACAGTCTCTGGGATCGGTACCGGCTCTTCCCCCTCAACGTCTACCACCACGCCGGCCTTGTGTCAGATGCCCTGTCCGCCGCCTGCGCCTATGGCCGGGGCCTGACGATCTACGACGCGACGTACATCGTCTGCGCCATGCACAACGCTTGCGGCCTCGTCACCGCCGACGCCGGGCAAGCGAAGGCCGCCAGAGAGTTCCTGGCGGCCGACGATGTCGCGCTGATCAGATGACCTGGCCTACCCCCCGCCCGTGACCTGATAGAGCGCCGAGAAGGCGCGGGTGCTCACCGTGCCATCGGGAAGCTCCACGGCGCATCGCAGTTCCCACAGCCCCCGCTTGTCCAGCACGACCGGCTTGCCATATACCGGCGACTTCGCGCCCGGCGAGATGCCGTCGAGCGTGTAGTGGATCTTCGCCCCCTGCGGCTGATGCAGCTTGACCGCCGTCCCCACCGCGCACGTCCCGCCCGCCGGGCTAATGCTGATCTGCCACGGCCCGACCGCACCGGGCGAGTCGATCGTGAGATCATCCACCCACGCCTCGAAGCCGCCGGCGGCTATGTCGCGCTGGTCGTAGGCGAACATCACCGTCGCGACCGTCTTGCCCACGAACTGCCCGAGCGGGACCACGATCTTCGTCCACTGGCCGACCACGCCGCGCGGGGTCTCAGGGTGCACCGGCACGCCGGTGGTGTCCGTCGCCCCGCCGTCACGGAGCACGGAGCTGTCGGTGAAGACGAGGTCGATGCCGCAGTGGCGAGCATTCTCGTTGACCGGCCGCAGCCAGTAGGTCAGCGTCGTATCGGACGCGACGTCGATGGGCCCGTCGAGGATCTTGTAGTAGGCGAAGGCGTACTTCGGATCATCGACCGCCCCGGCCAGGCGGAGCATCCGCTTGCCGGTATGTGCATCGGCGGAATCCACCGCGGCGCACTGGCCGTTGCTTACGCCCTGCGTTCCTCCGCCCACCGCGACGACGTTCGGGGGACCAGCGGGCTCTCCGGCCTCCCAGCCGGTCTTCAGCGTGAAGTGTGTGCCGGTCGGCGGGAAGGGGGCGCTGTTGGCCCGCGCGTAGAGGCGGTCGCCGGCCTCGTTACCGATGCGGAAGTCGCCCGGCGAGGCGAGGTTCGCGAGCAAACGCGCCGCCTCACACTTCGGTCCGACCGCCACATGAGGGTGGCAGTCCTGGGTGAAGTTCGCGTTCTCCATCGTGAAGCGGCCGCCGGTGACGGTGATCGGCCCGGTGAGCGAGTTGAGCTGCTGGATGAGCACGTCGCCGGTGCCGCCGATGATCGCGCTCGACGGGCCGGCCCACATCTGCGTGTTGAAGAACTGCGCCCGCCCCGAGAAGGAATCCGCTACGAAGATGGCCGTCTTCTCGGCCGGCCCGAAGTGGGTCAACTGGGTGTTGATGAACTCGAGGCCCTTGCCGCCCGCCGTCTCGAGGACCAGGGCACGGCCGCCGGCGTCGGTGCCATGCTCGATGACGCGCGCATTGGTGCCGCCGCCGTCGTTGCGAAAGACGATGCCGTCCTTGGCCGCGTAGAGGAAGGTCCGCGTAATGTGTTCGCGCTCGGAGTGCCCGAAGACGAGGCCCTCGAGGTTGGCCATCACGAAGTTCACGGCCGGCTGCCACTGGTCGGACTTGTACTGCGGATGCGGCATGAGCTGCGGAATCCGGAAGGCATAGTGGGGGTTGAACTGCGTGTCCTCGACCCAGCCCTCGCCCGCGCACTTGCTCACGAAGAGCCCCCGGCGCAGATAGCACCCGGCGAGGTAGCGGATAATGTGGCCCTCGCTCGGGTGCGTCCAGAAGTCGACGCCCTGCCACGCGTTGCCGAGGGTGCAATCGGTGAGCCAGCAGCCCGGTCCCTGGCTCTGCACGGTCCACGGGTACGGGACCGGCGCGCCCATGTCCTGCTCGGGGTACCAGACCGTAAGGCCGCGGAGGCCGGAGTGGTGGTCGAGGCTGAGGAAGGGCGTGCCGTCTTCCTTGCCGCGGCCGAGAGTACACAGGAGGACCGAGCCGGCGGAGTTGGTGTGATGCGGCACATCGAAGCAGCCGCGAAGCTCGACGCCCGTGGGGATCTCGAGCGGATCGTGGAAGCGGTAGTAGCCTGCCGGGACGTAGACCGTCCCGCCGCCCGCGTTGCCCGCCGCGGTAAGCGCCGCATCGAAGGCGGGGCTGTTGTCTGCGAGCTGAGGGTTCGCGCCGAAGTCGGTCACGTCGTAGACGTTCAAGGTCGGCGGCCGGGGCATGGGCGCGGGCTTCTCATCCAGCGGCGGTATCGTCGCGAAGGCGATCGCGCCGCCGGCCACTTCCACATCGCCGTGGGACTGGTTGACGACCTTGAGCGGGCCCTTCGTCTTGTTGCCGAGAACCCGCGCGCGCCGGGCGCCTTCGCCGAGCTTCACATGCGCGCCGGCACTGCCCAGGTCGCAGCCGAGCACCGACACGGTGCCGTGCGTGGCCTCGATCGCGGCCTCGGGGTAGCCGGAGAAGCGGCAGTTCTGCAAGGTCAGCGTGCCCGGCCCTTCAAGCATCACCGGCGCGCGGCCCACGAAGGAGCAGTCGTTGAACTGGGCCACCGCGTCGAAGGTCGGCGGCGCATAGACCGCGTGGTCCTTGCCGGAGAAGTCGCAGCGCGTCGCCGCGAGGCCGATGCCGTTCATGCGCTCGAGCAACAGCGGCGTCGCGCAGTCGAGGAACTGGCTCGTGTACAGGACGGCGTTGGTCTCTCCCTGCACGCCGTGGCGGAACTTGCAGCCGACGCTGTAGCCGGCGGCATGGAGGCCGTAGAGGTACTCCCAGTCGCTGCGGCCGATGTCGAAGCCCACGCCCTCGCGCATCATGAAATCATGCAGGGCACCCTTCTGCACGTCAGTCTCGGGCGCGCCGGGGAGGCCCGAGTTCTCCCACCATTGCGGCCCGAAATCGACGTCGGTGATGCGGCCGATGTCGGTGCAGGTGTCGACAGAGATGCCCGTCTTCAGCGGCGTGCCGTAGACGTTGCGGATCGTGTGCAGCTCATTCCACTCGGGGCCGACGCGGATGCCCTGGTAGGGGTTGACGAGGGTCACGTTATAGATGGTGATGTTGTCGCCGCTGACGGTGGGCGAGGTCGCGATGGTCCACGGATACGGCTCGACCTTCTCGGCGTTCTGGTTGGGGTACCAGACGGTCATCTCGCGGAGGCCCGCGCCGCGCTCGATGAAGATCGTCGCCGGCCCGTCGGCCTTGTCGGCCTCTTCGTTGGGGATGAGGACTGTGCCCTGAGCGAACTTGCCCCGGTCGGGGGTGTCGGTCGCGACAGGCTTCAGCCAGTCGCCGCGGAGGGTGACGCCTTCCTTGATGACGATGTGGCCGATGAGGTATCGCCCGGCGGGCAGGAACACCACGCCGCCGCCGGCNNCGTCGCGCACAGCGTCGACGACGATCGCCGCGATGACGATGTCCTCACTGGGAAAGAGCGTCGTCACCACCTGAGGCTTCAGAGCCGCAAAGCCACAACCGGTCGCCAGCATCAGGACCACCAACATCGCCAGGCCCGCGGTCATGGCAAGCCCCCCTCGATTGTTCAGCATCCCTCGGCCTCCTGCCGCAATCATGCGATGCCCAGCACGTACGTCTTGCCGGGCTCGGTCTCAAACTCGAAGTGATCGGTGACATCGCCCGAAGGAATGATCTCCGTGCCGCCCTCGGCGACGCCGACGCACAGCTCCTCGGGAAGCCGGATCTTGCACGTCCCGCCCAGGTCGGCTCGAACGACGACGCGAATGGGCCGGCCACTCATCCATTCAATGTCTACCCCAAACCCGCCCCTCGCGCGCAGACCGGTGATCTTCCCGTCGCGCCAGTCCGACGGAAGCGCCGGAAGGATGCGGAGGACCTCGCCGTGCGACTGGAGCAACATCTCGACCATCCC
>PMZA01000498.1 GCA_003170595.1 Armatimonadota bacterium
GTCATCGGCACCAGCAACAAGACCGAGGCGCTGCTGGGGTACACGACCTTGTGGGGCGACATGGCGAGCGCGGTGGCGCCCATCGGCGATTTGTACAAGACCCAGGTGCGGCAGATGTCGGAGTACGTCGACCTGCCCGAGAAGGTGCGGGTGAAGCCGCCGAGCGCGGACCTGTGGCTCGACCAGACGGATGAGGGCGAGCTGGGGTTCACGTATGCGGCGGTCGACCGGCTGCTGTACCGGCTGGTGGACCTGCGCTGGTCGCGGCAGCGGTGCATCGAGGCCGGGTACGACGAGGCCTTCGTGACGCGCGTGAGCGAACTGATGCGGCGGAACCAGTACAAGCGGCGGGTGCCGGTGGTGGCGAAGGTGTCGGAGCGGACCGTGGACCGCGACTTCAGGTACCCGAGGGATTGGGGATACTAGACAGCGGGGCGCGGCGGGCATAGAGGCTCNNCATCCTGAGGAGGCGACGGTCTGCGTCGCTGACGAAGGATCTCCTTTTTTTTGGGGGGCAGGGGAGACGCGCGTACCGCGTTGCAGGGACCCGACGAAAAAAGGAGATCCTTCGGTCGGCAAAAACCGCCTCCCTCAGGATGACATCGAAAAGCGAAAGCGGAAAGCAAAGGCGGAATATGAGGGCCGGATTCGTCTGGGCATGCGGGTGCATGCCCAGACGGATGCGGCCCCTCCGAAAAGCCAACGTCTCCTTCTCGTCCGAGACCGATCCCCGCGGCGAGGACACCGCAGCGCAGCCCTCTCGCGGGACGCTGTACGTTGTCGGCACTCCTCTGGGCAACCTCGAAGACCTCTCCCCTCGTGTGGCACGGGCGCTCGGTGAGGCCGACCTCGTCGCCGCGGAAGACACCCGGCGGATCGCGAAGATCCTCATGCACCTCGGCGTGCGCAAGCCCACCACCAGCTACCACTCCTACAGCACGGCCGGGAAGCTGTCATACCTGACGGACGAGCTTGCGGCGGGGCGGACGGTGGCGCTGGTGAGCGATGCCGGGACGCCGGCCATATCGGACCCGGGCGCGGAGATCGTCGCTGAGGCGTGGAAGCTCGGGGCGAAGGTCGTGCCCATCCCCGGGCCCTGCGCTGCGGTTGTGGCGATATCCGTGAGCGGATTTCCCGCGGGGCGATTCCTGTTCGCGGGATACCCGCCGCGGAACCGGGGCGACCGGCGGAAGTTCCTGGCGGAGATGCTGGCCGGGCCGTGGCCGGTGGTGCTGTATGAGGCGCCTGGAAGGTCGGCCGGGCTGCTGGAAGCCATCGCCGAAGTCGCGGGCGATGAGCGCGAGGTCATGGTCGGTCGCGAGCTGACGAAGATGCATGAGGAGCTGGCGCGCGGGCCGGTCGGGGAGCTGGCGGCGGCGTGGCGCGAGCGTGAGATCCGCGGCGAGGTGACGGTGGTCGTCGGGCCGGCGGCGGTCAAGCGCGAGGTCGAGGGCACGGCTCCGACGGCGGAGGAAGTGGCCGAATGGATGGCTCGCGAGAACCTGCCGCCAGGGAGGATTGCGGCGGCGCTTGCGAAACTATACGGCGTAGGTCGAGCGGAAGCATATGAGATCGCCCAGGCGGCGCGCAGGATTGGCGGGCGGAAGGACTGACGCGCGGCCGGGCTGAGCATCGGGCGTGGCGATTGTGCTACAATCGCCCCAACACCAACCCACCCTTCTGTGAGGTGAGCTTCATGCGCGGGGCCAAGGCTTTGCTGGTAGTGGCAGTGCTCGTGGCGGCGACAGCCGTGTGGGCGGCAGATCAGGCGCCCCTCAACGGTTCGGTTACGTTCAGGGACGGCAAGACTCTCGTGGGCCAGATCCAAATCGCCGAACTGGGCGTGGTGGAAGGAGCGGGTATAGGCAACAGTCTGCCGACGCACGGCTCCATCTCCATCAAGGTCGGCGACAACACCCAGCGCATCGTCGGCGACGACATCGCCAGCATCGCCGTCGAGTGGACGAACTCGGGCAGCGAGGCCGACCCGCGGTGGGAGATCAAGTCCCTCACCGTCGTGAAGAAGGACGGCACCAAGGTCCAGGGCGCGCCCGACTGGCTCCTGTACGCGACCAACGTGGCGGTCGTCACGGCCGACGGAAAGACCCAGCGCATGCATGTCTTCCCCTTCGGTGGCGAGGCCTTCTCGCCCGACCAGCTACTCGCGAAGATCGAACTGAGCGGCGCTGCGGCGCCGACGCCCGCCCCAGCACCGGCTCCGGCCCCAGCTCTTACCCCAGCACCTGCTCCGACTCCAGCGCTCACGCCTGCGCCGACTCCCGCACCGACGCACGCGCCGACGGCTGTCGCTCCGACGGCTCCGGCGGCTGTGCCTGGTGGCGTGCTGACGCAGGGGACGTATACGCTGATGGTCCGCTGCCCGAAGTGCGGCCAGTGGATCAAGGTCATCATCTCGGCCAGCGCCGTAACCGTCGAGCACGTGGAAGCGCCAGCCGAGAAGTAGCCGGCCCGGCGCGTTTCTTTCATCGCAGTTGAGACCACGCCCTCGCCGTGGCGGCCAAAGAGCCACGGCGAGGGTTTCGTTATGGGGGAGCTAGACATGACGCCTGAGGAACAACTGGAACTCCTGTCGCGAGACGCCGTCAACGTCGTCTCGCCCGAGGAACTGCTGGAGAAGCTCAAGCGCGGCGTACCCCTGCGGATCAAGTACGGGGCCGACCCGAGTGCGCCGGATCTGCACCTCGGCCACAGCGTCCCCATGCGCCGGCTTAAGCGCTTCCAGGAACTCGGGCACAAGATCGTGTTCATCATCGGCGACTTCACCGGCCGTATCGGCGATCCGTCGGGCCGCTCCAAGACGCGGCCGATGCTCTCCGAGGAGCAGATCAAGCTAAACGGCGAGACCTACGCGGCGCAGGTGGGCAAGATCCTCGACGTCTCCAAGTGCGAGATCGTCTACAACAGCTCGTGGTTCTCACAGATCGATGCGGCGGGGATCCTCAGGCTGGCGTCCCACTACACCGTGGCGCGGATGCTCGAGCGCGACGACTTCTCCAAGCGTTAC
>PMZA01000545.1 GCA_003170595.1 Armatimonadota bacterium
CGGGGCGGAGCCCCGAGGTTGGCTTTGGGTCTGGCTTTGCTTTGCGCCGAAGGGGCACGCCGCGCCCGAGCATTCGTCGTTCTCCCACGCCTGGTCGCACGCCGTCTCGTATTCCGTCGCGATCGCATGCGGCAGGATTTCGCCCGACATCTCGCACGCCAGCGTCAGCGCCGCCACGCTTTCCCTCCGGCAGCATCTTGCCGCGCCGAAGTCTGCCAGCCGCGCTAGCACCTTCGCCACCGCCTCCTGCGCCCGGCTTCGCGCCTCACCGTCGAGAGGTGTCGCGCCGAGGATGGTGCTGTAGGCGATGCCGATGCCCAGAGCCGCCGCGCACGATCCCCAGAACGCGCAGGTCCCGCCCGGCAGGTTGGCCCCGGCCTCGACGGCCTCCCATATCGACTCAGCATCCGGGTATCCATGCGCCCGGTAGTACGCCGAGAGGAACGCCGCCGGCACGAGCGCATGATGTTCCGGCCCGTGGAGGGGGAAGTCGTACCCCCGCCGCATCGTCAGGAAGACGCGCACCGGGTCGGTGTCATCGTTCTCGGCGATGAACTCGCGCACGTAGCGCAGGTAGTCGCCCCCGTGGCACTGGTCGCAGACGAAGTGGCCCTTCTCGCAGCGGCTCCGCGTGGCAAGGCTGCGCCCGCACATCGCGCACTCGGCCTCCACGGTCGCGAGCGTGTACTCCAGCGGCGCGCCGCAGACCATGCAGCTTATCCTCTGCCTCTCGGGGCAGCAGGCCTCGCGCCGTTTCGTCGTCCGCCGCACGCCCACATGCGGCGCCGGCCTATCCCCGCCCAGCGGCTTCACGGCGGCTACCATGTCCGAGTAGAACTGCACGCCCTCGACCACGCGCCACGGCGTCTCCGAGATCGTCCGCACCTCGGCGAAGCCCACCTTCGTCAGCGTCCCCAGCAGTTCATCCCGGGTCATCGCCCCGCCGATGCACTCGCCCTTCAGCCGCGGGTTGAACTTGATTTGGTCGGGCACCGCATCTCCGGCCGTCACGTCCGCGATGACCATCCGCCCGCCCGGCTTCAGCGCCCGCAGGATCTCGGCGAACACCCTTAGTTTCTGCCCGGACAGGTTGATGACGCAGTTCGATATGATCGCATCCGCCGTCCCATCACTAAGCGGCAGCGCCTCAAGATATCCGCGCACGAAGCGCACATTGTCGTACCCAAGATTCGCCGCCACCGTCGCCCTCGTGTCTTCCGCCAGCGCGAGCATCTCCGGGGTCATGTCCACGCCGATGACTTTCCCCGTCGGCCCCACGAGCTTCGCGGCGATGAAGCACTCAATGCCTCCGCCCGACCCCAGGTCCACCACGGTCTCGCCCGCCACGATCTCAGCCTCGCTCACCGGGCTCCCGCACCCATAGCTCCTCTCAAGCGCCACCTCAGGTATGTACGAGGTATCGACCTTCCGCGGCTTGACCGGGCAGCAGATTTCCTCTTTCGTCTCGACGGCCGCCGCGCCATAGTATTCCTGCACGATCTCCCGCCCGTGCCCGACGACATCCTCGCTGAGCACGCAGTTCGACGGCGCCAGCTCAATCCGGTGCGGCCCATCGTTGACCACGCCCGCCGACACCGCGCATCCTTGCCCGTCCTGCCCCATCAGGTGATAGGCGATCGGCACATCTTCCCGCCGCCGGATCACCGCCATCCGCTCGGCCACGACCTCATCGGCCGCCGCCAGCATCATCGCCCGGTAGAGCGGCAGATACGGATCGGCAGCATCCTTTCCGCCGTAGAAGTACGCATGATCCGGATCCCCGCCGCCATGCAGGAACGCGAAGGGATCAGCCTGCGCGGCCCCTGCCCGCAGGCTCGTCCGTCGCCGGTATTCCTCAAGCTCCGGCGCCTCGAGCCATATCTGCCGCAGTGCCTGCTCGCCCAGGTTCCCGCCGCAGAATTCCTTCACCCCGGCCGTCACCGCCGTCGGGTATACGCCGCCATCGCTGTACACCGCGAGGCTGTCCCAGCAGGCGCTGGTCCCGTCGTGTTTGGTATCTGGCTCGCCGTTGATGAGCGCCCGCATGTGCTCGAAGTTGTCGACCTTCACGCCCGCCGCCTCAGCCGCCCCGCGCAGTCCGAGCACCGCCTCGGTCACCGCCTCCACCGTCGCCGCCGGCTCCTTCCCGCCCCTTTCCCGCAGGTGCTGCCACATCAGGTGCCACGCGGGCACGCCCATCTCGCCCAGCAGCGCCGCCATCGCCGGCAGGTCGCCCACGTTCGCCTCGACGACCACCGTCGCCAGCGTCGTATGCAGCCCCGCCGCGAGCGCTCTCTTCAGCCCGCCCACCGTCTGCCCGTACGACCCCGGCGACCGCAGCTCATCATTCAGTTCCGCGGTGCTCCCATCGACGCTCACCTGCAGGTGCAGTCGCTCGCGATCCAGCCCACCTATTGCCCCGAGGAACTCCTCGCCCACCAGGCTCCCGTTCGTCATGACGACCGCATGCGCAGCCGGGTCATCTAGTATGAGCCCCAGCACGTCGGGCAGGTCATGCCGCAGCAGCGGCTCGCCGCCGGTGAGGAAGAACGTCTCCGCCCCAAGCTCCCGCGCCTGCCTGATGACATCCGCGACAGCCTCCGCGCTCAGCCCATCCTTCCCGGCGGGCCCGGACGACACGAGGCAATGCCGGCACGCGTAGTTGCAGCGGTTGGTGAGGTGTATCCAAAGCTCGCGCAGCCTCTGGGGTTTCAGGTACGCGCAGCGCCCGAGGTACTCGCTGTGAGCCGGCCGCTCCCACACCTGCCTCGTATCGGCCGCGCAGCCGCGCAGAACTTCCGCGGCCTGGGTAGGGGAGAGGCCATCGCGCGAGGCGAGGTCATCGACCCACGCGGCGAGGGCGGCGTCGCCCCTGGCGTGGAGGTCGACCATCAGCCTTGCGGCCTCACGGTTTACAGCGGCCCAGGACGGTCTATCCGGGGCCAGCACGAAATGGTATTCGCCTCGATCTGCGACAAAAAGACCCATCCTGCGCATCCCGCCTGTGCTGATGCGTTGCACCGCCAGCCCCCAGCCATGTTACGGCATTATACTCCCCGCCGCCACGCCCCGCCCGTGGCTCAGG
>PMZA01000262.1:0-18670 GCA_003170595.1 Armatimonadota bacterium
GGAATCGGGACGGTCCTCTTGATCGGCCGGCCGAGCCAATCTGTGCCGCCGAAGTTGAAGGCGTGTACGACTGAGCCGCGGATGACTGATGCGCCCGGGCCGCGGAAATCACTGACCGCGCAGCGGAGGTCGGCGATGGACTGCGACGGAGCGAAGACGCCGATCTGCCACGCGTAGAACTCGTTGCGCGAGGCGGCTCCCCGGAAGTCGGTCGACGGGCCAGCGTGGATCCAGCGCGCGGGCAGCGCGTCGGTCATGCGGATCGGGAACCTGCGGTCCTCGGGGAAGGTGAAGAAGGCGCGGCCGGGATTGGCGGAGACGATGGCGGAGGTCTCGGCGGCGGTGGCGATCACTTCCATCGGGTCGAAGCGGTCGAACTCGCTGCGAGCTTCGATGCGCAGGACCGTCGCGCGAGGGAGGCTGCGCCGCTCGTCGCCGGCGACTCTCGCGAGCCACGCGGGGTCGGCGGTCGGAGTGGGCAGGAGGTAGTGCGTCTCGAAGTTCCACTGGATGTAGTCGGCATGGAAGGGCATGAAGTAGAAGTAGTAGTCGCCCGGCACGGTCGCGGGCTGGAAGCCAAGGTCGCCGAACTNNGTCGCGGCGTCGAAGACGAGGACGGCCTTCGACTCGGGCGCAAGATCGTGGCGGCGCCAGGGGATGTGCACGACGACGGCCTCTGCGGCAGCCTCGACGTGGACGACGGCGCGGTGATTCCCGAGGCCCTCCGCCTTCCACGACGCGACGGCGTAAGGCACCTCTTCCTCGGCGGCGGCGGTGGAGAGAAGGCCGAGGATCAGTAGCAGGGCGAGCAAGCAGGGCAAGGCATGCGAAGGCATGAGACGGTCCTCCAAGGCGTATAATGCCAGATTAGCGCGAGGCGAAGTCGTCGAGCAGGCGCTTCGCCTCGTCCTCGCTTACGTCGTGCCAGTGCTGATAGGCCTCGGCCACGGCGTACGGAACTCCGCCGCGGATGTTCGGGCAGTAGAGGGCCTCGACCTCCGCGACAAGACGGTGGACGGACTCGCGGTGGCCCGTGGGCACGGCGAGGAGTATCTCGGCGGCGCCGGCCTTCCGAGCAGCAGCCACCGCGGCGAGCATCGTGTAACCGGTCGCCAGGCCGTCGTCCACGAGGAAGACCGTGCGGCCGGCAAGGTCGGGCATGGGCCGCTCACCGCGGAAGAGGGCCACGCGTCGGGCGACCTTGCGCCGGGCCTCGAGGATGCCCTGCTCGACGTCGGTGTGAGTGAGACCGGAGACCGTGATGAGATGGTCGTTGAGGAGAAGCGTGCCGTCGAAGGCGAGGGCGCCGAAGCCGGCTTCGGGGTTCCAGGGGAAGGTGACCTTGCTGGTGACGATCACATCGAGGTCGAGGTCGAGGCCGAGCGATCGGGCGATGCCCGCGCCGACCGGAAGGCCACCGTCGGGCACGGCGAGGACGAGGGCGGACGTGTCGCGGTAGGCCGAGAGCATCTCGGCGAGCACACCGGCCGCGGCGGCGCGGTCACGGAAGACCTCCATGCGATCGCGAAGGTCGGGCAGGTCGAACAACTCGCCTCTCGAGTGCCGGTTCACAACGCACCCCCGAAGAGCGCGGCGGGGATGAATCCCCGCCCTACAGAAAGCCACGACGTGGCCTAAGCCTCGGCCGGTTGTCCTGCCGCCAGGGCGAGGAGGGACTTCTCGGTGGAGCCCTCGCCCGGCACCTCGGCGACCAGGCGGCCGTCGCGTAGCACCAGCACGCGATGGGACAGCGCCGCGACCTCGTGAAGCTCGCTCGAGATGAGGATGACCGCCATCCCGCTGGGGTTCGCAAACGAACCCTTAGCGAAGTCGCGTATCCAGCGATGGATGTCGGCCTTGGCGGCGACGTCCACGCCGCGCGTCGGCTCATCGAGGAGCAGCACGCGCGGGTGCGGGGCTAGGGTGCGGGCCACCATCACCTTCTGCTGATTGCCCCCCGAAAGCTCGGAGACGGGCTGATCGAGGCCCGCGCAGTGGATGCGGAAGCGGCCCACGTACTCGTCGCCGAGGGATCGTTCGCGGCTCAGGCTGAGAAGGCCGAAGGCGCTGACGAGGCGATCGAGGACGGAGAGCGACACATTGGCGCCGACACTGAGCTGTGGGATGAGGCCCTGGACCTGACGATCCTCCGGCAGGAGGACGATGCCCTCGCCGATGGCCTGGGCGGCGGTCACGAAGTGGGCCGGCTTGCCGTCGATAAGGACCTCACCTGAGGCGGGGCGGTCGATGCCCGCGATGGCGCGCACGATCTCCGAGCGGCCCGCGCCGACGAGGCCCGCGAGGCCGAGGATCTCGCCCGCGCGGACGGAGAAGGAAATGTCCGCGAAGGCGGGCGGTGAGGAAAGGTTGCGGACCTCAAGGATGGCCGGCCCTTCCGGCGCTTGGGCACGCTCCTGCGCGGCCTCGGCTGCGATGGCCTCGGTACCGGCGGCGCCGGCCATAGCCTCGATGAGCATGGCCGCCGTGGATGAAGACGCCTTGAAGACGCCGGCGACCTCGCCATCGCGCAGGACCGTGATCGTGTTGCAGAGGCGGAAGACTTCCTCGAGGCGGTGCGAGACGTAGATGAGCGTGACGCCGCGTTCCCGGAGCGAGCGCATGAGGGCGAAGAGGTTCTCGGCCTCGCCGGCGGTGATCGACGAGGTCGGCTCGTCGAGGATGAGCAGGCGGACGTCCGTGCCCAGCGCGCGGGCGACCTCGATAAGCTGGCGGTCGGCGACGTTGAGGCGCTCGACGAGCGTCGAGGGCGAGATATGGCCCAGGCCGACCTGGGCGAGAACCTCGCGAGCGCGGGCATCCTCCTCGCGGCGGCGCAGCGTCCCCCAGGGCGTCGTGACCTCGCGACCGAGGGCGAGGTTCTCGGCGACCGTGAGGTTGGCGGCGACCATCGGCTCTTGCGGGACGAGGCCGATGCCCAGGCGCTCCGCGGCGGACGGCGAAGGGATGGTGACCTCGTGGCCGAGGAACTCAAGGGAGCCCGCATCGGGACGCAGGACGCCGGCGAGGATCTTGCCGAGCGTGGACTTGCCCGCACCGTTGGCCCCGACGAGGCCGTGACACTCGGCGGGGCGGACAGTCACATCGACGCCGCGCAAGGCCTCGGCGCCGCCGAAGCGCTTGCGCACGCCGCGGACTCGGAGGGCCGCCTCGCCGAGGTCGACCGCTCCGCTCGGCGTGGCTGTCGTGTAGCCTGAACGCGTCTCTCTCATGGCGCTATTGCGCGGGCTTGAACTGCTTGGTCTTCCACTTGGTCGCGTACTGCTCGACCGTGGCTTTGGTGACGATGTCGAGGCCGGAGTCGATGAACTTGGGTTGCGGCTTCTTGTCGACGACGATGTCGTGGAGGATCTTCATGCTCTGATAGCCCCACATCCAGCAGCGCTGGGCGACGAGGGCGTAGCAATAGCCATTGCGGACGTAGTCCCACTCGGAAGGGAGGGCGTCGAAGGAGATGACGGCGACCTTGCCGGGCTTGATGTCCTCGAAGGCGCCGGGGGCCTGCGCGAACATGGCCCAACCGCCGACGAGGATGATGCCTTTGAGATCGGGATTGGCGCGCAGGGTGTCCTTGAGTTCGGTGACGGCCTTGGCGGTGTCGTCGTCGCAGTAAAGGGTCTCGAGCATCTTGATGCCGGGGTACTTGGCGAAGACGGATTTGACGCCGTCGATGCGGTCCTCGAGGTTGGGGGCGCCGGCGACGCCGCTCTGAAGGACGACCTTGCCCTCGGGCTTCATGCCCATGGACTTGAAGGCTTCGATGAGGAGTTCGGCCTGCTTGACGCCGGCCTGCTTGCTGTCGATGCCGTAGTAGGTGAGGCGCTTGGACTTGGGCGAGTCGGAGTCGAAGGTGATGGTCGGGATGCCGGCGTCCACCGCCTTGTTGATGACCGAGATCAGAGCGTCGCCCTGGTTGCAGGAGATGGCGAGGCCGTCGACCTTCTTGTCGATGAGGCCCTCGATGATCTGGATCTGCTTGGCGGTGTCGGCGGTGTCCGGGGCGGTGAAGGTGACGTCGAGGTTGCCCATCTCAGCAGCGGCGGCTTTGGCGCCATCACCCGCGATCTCGAAGACCGGGTTGTTGAGAAGCTTGGGCACGAGGCCGAACTGCATGTGCTTGCTGGTGGTGGTGGGCGCTTTGCCCTGGAAGGCGCCGGGTATGGGCGGAGCCTCTCCACCGCCCTCTCGCGGCTTACCGCAACCGACGACGAGAAGTCCCAAGACCAGGACGATGGCCACGATCAGGCCGGTAACATGATGACGCATGATCCCATGCCTCCCTGAGACGGCCTGCGGCCGCCTCCAACGTTATTTCCTGCGGAAGCGGTCCATCGCAACCGCGAGGATGATGACGAGGCCGATGGAGACCTCGCGGTAGTAGGCGGGGCAATCAAGTAGGACGAGGCCGTTGCGGAGGACGCCCATGATGGCCGCGCCCATGAGTGCGCCGAGGGCGGTGCCGTGGCCGCCCATGAGCGAGGCGCCTCCGATGACGGCGGCGGCGATGACGTCAAGCTCGCCGCCGACCATGGCCGCGGATTCGGCTGTGCCGAGCCAGGCGGTCATGAGGACGGCGGACACCCCGGCGCAGAGGCTGCAGAAGAGATACGCGAGGAACTTGGTCTTGTCGACCGGGACGCCGGCGAAGCGGGAAGCCTGCTCGTTACCGCCGACCGCGTAGAAATAGCGCCCCCAGCGCGTGCGCGAGAAGAGGAACCAGGCGACGACCGTCGCGCCGGCCATCACAAGGACCGGCACTGGCACGCGCAGGAAGGTGTCGTGACCGATGCCCCTCGAGAAGAGGTCGGGGAGGTCGGAGATGGGATGGCCGTGTGAGACCGCGTAGGAGAGGCCGCGGCAGATGCTGAGGGCGCCGAGAGTCGCGATGAAGGGCGGCAGCTTGACCCGGACGACGAGGAAGCCGTTGAAGGCTCCGACAGCCAGGGCGCAGGCGAGGCCGGCGGCGATCCCTAAGCCCACGCCCGAGCCTGCGACCATCGCCTTGGCCATGACCACGCCGGACAGCGAGAGGCAGGCCGCGACGGAGAGGTCGATGCCGGCGGTAAGGATGACCGCGAGTTCGCCGACGGCCATGATCGCGACGAAGGAGAACTGGCGGGCGACGTCGAGGAGGTTGTCGGAATGGAGGAAGATCGAGCCGGTGGGGCCGCGGGTAAAGATGGCGAGAGCAGCGCCCATGACCACGAGGACGCCGATGACGCCGGCCTCGCGAACGGCCAGGAGGCGACGGAGGGGGCTCGGTTTGGGTGTGCCGGCTACTTTTTCCATATCAGGCCAACGTCCGCCCAGTCGGCGTGGTCGAAGTTGATGCCGTCGCCGCCGTCATCGACGACGAGCTTGAGTTCGTGCGCACCCTCGAAGGGTACCACAAAGCCGACGGCGGCGTCGCCACGGGCGAGGACGTCGCTCGTCCAGACCTCGTGGCCGTCGATGAAGACGTGGAAGCCGACGGTGCCGGGTCCGATGATCTCATCGTCGACGCCGGCCCAGCCGACGAACTGGCCGGACTTGCCCCCGAGGTCGTAGACGATCTCCGAGACCGCGTGCGTGCCGAGGCCGTGATCGAACTTGCGCCCGGCGACGATGAGGGGATGGCCCTCGACGCTCTGGTCAGTGTGAAGCTCACCCCAGCCCTGCTTCGCGGAGACGGGCTTGAGGTCGGCGAGATAGACCTCGGGCTTGGGCGGGACGACGGCGGCCGGAAGGACTGGCTTGACCTCCTCCGACTTGCCCACGGGGCGGCCGAGGACATCGCAGGCGGTGACGCGATAGGTCGAGTCGGCCTCGGTCGGGCGATCCCAGGCTTCGGGGTAGGGGCTGCGCAGGACCTCGACGCCGTTGCAGAAGAGGAGGTAGTAGGCGGCGCCGGGGGTCGGGTCCCAGGTGAGATGCAGGTCGCCGCGGCGAGGGGTGATGCGGAAGTTGGTGACGGGCTCGGCGCCCTTGGGCGCTGGCACGGGCAGCGATGGTCCCACGAACTCGGCGGTCCAGCGGACCTCGCCGGACTTCGGGCCCTTGATCGTGAGGAAGAGGAGGCCGGACGAGGTGGCCGGCTCCTCGACCATCGTAGCGTCCTGGCCGGCGACCTTGGAGGAGCGCAGCTTCCACCCCGGCGGCATCGCGAAGGCCATGCGGTAGGGCTCGTCGGCGACGATGTCGCTGGTCCCGGTGACGATGCGCGAGGAGCCGTTGTCATGAGCCTGAAGCGCGCTCAGGCCGATGGCCGACTGGGCGATATGGCGGTCCAGGCCGGCCAGCGAGGGGCGATGCTCCCACGGGCGGATGTCGAGGACGAGGCAGCTTGTGGGCGCCAGGCCGACGGTGAACGTGCCGTCCGTCTCGCCGAGGATGTGGCGTCCCCAGAAGTCGTAGAGGATGTAGTGCTCATGCGCCGCGGTGGGCAGGCCGAGGGAGGCGAGGTCGACAGTGCGGCGGACGGCGCGGGCGCTCCAGTTGAACAGCGCAAGGACGCTCGACGGGCCGCCGGGCTTATGGAGGCGGAGGTGGATCATGTCGATGCGCGAGCGACCGTAGAGATCGGCGGGGCGCACATCGGCGACAGGGAGAAGCCTCTTGATGATCTCGATGCGGTCGGAGGGGAGGTCGTACATCTTGTCGCTGAGCATGAAGTGCTGGCCGGTGAGGCCGTAGAGCGTGGCCCAGACGAGGGCCTGATCGTGGCTCATCGGCTCGCGGATGCAGAGGCAGTCGGGGTCGCAATACCAGGCGACGTTGTGGAGGAAGTACCACGACTTGGTGGCGTCGTAGGCGGGCTGCATGCCCTGCCAGCCCTGGCCGACGTCGCCGCCGGTGCGGGAGCCGTTCATGTAGCCGATGCCCTCGGTGGGCGTGCCCCAGCAGCCGAGCAGGAAGCGCTTCGGGCCGATCGTCTCGCGCATGGTGGCGAGGGCGAGGCGGTAGGCGTCGTTGCCGTCCATGGGCTGATGGAGGACGCCGTGGAGGTTGCGGTACATGTCGGCGGTGGGCGGCTGGCCGTCGATCTTGAAATAGTCGAAGCCCCAATCCTTGGTCATCATCTCGAAGAGGCCGTGAAGGTAGTTGTCGCGGACGGGAGGGTTGGTGGGGTCGAGGAGGTAGCGGCCGATCCAGCCGCTGTCGTAGTAGTGGTTGGCCGTGTCCTTCACGAACCAGTCGGGATGATCCTTGACGATATCCTCGCCGTTGGTGGCATAGGGGGTCAGCCAGACTCCGGCCTGGAAGCCGGCGGCCTTAATCTGATCGCCGAGCCACTTCATGCCGTGAGGGAACTTGGGATCGAGGCCGCGCCAGTCGCGCCAGACATCGCTTACGGCCGTACCGTGGGCCTGCCAACCGTCGTCGATCTGGATCCAGCGGAGGCCGAACTTGCGGAGGTTCGCCGAGAGCCACTGGATGTTCTTGACCGTCTCGTCCTCCGAGATGTCGCGGTAATAGTAGTACCACGTGCACCAGCCGGCCTGCGGGCGATCGAAAACCGAGCGGTCGATGGGCGCGTAGTACTTGATGCCGCGGACGTCGCGGTAGAAGTCGGGGACGACCTCGACGCGGAGAAGCTGGGCCTGACCGGGCGGAGCGGCCGGGAGGGTGAGGGCGAGGCGGTAGGTGGGGCCGTCGCCGATGAGATTGAGGCCGGCGGGCTGAAGCTTGAGGGCGCGGTCGTGGAAGCGATCGAAGAGAGCATCGGAGAGGCCGGTCGCCTCGCCGCCATACTGGATCTGCATGACGCCGTCATCGTCGCCCCTGGCAGCGAGGCGGCAGGGGTAAGGCTCCGGTCCCCACTTGAGCGTCACCGGAAGCGAGAGGGGCTTCTTCAGGGCGGAGAGCCAGCGGGCGGTGAGGGTGACGGCGTTGGGCTCGTGATGGGCGGAGAGGGTGACTACGCCATCGGCGGTCTTGAAGTCGGCGGACCAGTCGCCGGAGGGGTCGACCGGCGCGACGGGCTTGCCGGGTATGGCGATCGTCACGCAGTGGCCGAGGACGGCGTCGGTGATCTGAATCGTCTGGCCGGAGGGAACGGCGGTGAGGGCAGAAGGGGGTGCCGCGGGTTGCGACCAGAGTGCAGCGCACAGAGCTAACGACGTGACCAGGGCCATTGACTTCACCTCAGCGGACGAGTTCGCGATGGGGGCCGCATATCCTGCTCGGGTGACAGGCGGCGTTGACTATGCGAACATAGGTTTGGTATAATTGACATGGCATGATAGCCCTCGATACTGAGCGGAAACTGGCGATACTGGGCGAGCAGGCGCAGTTCGATGTTTCTGCGCCCAACGAGCCGTTGCTGCGCCGTGAGGGGCCCTCACGGGCCGAGGCGCGCACCGTTGAGGCCATGAAGCGGTACATCTACCCCGCCGCCGTGTCGGGCGGGAAGTGCATGCCGGTCCTCAAGGTCCTGATGACCAACGCATGCCGCAACGACTGCCATTACTGCGCGACGCGGTGCAGCGCGGACATCCGGCGGACGCAGTTTCAGCCGGAGGAACTGGCCCGGGTGTTCCTCGAAATGGAGCAGCGGCGGCTGGTGCAGGGGCTATTCCTCAGCAGCGGGATCGCCGGTGAGCCCGACCGCGTACAGCAGGCGATCGTTGATACCGCCGCGATACTGAGGCTGAAGCACGGGTATCGCGGATACCTCCACCTGAAGGTCCTCCCCGGGGCGTCGGATGCGGCGATCGAGGAGACGGTGCGCTACGCGAGCCGGGCGTCGGTCAACCTCGAGGCGCCGAATGCGCAGAGGCTGGCGTGCCTGGCCGAGGACAAGCGCTTCGCCGACCAGCTCGGGCGGGCGCTGCAGAGGACGTCCGAGTACGCGCGGGCGATGCGGCTGCGCAGCGGCGTGACGACCCAGTATGTGGTCGGCGCGGCGGGTGAGAGCGATGCCGAGCTGATCCACACGACGGACTTGCTATACCGCAAGCTGGGGCTGCGGCGGGCGTACTACTCGGGATTTCGGCCCATCGAAGGGACGCCGCTGGAGGATGTGCCGGCCGCGACGAACGAGCGGGTGCACCGGCTGTACCAGGCGGACTTTCTGCTGAGGCAATACGACTTCGGGGCGGATGAGATCGTGCTGGATGGGGATGGGAATCTTCCGGGCGGGATGGATCCGAAGCAATCGTGGGCGGCGGCGCATCAGGATTTCTTCCCCGTCGAGCTTACGACGGCGGACCGGGAGGCTCTCCTGCGCGTGCCGGGGATCGGGCCTCTGTCGGCCGGGAGGATTGTGCATGCGCGGCGGGCTGGGCTTGGCCGCGAGGAGAAGGATCTGGCCGCGATGGGGGTCTGGGCATCGCGGGCAGCGAGGTATGTGACCGTGGGAGGGAGACCGCTCGGGCGAAGGGTGAACGGGCAGTTGGAGTTGCCTTTCGGCGAGTTGTGAGGAACTGGGAGAACTTACGGGGCGGAGAGGCGTCAAAACCATCGCTGGGACGCGCCGGGAACGCGGTGGGGCAACCAACGGTCCAAAGCTTGTGTGAGCCCAGGACAAAGGAGAGGATGGTATGAGACTGAAGCTTGTCATCGTAGCAATCTTCGCGACACTGCTTGCCGCCACTGCCTTCGCCCGTGAGACCGAGGACGTCGTGGTCGCCGGGCAGGTCGCCTTCAGGATCACGGACCCCGGGTCCTTCGGCTCGGTCAGCGCACGCGGAACCGAGGTGGACCAGCGGATCTGCGAAGCCATCAGCAGTGAGGACGTAGGCAACCCCAAGATGATGGTCGCCCAGCGGCAGGGGCTGTGGGCCGTCTATATTGGCAAGACCTACCTCGTCAGCGTGTATCCCGGCGATGCGAAGATGTACGCCACGCCGGCCAAGCAGCTAGCGGCAAACTGGGCGTCGAAGCTAAAGGCGCTCTTCCCGCTGGCGCAGCCCATGGGCAAGGCCGGCTGCAACGCGCGGACCACGGCGATGGACCGGGCGGCGGCGCAGGCAGCGCTGCTGCGGCAGGTGAAGGTGCCCCAGCAGCATTGGGGCATCGTCGCGCGGTACATGATCATCCTGTGGGACGCGCGGCAGGCTAAAGCGGGCGACGCGGTCGTCGACGATGCGCGGCTGTCGGGGCGCTTCATCGAAGACGGGGCCAAGCACTTCTATGTCCCGCCCTCGGACACGCCCGGGCATGAGCCGGGCAAGTGCGATCACATGAAGACCTGCGACATCTGTCAGGCGATGATGACCGCGGCCATCGATACGCCGGATAGCAAGCGTGACGCGGCGGCACAGTTGGCGAAGCTGCTGGCCGGCGATGAGCGGATGACCCGCGCGGTCGCCCAGGCGCTGGACTACTGCCGCGGCATCGAGACTCAGCGGTTCATGCGAGAGCGCCCGCGGATCGCGTGGCAGCTCTATCAGCGGCTCGATGGGCGAGCGCAGGCTCTCCATGCGTCGGCTGAAGCGACCGTGGCCGGTGCGCCCTGCGCGCCGACAGTGGCTGCGAAATAGGGCGGATAGTCCTCGCCAGAGATCACGAACCGCGGAGGGCAGGCCGTGGGTGATGCGCCGCTTTTCGTGGTGCAAGAGCACAACGCCAGCCGGCTGCACTACGACTTCCGCCTGGAGGTCGGCGGCCGGCTGGTCAGTTGGGCCGTGCCGCGCGGGCCGTCGACGGACCCGGGCGAGCGGCGGCTGGCTGTCCGCGTAGAGGACCATCCCGTCGAGTGGGGCGAGTTCGAGGGCGTCATCGCCGATGGCCAATACGGCGCGGGCGAGGTCATCGTCTGGGATCGCGGGACGTGGAAGCTGCTGGGCGATGAGACGGCCGAGGATGCCCTCGAGCATGGCAAGCTGCTGATCCTCCTCGGCGGGCGGAAGCTGCGCGGGCGGTTCGTCCTGATCCGCACCGAGAGCGGCAAGCTCGCGTGGGAAGGCGGGCGCGAGAACTGGCTCCTCATGAAGCTCAAGGATCGCTACGCCACGCCCGGCGAGCAGGTCACCGAGCAGCATCCTCAGTCGGTCGTGACCGGGCGGACCATCGCCGACCTGCAGCAGTGGGCGGAGGATCTGAAGGCCGTTGAGGCTGAGGTGCCGAAGCTCAAAGGCGCGAAGGCCGAGGCGATGCCTGACGCCCCCTCCCCCACCGAAGGCGTCGTCGCCCTCTGCAACGATCTCGATGTGCGGGTGGTCAATGCGAAGGGCAAGGACCTCACCGGCAGCATTCCCGACGTCGTGGCGTTCCTCAAGGGGATGCGGCTACCGGGCGCGGTATTCGAGGGCGAGATGCACGGCACCTCGTATCGCGTCCGCGACCTGCTTCATTTCGCGGGGATGGGCCTTGCCGATGTGCCTCTCGCCGAACGGCAGCGACTCCTGAGCAAGCTCGTGCCGGATCATGGGCCGGTGGAGTACCTCGCACCGAAGAAGGGCGTCGCGCGAGCGAAGGCATCGAGCGCAGAGGTGCAATCGACTGGCGATGCGCCGGCGCTGGCCGAGAAAATCAGAGAGCCGGGGCATCGGTCGCTGGAGTTGAACGTCGGCGGAGCCACGGTGAAGCTGACGAACCTCGACAAGGTGTTTTGGCCCGAGGCAGATGGTCGGCCGGCCATCCTGAAGCGCGACTTCATCGCCTACTATGCCGAGGTGGGGCCGTGGATCGTGCCCTATCTGGCGGACCGGCCGCTGACGCTGCGGCGGTATGTGGACGGGGCGATGGGCAAGGCCTTCTACCAGCGCAACTGGCACGAGGAGGCGCCGGACTTCGTGCGGCTCGTGCCGATCTGGGCGACGACGCCGGGGCGCGACTTCCACGCCGTCGTCTGCGACAACCTGGCGACGCTGCTGTGGCTCGCCAACACCGCCGACCTCGAGATGCACGCCTGGTACTCGCGGATCGCGAGCGACGGCGAGGAGTGGGCGGAGGACTGTGCGGGATCGGAAGAGGCCGCCGAGGCCTGCGCGCTCAACTATCCCGACTACGTTGTCTTCGACCTCGACCCGTGGATCAAGGCGGCGAGGGAGCCGGGGTCGGCGGACAGGCTGGCGGCGCTGGCCGCGTGCAAGCAGGTCGCGGGGATGGTGCGAGGGGAGCTTGAGGCGAAGGGGCTGAGCCCGTTCATCAAGACCTCGGGCAAGACGGGCCTCCACATCCTGGCGCCCATCGAGCGGCGCTATCGCTTCGAGGAGACGCGGGAGTTCGCGCGGCGGATCGGGGCGGACCTGGCGAAGGAGCATCCCGACGAGGTCAGCGTCGAGTGGCGCATCGCCAAGCGGACGGGGCACGTGCTCGTCGATCACATGCAGAACGTGAGAGCGAAGACGCTGCCCGCGCCGTACTCGCTGCGGGCGAGCGAGGTCGCGTCGGTGTCGATGCCGCTGAGGTGGGAGGAACTGGACGCGGCCGACAGCCACGACTTCACGCTGCGGACTGTGCCGGCGATCCTGCGTGAACGCGGCGATGCGTGGGAGGGCCTGCTCGATCACCGCGCGGCGCTGTAAGGACGCTCGCGGCTAGGCGATGGCGATGAGCGTCTCGCCAGTCTCGACGTCGACGATTACGGGCTCGCCGTCGCGGATCAGACAGAAGGTTGGGCGGCGAAGCGAGCCCGCCTCGCCCAGCGGATAGGTCACGCTGCCGGGGTTGATGTGCAGCCCCCTGCCGATCGGGCGGACGAAGGGCGTGTGGAGGTGGCCTGTGAGGAGGAAGTCGATCCGCCAACGCTCGGCGAGGCGCGTGAGGTCGTCGGGCGGCATCAGGTGCCCGTGGGTGGCGAGCAGGCGGAAGCCGTCGACGACCGTGAAGACGTAGGGCGACTGGATCGGCACGTCGAGGACGAGCTGGTCCACGTCCGAGTCGGCGTTCCCCCGCGCGATGAGGACAGGCTGCTCGCACGCATTTATGGCCGCGGCCAAATCCTTCGGCGCGTAACCTTCGGCGGGCGTGAACTTGGGCCCGTGATAGAGAAGGTCGCCACAGTGGACGATGACCTGGCTCTCACCGAGGCCCAAGTCCCAGGCGCGCTCCCACCCGGCAAGGTTGCCATGCGTATCCGAAATGACACCTATCTGCATGGCGGACCCACCCCCTCTAGCGCGAGGCCGTGCGGGCCTTGATGAGCACGCGAGACGGCACGTCATGGCGAGGGCGTGCGGTGGGCGGAGTCGATAGGAGGGTCTCGGAAGCCGGGCCCTCGGCGGTGCGATGCAGCATTCTCTCGAGCGGCAACAGGGCGCGGGCGAGGAACTTCACCCGCAGCGACCGCGCCAGAGATAGGCTGGGCTTGCCGCCGGTGAGGGCTACGGTCAGCGTGCCATCGATGCGGCGGGCCCACTCGCGGGCGAGGGTGCGGCAATCGCACTGGTTGCAGCGGGCGTCATCGTGAGTGGCGGTGACGAGGACTGCCCCGCGGGCTACGACGACCCAGTCGTCGCCCGAAGGCTTGACTGTCGGATGAGGGGTCTCGTGCCCGCGTGAGATGGCGAGGAACGAATCCGACACGAGATCGGTGAAGCGGGTGGTGATGTGGACCGCGCGGCGGTTCGGATTGAGGCCCCACGCGGCCGAGCGGACGCGGAGGATGAGACAGCCGTCATAGGTGACGTCGACAGGCGCCGGCAGGGCGGTCGGATACGACGAACCGACCGCCGCCAGCAAAGCGATACTGGCGAGCATGCGGTAGAGCCCCCCTGGCTAAGGCAAGACCTCCGGACGGCGCACGTCGGGCCAACGATGGCCCCGAGGACCCAGACGTGCGTAACCGGCCGTAGTGTTCTGCGATCAAAGCCGCGAGAGGAGACGTGACGGAGGGCTGCAGGTGTTAGTGCGAAAATTGCTGGGGACAGGCTAAGACAAAGCTAAGCCCGGAGATCGATGCTTCTTCTGCAATAGGCCAACGACAGCATTGTTAAGGTACCGCCGGTACGATCGCCGGGCCGGGAGAGATCAGGCTTCGCTCTCAAGATCGGAGCCGCCGGACCTCCGGCGCGCCCAATCCGGTATGACCGTCTGGCGTTCGCGAGCGATGGCAAGGCTGCCTGGTGGGACGTCTTGGGTGATTACTGACCCTGCCGCGACGTACGCGCCCTCCCCCACCCGCACCGGAGCTACGAGGATGGCATCGCTGCCCACGAACGAGTGAGACTCTATCACGGTGGGGCTCTTGCGTCTACCGTCGTAGTTGCAGGTGACGGTGCCGGCGCCGATGTTGACGTCCTCGCCCAGGGTGGCGTCGCCGAGGTAGGAGAAGTGAAGAGCCTTCGATCCGGCGCCTATCGCGGTGCGGACGATCTCGGTGTAGCTGCCCACGCGGACCCGGTCGGCGAGGGTGCTGTGATCGCGGACGTGGCAGTAGGGCCCGAGGCTGCAGGCTGAGGCCGCTTTCGAGTCGCGCATCACCGCGCCGACGGAGAGGGTGCAGCCGTCGCCGAGGGAGGAGTTCTCGAGGAAGCAGTTGGGCCCGATCGTGCAGCGTGCGCCGACGCTGCAATGGCCGAGGAGGTGGACGCCGGCCATGAGGACGGTGTCGGGGCCGATGACGACGGTGCCGTCAATGAAGGTCGAGGGCGGATCGATCATGGTGACGCCGTCGCGCATGAGACGCTCGCGGATGCGATCGCGGCAGGTGCGCTCGGCATCGGCAAGCTGGACGCGATCGTTGACGCCGATGACCTCGGCCGCGTTGTCGGCGGCTACGGCGGCGATGGACTGGCCGTGGGATCGCAGGACGGCGATGACGTCGGTGAGATACAACTCGCCCTTCACGTTGGACGGCTCGATGTAGCGGAGGGCTTCGAGGAGGAGTGGGGCGCGGAAGACGTAGACGCCGGTGTTGATCTCGCGGACGGCGCGGATGGCGTCGTCGGCCTCCTTCTCCTCGACGATCGAGGTGACGGCGCCGGAGGCGTCGCGGACGATGCGTCCGTAGCCGGTCGGGTTCTCGTACAGGGCGGTCAGCAAGGTGGCGGCGGCCCCGCGGGCCCAATGCTCATCGAGGAGGCGGCGGAGGGTCTCGGCTCGGACGAGGGGGATGTCGGCGCACGTGACGAGGACGTCGCCGTCGAAGCGGTCGAGGAGGTGCTCAGCGCACTGGACGGCGTGGCCGGTGCCGAGAGGGGGATCCTGGACCGCGAACTCCTCGCGGCGCTGGGCGAGAGCGGCGATGACCTGCTCGCGGCGCGAGCCGACGACGACGATGACCCGCTCGGCGCCGACGTCCTCGAGGTTCTCCAGCACGTGCAGGATCATCGGCTTGCCGCACAGGGGGATCAGCGGCTTCGCGATCTGAGACTTCATGCGCGTGCCTTCACCGGCGGCGAGCACTACTGCGGCTACGGGTCTCATGAGCGGTCACCGGTGCCAAGCATAAGGCGAAAGGCGGGCCGTGCCAAGGGCGGGCGGGTTCTCTCACGACGGGACATCGCGATCGGGGGCGCTGCGGCGGAGCTTGCGGGCGACGAGAAAATCACGCAGCAAGAGGACGTAGAACACGCCATAGGCGGGGATGCGCCACGCCTGCATGACGTACTGGTCGGCTCGGATCAGCCATGACCAAGGCCCCTTGACGGCTGGGTCGAGGAAGTCCAGGTACCACCCCATGGGCACGGCCGTCAGGACGAGCAGCGATGGGCTCGGGGCGAAGCAGGCGAAGGCGACCAGCGTCGTCGTGTACCAGGGGAAGGTGACCGGGCTGAGGATGACGACCGCGGCGGCGATGGCGGCGTGCGCCCCGAGGAGACCGGGGCCATCGTCGCGACGGAGGCGCCAGGACCGCCAGAGCGCATAGCCGAGGGCGGCGAGCCCTACCAGGGCACGCGCGGGACGGCTGGGCACGGCGAAGAGATGCAGGCGATTTAGCCCCGCCGCCAGGAGTGAGAAGACCGAGTCATTGGCGACCCACCAGTCGCTGAAGGCGAGGAAGCCGGCGACCGCGCCAGGGCCTGCGCCAAGGAGAGGGAGGGCGCCAAGCACCATCATGGGCACGAAGCCGATCAGCAGCCTCCAGCCGCAGAAGCGCAAGAGCGGCAGCAGGAAGAGCAGCGGCGACACCTTCACCAGGCAGGCTGCCGCGAAGGCCGTGCCAGCGAGCGCGGGTCGGCGCGACAAGGCCAGCCACGCCGCGAGGACCACGAAGAACACCACCGCCGCATCAACCTGGCCGCGATCGGCGAAGGAGTCGATGCAGACCGGGCTCCAGGCATAGACGAGCACCACCGCTTGCGGCAGCCGCGACGCGAAGGCCGACCGCTCGCCGGCGGCGTCCCCGCGCGGGTAGGCCGCGGCGTGCCACACCTTGAGCAAGAGGAGCACGACGCCGAAGTCAAAGAACGTGATGATCGCGCGAAGGTTGAAGATGCGGTCGCCGGGCAGGAGTTGGGGCAGCGCCCAAAGAGCAGTCGCGATCGGGCCGTACACGGTGCGGATATCCTTGTACGTCAGCCACTGGCCCGAGTAGAGATCGTCGCCGGCGGCGGTGAGCTTCGCGCGCAGAGCGTCGTAGACGTGTGACGAGGGGGGGGCGGCGTAGGGGTTGAAGCCCTCGATCAGGACGCGCCCCTCCCAGATATGCCGGCCGAGGTCGGGGTTGTAGTGGACCGAGCCGCACAGCACCATCGCCCGCAGCAGGGCCGCGCCGATGATGAGCAGGGCGACGTCGGTAGACGCCGTCGACGAGCGCGAGCCATACCGCAGGACGAGCCCCACCGCGAGCGCGTAGACCGCGAAGAGGGCGGCGTGAAACCAGAAGGTGGCCTGGACATTGTTGGCGACGTAAGGGCCAAATTCGCCATACATGAACCCGTAGAGGACTGCCAGGGCGAGGAGACACCCACCCAGCCACCAGGACAGGGCGAGGCCCTTCACCCCGGACGAGGGTGCTGGCGAGGGAACGGCATCGAGGGACTCATCGGCGGGCGACACGGCAGGCGGGAGCTTCGCCGGCGAGGGCGATCATCCTGCGCGCGGACGGCGGTGGGCGGAAAAGACGATGCCCCCGCGCTGGGCGGGGGCATCGTTTGGTGCGGTCGAGATCAGGTGCTTAGAAGCCGATGGTCAGACCGGCCTCGAGCAACTGAACGCTGGACCAAGGCTTGACCTCGGCTTCGCGAAGGACCATGTCCGAAGGCACGTTGGCCTCTTCGAGGCCCCACAGGAGGTTGACATTGACGCCGTTGGCGACCTCACGAGAGACGCGAACAGACATCAACTGGTCGTAGGCGAGTTCGAAGCGGGCGGTATCGTCGCCATCGGTCGCCTTGAGCTTGTAGTAGCTGGCTTCGAAGGGCCAGTTGCCAATCTCGAAGGCGAAGGTGCCACCATAGGTCATGGTGTTCGGGAAGATCGGGACCTTCCGCGTGAAGAGCTCAAACGGCACGTAGCCCTCCATGACGTTGTTGAAGTTGACGAGGTTCTCCTCCCAGTAGGGATGGAGGCTGGAGTAGTAGACGTTGTAGTTGTCATAGGCACGGGCGTACATGCCGCGGAGGCTCCACTTGGGGGCCTTCCACAGGTCGGCCAGTGCGAGGAAGGCAGTCGGGTGGGGAGCGCCGGGACCGAAGTCCTCGCCGTCCGTCTCCTTCTGCTGCCGAGCCCACTCGGCATAGAGGTTGCGGTTGCCCCAGTACTTCCACCAGCCGTCCACGGACCAGGCTTCCTCTCCGGCAAAGCCGTTGACAAGCCAGTTACCCGCGAGGGACCAGGTGGGCTTGGCGAACTCGAGGCGGGCCGAGACGAAGCTGTCGCCAGGGCCGGGATAGTCGTAGTCGAAGCGCGGCACGCTGTTGTAGGAGTCCGGGTAGGTGCGGCTGCCGTCGGCTTGATTGACGCTGCTCGTATAGAACGGGCTGGCGTCGCCCAGGAAGAACTCGAAGTCGAAGTCCGTGTTGAACATCCTCGCCCACTGGGCGCGCACGCCCTGCAGGCTCTGGCGATCGTTGTTCACAGTGAGACCGAGACCGTAGTCGAAGAACTGGCGACCCACGGTGAAGCGGGGCGCGCCGAAGCCCTTGCAGGTGAACTGCAGGTAGGCTTCGTCCAGCCAGATGGACCCGCCGAGATAGTTGTCCGGGGTCTCGATGAAGGACTCTCGATAGAGCCCCTCTTCGCTGAGGCCGCCGAGGCCGCGGGTGTTGTTGTCCCAGTCGTACGGGTCGAAAGAGCTGTAGTCGTTCTCGCTGCCGCTGAAGTTGGCGCCGTCATCATCGAAGGGCCAGTTGCGCGTCTTGAGTGCGACGCGGCCGAAGAGAGCCGGGGTGACCTGTCCCTCAACGCCGAGCTTGGCGGTGAGGTTGTCGAATTCATAGTCGCCCTTGAGCTTCTCGCCGGCGAGGCCGATGCGATAGTCGACCCAGCCAAACGGCTTGGGACCCTGACGCTCCTCGAGAGCGGTCACGCGCTCGCCGAGGCCGGAGACGTCGTCCTTAAGGGTGTCCACGTTGCCGCGGATGGCCTTAAGCTCGTCCTTGAACTCGTCGCACAGCTTCTGGCAAATTGCCCGAACCTGAGCTTCATCAACAACACCCGCGGGCCCCTGGGGGCCGGCAGGACCGGGAGGTCCGGCAGGACCGGCATCGCCAGCGACTCCGCCAGGACCGGCGGGACCGACGGGACCGGCTGCACCGGCAGCGCCAGCGGGGCCGGCAGGCCCAGCGGGCATGTGATCAATTAGACGCGAGATCGCGATGGCGAACTCGTACCTGGTCAT
>PMZA01000262.1:18701-20717 GCA_003170595.1 Armatimonadota bacterium
AGCACAATCACAAGCGCGGTTAGCAGTACGTACTTGGACATTCGTTTATCGCCCTCCATTTACGTGTGGTCCGGGGGAGTAAGGCTCGAGGGATTGGTCGCTCGGTTGCCCCCTCCCGCAGTGGCGATGAAGCGTGTCCCATACCCCCGACTAGGAGTGTCCAGTGTTTCCTCTCTGACCGGCCTCAGGGGACTAGCTTTTCGCCCTGTCGATAGACGTGTGAACCTGCCGCTCGGCATTGGAGGTTCCCTCCCTTTGGGCCAAGTATCAGCGACAGCACGGCCAGCGACCGGAAGACCTGAGCAGCTATCGCTGCTCTTGGCATGTAACGCCGAGGATGCGCCCAACGCTACACATGGCAGGAATAACATATCTGGGGCCGAGTGTCAAGAAACGCCACTCTATCACGGGGATGGGCGCAGAGCCCGGCTGGACGGGGGCGAAAAAGAACGAGGCCCCCGCTGGGCGGGGGCCTCGTTGTACTCGTCGTGGGATTGATGCTTAGAAGCCGATGGTAAGACCGGCTTCCAACAGCTTGGCATCGCACCAGGTGGCGTTGGTCTCGGTCTGGCTCGTGTTGACGAAGATCTGGTCAGAGTTGTTGGCCACTTCGAGAGCACCGAGGACATAGACGTTGACGCCGTTGGCGACTTCATGCGAGACGCGAGCGGACATCAGCTGGTCGTAGGGAAGCTCCCAGCGGGAGATCGCGAACGATGACCCGTCGCTGATGGTGCCGCCCTGGGTGGCCTTGAGCTTGTAGTAGCTAAGCTCGACGGGCCAGTCACCAATCTCGAAGGCGAAGGTGCCGCCCCAAGTCATGGTGTTGCCGAAGATCGGGACCTTGCGGGTGAAGAGTTCGAAGGGGATGTACCCTTCGGCAAGGCCGTTGAAGTTGCGGACGTCCTCCTCCCAGTAGGGATGGAGGCTGGAGAAGTAGATGTCATAGTCGCTGTAGGCCCTGGCGTACATGCCGCGGAGGCTCCAGTTGTGGGCCTTCCACAGGTCGGCCATGGCAAGGACTGCGGAGGGGTTCTGACCGGGACCGGAGTCCGGGGTGCTGTCCCCATCCTGAGCCTTGCGCTGCTGAGCCCATTCGACGTAGAGGTTGCGCTCGCCCCAGTACTTCCACCAGGCATCGACGGACCAGGCTTCCTCTTCGGCAAAGCCGTTGACGAGCCAGTTACCCGCGATGGACCAGTTGGGACGCGCATATTCGAGGCGACCGGAGACGTAGCTGTCGCCAGGTCCGCCGGCTTCGACGCCGAGGTCGTTGCCGTAGACGTTGCTGCCGTCAGCTTCGTTGAAGCTGCTGGTGTAGTTGGGGCTGCCGTCGCCGACGAAGAACTCGAAGTCCAGGCCGGTGTCGAACAGCTTGGCCCACTGGGCACGGATGCCCTGGAGGCTCTGGCGATCGTTGTTGACGACGAGACCGAGGCCGTAGTTGAAGAACTGGCGGCCCACGGTGAACCTGGGAGCGCCGAAGCCCTTGGCCGTGAACTGCAGGTAGGCTTCGTCGAGCCAGATCTGCCCGCCGACGTAGTTATCGGGGACGCTGATGAAGGGGACGGCGAAGTTGGCCGGCAGGTCCTCGTACCCGAGGATAGCATTCGGGTTGCTGGAGGACCGCCAGACCATATCGTCCTCGTAGAAGTCATTCGATACCAGGTCGTTGTTCTGGACGGCGCCGCCGCTATCCTCGAAAGGCCAGTTGCGCGTCTTGAGTGCGACGCGGCCGAAGAGAGCCGGGGTGACCTGACCCTCAACGCCGAGCTTGGCGGTGAGGTTGTCAAACTCGAAGTCGCCCTTGGTCTGCTGCCCGGCGAGGCCGATGCGATAATCGACCCAACCAAACGGCTTGGGGCCCTGGTGCTCTTCGAGAGCGGTCACGCGCTCGCCGAGGCCAGCAACGTCGTCCTTAAGGGTGTCCACGTTGCCGCGGATGGCCTTAAGCTCGTCCTTGAACTCGTCGCAAAGCTTTGCGCAGATGGCGCGAACCTGAGCTTCGTCCACCGT
>PMZA01000307.1 GCA_003170595.1 Armatimonadota bacterium
AGCTCGCCCAGGGCATCACCACCGAGGGCTCCGGCCAGTGCGGGATGAGCCCCTTCCCGGTCCCAACCGGCGACCTCTACGACGAATTCCACGCCCTCATGTCCTACTCGTGGGCGCCCGTCGACCTCACCTGGCACGACGCTCCCGGCTACCTCGCGGCGATGGACGGCCTCGCAATTGGCATCAACCTCTGCCCCTTCGCCGGGGCCAACACTGGCGTCCTCGGCACCTCACCCGACGCCCCCCTTGGCCCGCTGGCCGACGCCTTCCGCGCCTCCATGCCCGACCTCTGGGGCCTCAGCCTCGGCCTCGCCTATGAGCCCCTCCTCGGCTGGCCGACCGAGAGCGTCCGCCAGCTTGTCGCCTCCGCCGCGGGCAAGACCCTCGGCGTGCACATGCGCAACGAGGGCGCCGGCCTCTTCGACAGTATCCGCGAGGTCCTCGACCTTATCCGCGGCCTCCCGATCCGTCTGGAGATCGCCCACCTCAAGTGTTCGGGTCAGGCTAACTGGGGCCGCGTCGGCGAGGCGATCGCCATCATCGAGGATGTCCGCCGCGACGGCGCGGACGTCGCCTTCAACGTCTACCCCTACACGGCGACCTCGACCTTCCTCGCCGCCACCCTCCCCGCCTGGCTTTCCGGCGAGGGTCACGACCGCGCCCTCCACCTCCTCCTCGACCCGGCCGTCCGCGACCGCCTCCGCGAGGATCATCTCGCCGGCCGCGCCTTCGTGTCGATCCCGCCCGACCGCATCCTCATCTCTTCCGTCGAGGCCGACGACTATCGCTGGTGCGAGGGGCACAGCCTCGCCGATATTTCCGCCCAGGCCGGCCGTCCCGTTTTCGACATCGCCGTCGACATGCTCCTCGCCGCCCGCGGGCAGGTGAACGCGGTCTTCTTCGTGCTCAGCGAGGACGACGTCCGCACCACCCTCGCCCACCCCCTCGCCTCGGTCACGACCGACGGCCTCGCCGTCTGCCACGATGGCCCGACTTCCTCGGGCAGGCCTCACCCGCGCGGCTACGGTGCCTTCCCGCGCTTCCTCGGCAAGTACGTCCGCGACGAGGGCCTCCTCGACTGGCCCGAGGCCATCCGCAAGTGCACCTCCTGGCCGGCCAGCCGCCTGGGCCTCAGCGATCGCGGCCTCCTCCGCCCCGGCTACGCGGCAGACATTACCCTCTTCGACCCGGCCACCATCGCCGACGCCGCCACCTACGAGGACCCCCATCGCCTCGCCGTGGGCATCCCCTACGTCATCGTCGGCGGCGTCCTCTCCATCGACGACGGCCGCTTCACCGGGGACCTCGGCGGCTCCGTCCTCCATCCTTCCGCCGCCCAGATTCTCGTCACCGAGCAGCGCCCGCCCACCGGCGAGCTTCGCGCTCCATCCTGATGTGGGCGGGGCCTCCTCCTTATGGCGCGCATCTACGTCGGCACCAGCGGCTACAGCTACGCGGACTGGCTCGGCCTCTTCTATCCCGAGGGCACGAACAAGACGAAGTTCCTCGACTACTACGCGGCCATCTTCAACACCGTCGAGATCAACTACACCTACTACACGATGCCGGCCGTCCAGACTCTTCGCGCCATGGCCGCCAAGGTCGGCCCTGACTTCCGCTTCTCGGTCAAGGCCCACAAGTCGACGACCCACGAGCGCGACGCCGACGAGGCCGTCTTCGCCGCCTTCGTCCGCGCGATCAGGCCCTTTTCGACCGAGGGCAAGCTGGCGGCGATCCTCGCCCAGTTCCCCTTCTCCTTCAAGCCTTCCGAGGAGTCCTCCGACTGGCTGCGCCTCTTTCGCGACCGCCTGCCCGACCTGCCCGTGGTGGTCGAGTTCCGCAACAGTGCGTGGATGGCCGAGCCGACCTTCGCTCTGTTGGAGGAGCTTGGCTTCGGCTTCTGCTGTGTGGACGAGCCCCGGCAGAAGGGGTTGATGCCCCCGGTCGCGCGGGCGACGAGTTCTGTAGCTTACGTCCGCTTCCACGGCCGCAACGAGGAAAAATGGTACCACCACGAGCAGGCCTGGGAGCGGTATGACTACCTCTACACGCGCGAGGAGCTATCGCCGTGGGTGCCAAAGGTGGCGCAGCTTGCGGGCAAGGCCGAGGTGGTGTACGCGTACTTCAACAATCACTATTCAGCGCAGGCGATCACGAACGCGGCGCTCTTCCGCGAGATGCTCACCGACGCCTCCCTCATCCCCGAACCCGACGCTTAGAGAGGCCTATCGTAGAAGCGTACTCGCGGGCTTCTAGCCCGCGGTGGTGGCCCGCTGTGGCTTACCTCCCGCCCCGCACAACCTTCCCTACGCGCCCTTCGCCGTCGCACACACCAAGCACCCTTCCCCGGCCCTCAACGACAACTCCAGCGGCGCCTGCCCATGCACCCACCTCGGCTGCGCCTCCCATCGGCACCTCGCGTTATCGAACAACGTGATGCCCCCGATCTTCTCCCACGCCAGATGCGGCACGATCTTCACCGGCTCATCGACGTTCCGGTTGACGATGACCAGATACCTCCGCCCCTGCGCATCCTTGAACTCGCCCACGCTGACTATCCCCCCACTCACCCCGGTGATGAACCCGTTGGGGTCGAACTCCGTCAACTGGTCGAGGCCCATCCGCTGCCAGCAGTAGAAGGGCTTCGACTCGTAGACGCCCACCGACGTCATCCCCTGCAGCATCCCCCCGACGACTCCGACCTCGCGGTTGAGTTTCTGCAGCCAGTAGTAGATCTTTGTCGGCTTCCAGTCCGGTCCGATGGCGGCGGTCTCGTATTCCTTCACGCCCGCCGTGTAGTAGATGAACCACCCGATCCCGCCCGCGTTGTAGGCCAGCGCCGACCACGCCTGCCACCGCAGCCGCGCCTCGGTCATGTGCCCGTAGCTGCGGTGGTACTTCACGCCGTCGGCCTCGTAGTCGACGTAGTGGCCGTCGGAGAGCATCGTCGCGATGTACTTGATCCCCGCGGCGAGGCACGCCTTCCGGTGGTTGGCGAGGTCGTTGAGGAAGTTGCTGTTCTCGAAGCCCGGCGGGATCTCGCCATCGACCGGCGCGCCGTCCTCGAAGATGGGGTAGTGGTCGTAAGCGGTCAGGTCGGGATGGACCACGTCGATGAACTTCGCCACCGGCGAGCCCGGGTGGATGTTGATGAACACCGGCCGCGCGGGGTCGACGCCTTTGATGATCTCGCGGATGGCCCCGACCTTCTCGTAGAGGACCTCGCCGGGCTCATCGCAGAGATGGTAGCCCCACAGCGCGGGGCTGGTCTTGTCGACGGCGGTGATAGCGGCGACCAGCCGCTGCCGCTGGGCCTCAGTCACCTTCTCCTTGGGCGTCCACCACAGTTCGCGAAACTCCGGCCCGGCGACGGCATCGGACATGCACATGAGGCCGTAGCGCTGAGCCTTCTCGAGCGGCCCGCCCATGACGAGGTTGAAGTTGCAGTCCTTGATGAGCTGGTATTGCTCATCGGCGATGACCTTGTCGTAATCGGGCGACTGTTTCCAGTAGTGCATGGCCCAAAAGGTGATGGGGAAGACCTTGGCCGAGGGCACGGCGGGAAGGGCGCTATCCGCCAGCGCCGCGGCGAGGGGAAGGACTGCAAGGCTGAGGAGCAAGAACCATGACGTCACCCTTCATCGCCTCCGCGACGATGGTACCTCACCCATCGCCCCAGCGCTTTCCCGCCTTTGTAGTCGCGGTCTTTCAGACCGCGGTGGTGGCAAGCTGTGGTTCCTTCTTCTCTTGGCCTTTGCTTGCTGTGCGGACGCTTGCGTCCGCCGGGCGGGGATTTACTCCCCGTCGCGTGGGGGGATGCTGTGGCCTTCCTTATCCTTCGCCCGGCCTGCGGAGGGGCCGCATCCGATGTCGCGCGTGAGGCGCGACCTCGAATCCGGCCCTCGCCTTTCGCCTTTGCCCGTCCGTCCCTATCCGTCATCCTGCCCGTCCTGAGCCTGCCGAAGGAAGCGCACAAGCCATCGCCCTTCGAGGGCTCTCCCGCGAAGGACCTGAGGTTGACGCGCTACAACCCTTCGTCCGCGGACTCGTTTTTGCCTTACCTTCCCCTCTCCGTCCTGTGCCTTGCGAACACCGCCAGGTAGTCCTCCGCCGTCACCCCCAACCCCCGCAGGAACGCCTTATCCAGCACGTCTCTCGGATCGCCCGCCTTCGGGTTGCCTTCGTTGTAGATCCAGTACCCCTGCGCGCAGTTCTCGGCTTGGCTGATCTGCTCGTCGAGATACTTCGGCAGATAGTTCGGCTTCCCGATCCGGCTCACCCACGGCGCGAAGCCCGGCAGCACCCTCGCCGCGAAGGGGTACGCCCTGTACACCTGCGGCATGTACTCCGCCATGTCGACGAACCACCGCCGGGCGAACTCCGGGTACTCCGTCACGACCTCGCCCTTCCCGGCCCCATACGTCTTCTCGGTGGCGATCCAGATCTCGCACCCCGCGTCGTGGATGCCCTTCAGCCACCAGTAGTTCCCCGCGCGGCAGTCGTCCTTCCCGGCATAGATCCGCGCCTCGTACAGCTGCATGACCGGCCCGCCCCACGCCGCCTTCACCACGCGCCCATACTGCAGCCCCCGCTGATAGTACTGCCCCGCGAACCCGAACTCATCGGCGAAGCACCACGCGTCGACGAAGTCCGCCACGCTCGCATACTTCGCCTTCGCCGCCTCGCTGACGCCGGTGTAATCTTCGGCGTCCATCACGATCCCGCGGAAGCCCAGCTCCTTCGCCCGCCCGTAGATCACCCGCGCCAGCCGCAGCGTCGTCTCCCACTTCAAGTCATCGCGCAGGTCCTCAGGATCGTTGACCATCGTCGTGAAGGCCTCATGCTCGCCCAGCCAGTACCTGATCCCGCGCCGCTTGAACTCCGCCAGGGCCCCCGACCTCACCCACGCATCGAACCCCGCCCCGTAGCTCGTCTGGGTGAAGGCCGACGCGACGGCATCGAGCCACACGTCGGTCACGCCGAGGTCGTGGTCGAGGTAGTCCATCTTGTCGAGGAAGTCGCGCTTGATGTCGCTCGCCCAGCAGAGGAGATGCCGCTCGGGCCGGTTCTCATGCCCGAGAAGCGTTGCCTCACTGACCGCGCCGGTCGGGCCGCCGCCCGCGAAGGTCAGCTTCGCATATCTGCACGCCGCCGGTGGCAGGGGTAGGACCGCCGTCTCCGCCACGCCTATCACCGGCAGGTTCACATCCCGCCCCAGCAGCGGACGCAGGTGCTTGGGATCAGCGCCCACGGCAACCTCTCGCAGCCACACGACCTGGTTCGCATGCCCATTGGTGACGCGCACGGCCTCGACCACCCACGGCCGCCCGAGGTCGAGGACCACCGACGCGCCGCCATTCGCCCACTCGAAGGTGAACTCGGTGTCGAGCTTGCCATCGACGAGGTATTCGGGATGCGACAGGTTCCCGCTCCTGGCCTCCGCCGACACGACACGGACGCCGACGGGCGCCGTCCCCTGCGCCCACCCGCCGCCCGCAACCACCATCGCCATCAGCGCCAGGCTCTTTGCTTTCACCCCATCCTCTCTCCCTTAGTCTCAGGCACCTAGCGAGGCGCGCAGGATTGTGCGCGTCCTCGCTGCGGCTAAGGTGCTTGCGCGAGATTGGTTGCGCGCGGGACGCGCGCGACAATCTCGCGTAAGCGGTTTGCTTTGCGCCGTCCACCTTCAGCCCTTCGCCCGTGGCTCTGCGCCGCCCCAGAAAGCCGCCGAAGGCGGCGAAGTGCACCGCAGGTGCGCAGTGGGGTCAGGGGCCAGGGCCCCTGCGGGGTGTGGGGCNNCGCCTTACGCCGCCTTCTCCGCCCGCTCGACCCGCGTCACCAGGTTCGCCGCCAGGTCGAGCTTCACTCCTTCCTTCGGCACGGTCGCGACCCCTTCGCCGCAGTCCTCGCCCAGCGCCGCCGCGAGCTTCCGCCGCACCCGGCTCGCGTGGCTGTAGACCTGATGCGCGCCCTCGTATTCGTCGGCGCCGAACATCGCGCACACCAGCTCGTAGTAGGTCACGCACGCCCCCGGCTCCTCAGCCAGCCGCCATAGTAGCCTGAACTCGATCTGCGTCAGCTTCACGGTCTTCCCGCACGCGACGACCCGGTCGGGCGCTCGCGCATCGAGAAGGAGCACCGGTGCGACGACCGCGGGGGCCGCCTTCTTCGCTTGCTTCGGTGCAACAGGAGTCACCGCAGCCGCCTTCACCCGCCTCACCTNNCTTCTCCGCCACCGGCAGCCCCAGCTTCACCGCCCGCGCCGCATCGCTCAGCCGCTGCACGGCAACCTTCGGCCACCCCTTCGCGGCCGCCATCCCCGCGCCCACGTCCATCAGCCACCCGGCCGCCCCGGCCAGGCTCTCCATC
>PMZA01000323.1 GCA_003170595.1 Armatimonadota bacterium
CCCTCGTCGCCGAACCCCAGGTCCAGCCGCAGCGGCCCAAGCTGGGTCACTACGCGGATCCCCACGCCCACGCCTATGTGCATCTTCAGCGACTGGTCTTCCGCCTGGATCTGGAACCCCGGCACGATCGTCGGAAAGTTGCCACTCCAGGCGTCGCCGGCATCGAAGAACCCGACACCCGTCAGCTTGTCCGTTATCGCCCGGCGATACTCGAAGTTGAAGAGGAGGAACTTCAGCCCACGGAACCGCTCCTCCTCGTACCCGCGCAGCGTGTTCGCGCCGCCGACCGGGAACGATTCGAACAGCGGCACATCGCCCAGCGACGTCCCGCCCATGGCTCGCCCGGCCAGCACTACCTTCTCTCCCATCGGCCGGAAGAGTCTGAACTCGCCGACGATCTTCTGGAACTTCTCGTCCCCGCCCAGGTAGGGCCCGGCGGTCTCGAAGGTCACGCGCCGGTAGCTGCCCCGCTTGGGGTCGGCCAGGTTATCGCGGAAGTCCTGCGTCAGCCCGAAGGTGAAGCTGTTCAGCTTCCCGCCCGGGTGCAGCGGCGCGGCCACAGTGATCGGCCCATACCTCTGACCGGGTCCCGGAGTGCCGCCCTCCGGCGGGTTCTGAGGCAGCGTCCCAGTCTGGCCGCCCGTCGTCCCGTTGAGGACCTGCGAGGTCCCCACGCCCGTCCCGTTCTCCGGCTGGAAGATCCCCGGCAGCGTCCGCACGCCCTGGAAGAACGCGCTGGACACCTGCTCGCTGCGGAACATGACGCTCAGGCTCGCCCGGTCGGACATCGGATGCGCCACCCGCACGAAGGCGCCCCGCCGCCGCTCCTCGAACTGGTCCGTCGCCGTGGAGATCAGCGCGCCGCTGACGAACTGCTGCCGCTGCTCGGTATCGAACACCGACAGCTCGACGCTCGTGTCACCGCGCCGGAAGTAGGGCTCGAGGAAGCTGAACTGGTAGCTCGACCGGCCGAAGAATTCGCCGGTCAGGCTGATGTGCTCCGCCTGACCGCGGAAGTTGGTCTCCGATACACCCAGGGACAGGACGAAGCTGTCCAGGCTCGAGTAACCCGCCTGCGCCCCGATCTGCCCCGTCCGCCGCTCCTTCACCTGGAAGACGATGATGATGCTGTTTTCAGGGTCGACCTTACCCGGCCGCGGCTCGATCTTCACATCCTCGAAGAGGCCGAGGTTGCGCAGGTTACCCACCTGCTCGCGCACCAGGCTGTCGTTGTAGAGTTCGCCCGGCCGTATCTTCACCTGCTTCGCCACGACCCAGCGCTGGGTCCGCGTCAGGCCCTCGAAGTCGAAGCCCTCAATCCGCAGCTCCGAGATGACGAAGGTGAGCACCCCGTACTTGTCTACCTCGGCGCTCGGCACGTTGCACAGGTACCCCTTCTTCTGGTACGCGCCCTGCACGCGGGTGATGTCCTTAGAGATCGCGTCCTCGTCGACCAGATGCCCGACGCGCGTCAGGATCGCGGACCGCAGATCCTCATCGCTGATCTTCGTGTTGCCCACGAAGGTGATCTTCTCGATCCGCTGCCGCTCGACGACCAGGATCTGCACATCGGCGCCCTTCGGCCCAAGCTCGAAGGTCACGGTCACGCGGTCGAAGTAGCCCATCCGCACGACGAGCTTCTGCGCCTGCTGCATCTTCTCATCGGTCAGCGGCACGCCCGGAGTGAGCACGCCCTTGACCTCGTCCATGATCGCATCCGACGACACCGACTGGTTCCCGGTCACCCGCACGCTCGCGATCAGCGGGGCCTCCGGCGCCGTCACAGCCGGAGCAGGCGCAGCCGTCGGCGCGGCCGCCGTCGGTGCCGGCGCGACTGCCGGCGCGGCATCCGCTGCCAGAGTTAGTCCCGCCGGCAACAGGAGGGCCACCATCACTGCGATTGTCACACGGCAACCCTTGCCCGCTGTCCTCATGCCGTTGGCCTTCCTCCCGGATTCACTCACGCTTCCCACCCGAGGTACGGGCCCAGCCTTCGGCGCAGCACGCTCCGGGCCCGAAATAGCTTGCTCTTCACTGCCGATACCGAGCATCCCAGCACCTGCGCTATCTCCTCGTACGACAAGTCCTGGATGTCTCGCAGGACGATGATCTCTCGCTGATCTTCCCGCAGTGCCATCAACTCATCCGCCAGCAGCCGCGACATCTCCCCGTGCTCCACCATCTCGTCCGGCCGCAGGTGCTTGCGGGCCGGCATCTCCTCCGCCTGATCAAGCTCAGGGTCCACATGCCGCCGCTCTCGCCCCTGCTTCTCCAGGTGATTCCTCGCCAGGTTCACTGCTATCCGGAACAGCCACGTATACACCTGGCTGTCACCGCGGAAGAATTCCCAAGCCTGGTAAGCCCGCACAAAGGTGTCCTGCGTCAGGTCCGCCGCCGCTTCCCGCTCACCCACTAGCCGCAGCAGCAGGTTATGCACTCGGGCATAGTTCCCGTCGATGACCGTCCGGAAGCCGGGTCCACTCTCGCTGTTCGGCACCGCGCTTTCACTCTCACCTTCTGCGGTCTCGCCCCCGGCCTTGCCCCGTCCTGCTCAACTTCGCGCGGCCAGCCTCTCATCAAAACTCTCTCCGCCGTCCGATCATGAACCTCGTCTCGCCGTCACTGCGCGCGTCGTAGCTCACCACACTGCCCGGCGACACCTCATAGGAAACCGACAGCGACCAGTCCTCCAGACTCCCCGTCCCCAGCGCCCGTTGATACGATACCAGCAGGTCTTTCACCAGGTATTTCCCCACCCGCAACTCCGACGCCTGATTCACCCCGAAGCTCACCGCGAACTCGCTCAGCCCCAGTATCGACCGTAGCCCGGCCTCCAGCGGTTCGAACACGCTCGCCTGAAGACCCTTGGCCAGCAGCGACACAAACTGCTGCGACATCGCGTCGCTGGGACTCGCCGCGCCGGTGGGTAACAAACCTAGAGGTTCAGCGCCCAAGATAGCATATATCTGCTCCTCGGCCAAGGAGGGCTCCGACCGCGCCTTCACGTTCAGCACCCCCGGAAGTTCCCCTTCGATGCCAAGGTAGATGTGCACGGGTCCCAGAATCTGCCCCTCAACCTGCACCTGCGAAATCACCTTCTCCGCCTGCCCCTTCACCTCGGCCTTGTATATCAGCTCGCTCGCCCCCGTCGCAGACGTCTTCCCCCCGGGGTCGAGCTTGAGGTCCACATCCAGCGACCTCACCGACAGTATCCCGCCCGGCAGCGTGGCCCTCCCCTGCCCCGCCTCCACATGCCCCCGCGCGACCGGTTTGGCC
>PMZA01000149.1 GCA_003170595.1 Armatimonadota bacterium
CCCTCCCGCCCGTCCAGGTCGCGACCCTTCCGCAGATCAAGGGCCGCAAGACCGGCTTCTTCCACGTCGAGCAGCAGAAGGGCACCTGGTGGGTCATCGCCCCCAGCGGCGACGGCTTCTACGCGATCGGCACCGACCACGTCCGCTACACCGGCCACTGGTGCGAGGCCCTCGGCTACGCTCCCTACGGCCGCAACACCGAGAGGATCTACGGCACCGAGGACAAGTGGGCCGCCGTCGCCACCGACCGTCTCAAGAGCTGGAACTTCAACCTCCTCGGCGCCGGATGGTCGGGAGGCACGCCCTACCGCGGCCTCGCCCACGTCGAGTTCCTCTCCATGGGCTCCGGCTTCGCGGTCAGTGATCCGCTGGTCAAGCAGGTCAACTGGACCGGCTTCCCCAACGTCTTCAGCCCGCGCTGGGCCAAGTGGTGCGACCAGATTGCCCGCCGCGCCTGCAAGTCCAACCGCGACGATCCCTGGGTTTACGGCTACTTCATCGACAACGAACTCGAGTGGTGGGGCAAGGACGGCGGCGAGGTCGGGCTGGCCTGGGAGGCTGCCAAGCTACCGGCCGACAACTCGGCCAAGCAGGCCCTCCTCCAGCTCTTCCGCGACAAGTACCAGACCATCGACCATCTCAACGCCGCCTGGGGCGCGAAGTACGCCTCCTGGGATGCTCTTGCTGCCGCGACTAAGCTGGCGGGCTCCAACGCCGAGGCCCTCCGCAAGGACGAGCTTGCCTTCGTCGCCCTCGCCGCCGACAAGTACTTCAGCGCCGCCTGCGATGCCATCCGCAAGTATGACCCCAACCACATGGTCATCGGCTGCCGTTTCGCGGGCTCAGCCCCTCCCGGCTGCTTCGAGGCCGCGGGCCGATATTGCGACATCATCAGCTTCAACTACTACGGCAATGTAGACCTTCTCGCCGCGACCGCCGATCAGTCGCTCGCCGACTGGAACGACTACTACCGTCGCGCCAAGCGCCCGATGATGATCACCGAATGGTCCTTCCCGGCCCTCGATGCCGGCCTCCCGTGCAAGGGTGGCGCAGGCATGCGCGTCGATACCCAGGCCCAGAAGGCCCTCTGCTTCGAGGTCTACCAGCGCCAGATGTTCGGCCTGCCCTTCATGGTCGGCTCCGACTACTTCATGTACATCGACGAGCCTGCCCTCGCCATCTCGAAGACCTTCCCCGAGGACAGCAACTACGGCCTCGTCAACGAGCAGGACGTCCCCTACCAGACCCTCACCGAGACGGCCACCCGCGTCAACGCGATGGCCTACCAGCTTCACTCCGGCGACGCGCCCCAGCTTGAGGTCCGCAAGGTCGGCCTCCAGGACGGGAAGATCCAGGCCCAGGTCGCCAACACGGGGCGCCAGCCCGCCCACTTCGACCTCGCCTTCGGCGTCGGTGGCCAGACGGAGACCTCCACGGTCGCCCTCGCCGCCGGTGAGACGCGCTGGTTCCCGATGACTCATTCGCCCGCGCCGCCGGCCTACGTGAGCGTCGTCGCCGATCCCGATCGCAAGCTCCCCCAGCGCAACTGGCAGGTCTGCCGCGGCGGCTTCCTCTACTATAAGCAGGGCGCCTCGCCCGCCTCGCCCGCAGGCAAGTGGATCGCCCGCTGGCCGCTCCTCGTCACCACCGGACCGGTCGGCTTGCCAGAAGGCTCGGTCCTTACTATCAGCGGTGAGGAGCTGCAGGGCCATGGCGCGGCTGAGGTCGTGGGCCGCCGCCTCGCGGCCTACGACGAGGCCGGCAAGCTCATCCCGTGCCAGCTTGAACCCTGGGCCGACGGCTGGCAGGTCGCCGTCGCCACCCCTGCCGTCGCGCCGTACGCCGGCCGCCTGATCTTCCTTGCCCTCACCGACACCGACCTCCCGACAGCCGCCCCCGCCGTGGCCCTGACCCTCGACGGCTCCAAGTGGCGCGCCGACAACGGCGTCCTCGTCCTCGAGGGCACCGGCGGCGGCAATGCCGTCGATGCCATCGCCTACAAGGGCACCTCCATGGGCAATCTCAACCCCCTCGTTTGGGAGAAGCACCACGGTCAGGACCTGTGGACCACCACCGCCGTCACGACTCACGTCTCAGCCTTCAACGGCCCCGTCCGCGCCGCCGTCGAGGTCACCTGCGAGAGCAACCCGCCCGCCCCGGCCATCACCGCCGTCGACAACGCGGGCGTCATGGCCGCTCAGGGCCAGCGTCCCCACAAGTTCTCCGTCGCCCACCGCATCTATCTCGCCGGCGGCAAGTCCTGGTTCGCCGACCAGTTCGTGTCGCTGCGCAACCTCGACGCCGACGACCTCGAGCTTCGCGGCTGGTTCTCCTACCTGCGCAGCGCCATCGGCGGCACGTCGGCGGACGACGTCTCCGGCGGGCCGGCCGTGCCCGACTACTGGCAGCAGTTCGGCGCGTGGGAGAACAACAAGCTGGGCCTCACCCTCGGCGCCAAGCCCGCCAACGATCCGCGCATGAGCTGCACTTTCTGGAAGGATCCCGGCGGCGGCGAGCATGCCGACCTTCGCCGCATCCTCGAACAGTCGGTGATGATCAGGCCCAAGGCCGAGTACCGCGAAGAGGGCGGAGCGCCCCTGTGCCTCATATTCGCCGGCCCGACCGATGCCAAGCCCTGGTCGGCCGTGACGGACTATGCCAACGGCCTCGGCTATGCGAAGATAGAGATGCTCGCCGGCGAGCGCCCCTGATCGACGGCCAAGAGAACCTGGCGGAGGACAACACACCCATGCCACGTGTGCTTGTGGTTGATGATGAACCCGGAATGCGCCATCTGATCGGCCAGAGTCTGGCCGACCATGGCATCGATTTCGAGGAAGCAGCCAACGGAGAAGAGGCCCTGCGCCTGCTCTGTCAGGCGAGCGTCAGTGGCCCGCCCTACGACGCGATGGTGCTCGACATCGTGATGCCTGTTATCGACGGCTGGGAGGTCCTGGCGGCGGTCAAGAGCAATCCGCTCTGGCGCGATCTTGCGGTGATCGTTCTCACCGGCCACGCCACCAGCCAGGAGGACGTCGCCCGCATCAGTGAGTACAACGGCGTCTTCGTGGAGAAACGCGGCGCCTTTGCCCGCACGCTCGACGTCATCATCGCCCGCCTTCTCGGCGGCTAACCGCGAGAGGTTGGGAACGCTGCCTGGCAAACCAGCTTGCGTGAGGTTCCTTCGAGCCTGACGGGAGGGGGGACGCATGCCGCGCGTACTCCTAGTTGATGATGAACCGGCAACTCGCTTCCTCATCGGCGAGGGCCTCGCCGACTCCAACATCGACTTCGACGAGGCCGGCAATGGGGAAGAGGCCCTCCGCCTGATGGAGAAATCGCTCGAAGAGGGCGCCACGCCCTACGACGCCGTCGTCCTCGACATCATCATGCCCATCATGGACGGCTGGGAGGTCTTGAAGCGCGTCAAGGCCAACCCCGTCTGGGCCGACCTCATCGTCGTCGTCGTCACCGGCTACGCTATCACCGCCGAGGAAGTCGCCGTCGTCAGCGGCTACGACAGCGTCTTCATCGAGAAGCGCGGCAACTTCGCCCGTCTTCTCGATAGCCTCCTCGGGCGCCTGCTCATCGACTAGCGCGCCCGCACCCGCTTCCTCTCGTAGACGAAGGCGTTCCCACGCTTGCCGACGTGGCGGATCGTGCCCATCTTCCGCAGCGCGTAAGCCGCCCGTCCCGCCATCGTCGTAGTCAAGGTCATCGTCGCCGCCAGGTCCGCCACCGTGAACTTGCGGGGCAATTCCGCCGGCAGCAGCGCGAGAAAATCCGCCGGCGTATCGAACCGCATCGTCTCCCGCATCTCGACCAGCTCGTGCCCCACGACCGACACGCCCTTCCGCCGCCAGCTCCCGCGCCCATCCGCCGCCCGCACCTCCCGCTCGACAGTCAGCGCGATCTCGAGGCTCAGCCTCTTCCGCTTCAGCAGCTCAGCCACGGCCATCAGCTCGGGCAGGACGTGGGTCATCTCGCCATGCTTGGGCGACCGCCGCTGGGAGAGAATTTCGCCCGTGTCGGGATCGATGCGGACGATGGTCTTGCTGAGCGCCTGAGGGCTGACGAGGACGACGGTGTGCTTCTTGCAGAGGATTTCAAGCTTGCGGCGGAGACTGGCGATGGAGGCGGTCTGGATCTCGTAGATGACGTCGTCGCGGATGACGTCAGCGCGGAAGCCATCGACCCACGCCTCGATGAGACCATTCTCACCCGCGTAGTGATGTTGGAGTGCGATGTGTAGCTGCGTCGGCATGGTGGTATGGCGACGGATCCCTTCTGTAGGGCGGGGATTCATCCCCGCCGAGCCTTTCCGCCTCTGGCTGTCATCCTGAGGAAGGCGCTCTAGGCCTGACGAAGGATCCCCCGGACCACCCCGCCCCTTACATCGGCTTCAGCTTCCCGGCTACATCCTGCGCGAAGTCCGGCAACGTCACCGCCGCCTTCCCGCCCTGCGCCGTCGTCTCACTTTGCCCGAGGATTTTCCCCGCCACCGGGTCCCAGATCTCGACCGCGTACTTCCCATCCGGCACGCCCGAGATCACCAGCACCGCCCCGCGCAGCCACAGGTTCGAGGGCACCTGCTCGGCCGTCGGGTACAGCATGTTCTCCCAGCTATAGGCGTAGAACCTCGCGCCCTGCTTGCCGCTCATCGCCTCGAGCGCCAGGCGCCTCGGCAGCGTGCTGCCCACCTGCGCCTGCTCCCAGCCCGCGCCGCGCCGGTCCTCGCCCGCGTTGAAGGCTTCCATGCCTTTCTGGTACTCCCACAGCTTGTTGTCCCGCCATGTCTGGTTGTACCAGAACACCGCCGGCATCGCCGACGGCATGACGTTGCTTGCCCACATCCCGACGCGGAACTCCCGCTGCCACACCTCCGGCGTCACCGGAAGCTCTGCCGTCGTCGGCCCATACTCGATCGCCACGTACGGCTTGTTCTCCTCGCGGCGGATCTTGTAGGAGGCGTCGAGGCCCCGGTGGTTCTCGCGATTCCAGTAATGATCCGCCTGCACGTACTGGATCTCCGGCAGGTCGAACAGCTCCTTCCCCGCCTGCCAGTAGAGGCAGATGTGGCTCGTTATGAGGTGCGCCCACGGGTCGATGCTGCGCAGGTAGTCCGCCATTTCCTTGTGCCACGACGCGACTTCCTGCGGGTCGTACCCCTCGACCAGGTCGACCTCGTTCCACATGTCCCAGCTCATGATGTGCGGGCTATACCCCCACCGCGCCATGATGTAGCGGTACTTCTGGCGGAAGAGGCGCTTCACATCGTCGTCGGTGAAGAACATCGCCGGGCTCGCCACCGTACCGCCGTTCTTCACCGAGTAGGGGCTGTACTGCCACTCGGCGTCGAACTTATCCCGCCGGATCTGCCCGTGGCTGTTGAGGGTGATCTCCAGGTAGATGCCATACTTGTCGGCGAGGTCGACGGTGTGATCGAGCCGCCACGCGTTGTACATCGCGTACCGCCCGGCCCCGTCGAAGCGCGAGTCGTAGCGGTCGCTCCACTCGATCCCGCCCCACCACGCGCACATCCACGTCCGGCAGAAGCGGATGTTGTGGGCGGCGAACTCCGGGAAGTAGTCGTCGAAGTCGTAGGTGCCGCGCTGGGCCCCGGCCTGATCGCCGCCGTCGCGCATGTTGATGCCGAGCGGATAGAAGAACTTGCCGTCGTCGGTCTCGAAGAACCGGCCATCCTTCTGGCTCACACGGACCCTCGCGACGCCTTCCTCGGGTGCTGCGGCGGTGCATATTTGCTCATCCGAATGTAGCTCGCCCAGAGCATCCTTCACCAGCACGTAGTAGCGCCACTTGCCCTGTTCGGTGGGGGAGAAGCGCACCTTCCAGCACGGCGGCCCCACCGCGGCCATCTTCTCGTTGCCGTCCGGATCCTTCATCCGCTCGAACTGCTGGTAGAAGAAGCCCGGCACGACCACTTCCTTCCCCGATGGCGCGAGGAAGTGCCCGGTCACATCCACCACATCAGGGTCGAAGGGGTTCTCGTATTCGTGGTCGAGGTGGAAGGTTATCTCCAGCTTGCCATCCACCGGCACGGCCTCGGCGCTGGGATACACCTGCAGGCTGTGCTTGACGGAGCCCTTGACGTTCGGATCGATGCGCCCCAGCGGCGGTTCGTTGCCAGAGAGGCAGAGGTTATCGACCAGCATCTGCCCGTCCCAGGCCTTGCCCGCGAAGGCTCGCAGGCCTATTTCGCGCGGATAGTAGAGCGCCCGGTTCCATGCCTTCGCATGGCCGCCCGGTTGCCAGATGAAGCTTTCGGGCGATACATCCAGCCGCACCGGCAGCCACTTCCCGCGCCAGTCGGCATATCGCCGCTCACCGGTCAGGGGATCGCTCAGGACCGGCGTCTGATACCACCAGTACTGCTTATCCTTGACGTAGAAGTACACGCTCAGGTCGTCGGGGGCGTCCTTGGGGATGTAGAGGTCAAAGCTCAGCCACTGATAGCTGCGCCAATCCTGCCACGGCCGGTAGCACGCGCCCATCGACGCTGGCGTCTTCCCGGTGATCTTGAGAACGCCCACATGCCCGTCCGGGCCGCTTGGCGCCTGGGCCACGGCGCTGCCGGGGTCGAGGGGCGAGGCGATCCAATCCTGGGTCCCGTTGTCGAAGGAGAACTCGCCAGCGGGAGTGCCCGCCGACGCGGGAGGGCTCATCCAAAGGCAGGCGGCAAGGCAGAGGGTCGTCAGCATCTATCGCATCATGACTCCGAAGGGAGTAGGGAGTTCCGCTACCATTGTACCAGCCCCGCGCCCGTCACGGAACGGAGGGCGGCTTTCCGGGTCGGTTTCCCTTGCGTGAGCCCCCGCCTAATTCTGATGTAATAACCATGTAAACTTGCTTGACACCATGCCTAGTGCGCACCATACTGCATTCGTATTTCTGTCAACTGTTACCCCAGGGATATCCTCTGGAGGGGGCCCGATGAAACGTTCAACCAGACTTGGTTCACTCTTGTTAGCCGCGCTATTCGTGGTAATCCTGCCGAATACGGTCCGCGCCGATAGTGTTTATGTGACGCTGACTTCCCCCGGCTCGTCTGAGTGGGGGGAGGACACATACGGGGGCATCTGGCACGCGAACTTGGACACGGGCCTGGACGCGTATAATAACCCAATCCCTGTGGGCTCCAACGCGCTCACCATGTGCTCGGGCGACTACCGCGACATCTACATCGGGCAGCGGACGGGACCGTACTCCCAGTACGACCTCCTCAACGCACCCCAGACTGTGGTCCAGAGCGATCCGGGCAGCTACGGATTTCCCACTTCCTTCGGCTTCTCGCTCGGATCGCGCACGCAGGACGTTAAGGCGGAAGCGTCCTTCCTGGCCGACCAAATGAACAACGCTGTGCTGCTGCCCTCGAACCTCCAGGGCCATGCCGCCGACGATTGGATCGAGGTTAAGGGCGATGCCCTTGTCGGCGCCATCCACACGGTCTGGGATGGCGTGCCCTTCGCCCCGGAGGTTGAAACGGGAAGCGAGGCGTGGGAGAACTCTGTTAGGTGGCACTATTACAACCAGTACATGGCGGCGGTTGCGGGCATAAACAGTACGAACTACACGTCCTCATCGGTGATATGGCTGATCGACCCGTCCGACCAAGTTCTCTTCGCTAAGTTCTCACCCACCGACGTGCCGGATCCCACTACCGTCCCCAACACCGTCCCTGAACCCTCGACGCTCACGATGTTTCTCGGGCTCGGCGGTTTCGGCATCGTCGGCTGGTGGCGGAAGAGACGAACCGCCTAACGCTCGCTGACCGCTCAGGAAGCACCAAGAAGCCCCGCCGGTGCGTCTGGCGGGGCTTTTTCGTTTCGTGAGCCGTCGCCCTCTCGACGCAAACGCCCATATGTGTTTTTGTGGCTTCAAAGTGGCGCCACGTCCTACGACATTCTGTATCTTCCGCCGCCGACTGGCCAGCCCACACCTGGTTCGGGCGGTGGCGGCGGCGGAGCTACCCCGGAGCCGGGCACCTTGGCCCTTCTGCTGATGGGCCTGCCCATAGGCGCGCTTCTTCGCCGCCGAAAGTAGTCTCACCACGTGACCGCATGTTCAACGCCGCCCGGCTCCTCGGGCGACGTTCCTCTTGCGCGGGGCGGAGTTGCGTGTTACAACTATAGTAACGCCGTGGTCTATCTGCGCCGATCTGAGCCTCGGGGGCGTCCAAAGTACCTAGAATCTATGTCTTCCTGACGATATCGTTTGCTCTCGTGCTGAGCGCTGCCGCCGCCCACGCCGATGGGTACGCCAACATCGGTTTCGATACGGGCGACCTCTCCGGCTGGACCACCTTCCTCCGCAACGGATCCGCCTTCGTGATAGCTGACCGCGACGGCTATCTTCCTCCCATGGGCGGCTACTTCCTGGCGGTGGGCGGCGGCGCCGGCAACAGCCAGCAGTATGTTTGGCAGGGCGCAAGCCTCACGAAGGGTGAGGTCCTCAAGGGCTGGGTCGCCTTCGACCGCGCGGCGACGGACGTCTTCTTCAGCGACTGGGCGGCGGCCGAGGTCTACAACGCCAACCTCGACACCCTGGTGGCTGGGATCTGGAGGAGCCCGGACTCGCCCTCCACGAGCTGGGCCAAGTGGACGTGGACGGTGCCCTACAACGGGTACTTCTACCTCGCCTTCAGCTCCAGCAGCCAGAGCAGCACCTACTCGCAGAGCTTCGGCCTGTTCGACGTCAGGGCCACGCCTAACCCCGAGCCGGGCACGTTTGCGCTGCTGCTGATGGGCCTGCCGGTGGCAGCGCTTCTTCGCCGCCGGCGCACGTAGCCGCATCATCCCACCGCATCGCCAACGCCGCCCGACTCCTCGGGCGGTGTTTTCCATGTTGTGGTATCGTCGCAGCGCAACCCAGCCTCACCACGGAGGATTGCCATGCCCGCCGGCTCCGAAGAACTGATGGCCAGCCTGAACTCGCGCCTCCGCGACCTCCTCGGCAAGCTCCTCGTCACCCATTCCGTCTCGGGCTACGAGACCGAGATGGAGCGCCTCTCCCTCGATCTCCTCACCCCGCTCGCCGAGAAAGTCTGGCGCGACAATCAGGGCAACATCATCGCCCAGATCTCGTCGAAGCCCGGCCCGCGCCTGGGCATCCTCGCGCACAAAGACGAGGTCGCCGCCCTCATCGCCCGCATCGAGGACGACGGCAAGATGCAGCTTGAGCCCGTCGGCGGCACCTATCCGTGGGTCTACGGCGAGGGGCCGTGGGAGGTCCTCGGCCATGAGCCCGTGCGCGGCTTCATCAACATCGGCTGCATGCACACTTCCGACCAGTCGCCCGGCATCTTCGCCATCAAGACCGGCAAGGCCCCGGCCTGGTCGGACGTGCGACTCGACTGCAAGCTCTCGCGCGACGACCTCACGGCCCGCGGCGTGACCGTTGGCTCGCCGGCCTGCGTCGCCCGTGAGCGGAAGGCGCCGGTCTACTTCGGCGACTATGTGGGCGGCTATGCCCTCGACGACAAAGCCGGCGTCGCGGCGGCCATCGCGGCTGCCGAGCTTATCCGCGAGCAGGCGATCGACCTCCCCGGCACCGTCTTCATCGTCATCACCAGCATGGAGGAGATCGGCATCACGGGCGGCGCCTTCGTTCCGCGCACCCTCGAGCTTGACGCCGCTGTCGCTCTCGAGATCGCCCCTGTCGCGCCCGAGTATCCCATCGAGGTCGGCGAGGCCCCGGTAGTCCTCTTCAAGGACGCCCTGTCGGTCTATCACACCGGCCTGAGCCGCCTGCTCGCGCAGGTCGCCGAGGACGTGACCGGCTGCGTGCAGCGTCAGGTCGTCCGCAGCTTCGGCAGCGACACCGCCGGCGCCACCCGTGCCGGCAATCTCGCCATGTCCGCCTGCCTGGCCTTCGCGACGGAGAACAGCCACGGTTTCGAGGTCGCACACCTGGGCGGCATCGCCAACTGCGCCCGCGTCGCAGCCGAGTTCGCCCGGCGCTGGACCGAAGCCCTCGGCTCCTGACCACCCTCCGCCGATTTCGATTATCCTGAAGCAAATTCAGGGTTTTCCTGATGGTCCGCCCCGGCCCTCCTCTGTAGACTTCCTGATGTTCGGTTGAGGCAATCCGGAGGTGCAGGGATGGCATACAGGGGTTTCGACAACCTCCCCGATGCGATAGTGAGCGTCCTTCCGCTCGATGCCCAGGAGCTATTCCTCCTGGCAAGCGAGAAGGCTTCGGCCGCGTATGCCGAGCCGGAGGCCCGCCCGGGGAGTTCGTCGCCCGAAGAGTTCGCCCACAGGGTCGCCTGGATCCTCATCAACCTGCTCTACGAGCGGGGCGAGGACGGTCACTGGCGCGAGAGGAAGCCTGCCCACGAGACGATCGTCGCCTCGGACGGCAATGTTCGCTGGCTCCAGGTAGCCTGACGCGCCCAAGCCGATAGCCCTCCGCCGGTCATCCCCAAAGCCGCCCGCGCGGTGTATGATACGGCCTGGACCGCCGGATCGTGTCGGCGGCCGTAGCTGTGCGACGGGGCGGAGGTGATGGAGGATGGCCGGCTCGGAACGATTGGGCTGCGCCGTGATCGGCGCTGGGGTGATGGGCGCTTCCCATGCTCGCGTGTGGAGTGAGTTGCCCACCACGCGCCTTGCCTCCGTCTTCGACCTCGACCCCGCCCGCGCCACAGCCGTCGCCGAGCAGTATGGCGCCGTGGTCGCCTCCTCCGTCGAGGATGCCGTCGGCCGCGAGGACGTCGCCATCGTCAGCGTGTGTACCCCCGACGATAGCCATGTCGCCCCCTGTCTCGCCGCCGCCAAGGCCGGCAAGCACCTACTCATCGAGAAGCCCCTCGCCTCCACCGTCGCCGATGCCGACGCCATCCTTGGCGCCGTCTGCGCGGCAGGCGTCATCGCGATGGTCGGCCACATTTGCCGCTTCGACCCGCGCTATGCCCAGGCTCGCGACAAGGTCCGCCAGGGCCTCCTCGGCGACCTCATCTACGCCTACGCACGCCGCCACAACGTGATCTCCTCGCCCCAGCGCGTGGCCGCTCATACCGACGTCCTCGGCTTCCTGGGCATCCATGACATCGATGCGCTCCACTACGTGACCGGCCGCAGCATCGTCCGCGTCTTCGCCCGCGGCAGCCGCAAGCTCCTCGCCGACCTGGGCGTGGATGACGCGGTGGTGGCCGTACTCGATTTCGACAACGGCGCCTGCGGCAGCCTCGACGCCCTCTGGGTCAGCCCCGACGGCGTGATCAGCACCCTCGATGCGCGCCTGGACCTCGTCGGCTCGGCGGGTCGCCTTCAGATCCGCGATAGCCGCGACCTCGAGGTCATCGACGGGTCCAAGACCTCGTGCGTGGACAACACTTACGGCCCGGAGGTTGGCGGCGTCATCGTCGGCGCTCTGCGGACCCAGCTTGAGCACTTCGCGACCTGCGTCCTGACCGACGCCGAGCCCCTGGCGCCCCTGACCGAAGCGCGGCAGGCGGTCGCCGTCGTGGAGGCAATCCGCCGCTCCCTGGCCTCGGGTCAGCCCGAGGATGTAGCCGTTTGATCGCGCGGAGGCGTCTTACCTTGATGATCATGCGCAGGCGTATCGGTGAGGCTATGATGGCCCTGGCGGCCCTGATACTGGCGGTGTCGGTCATGCCTGCGGCGCGGGCCGATGATGCCACGCCCCCGGCCGCCACTCAGGCGCCGACCTTCGGCTGGATGCTCCTCACGGGCGGCGGACGCCCCAACGCCCTCCTCCGCGACGGCATCCCCGCCCTCACGCAGGCCGGCTTTCGCATCGACACCAGTTCCGTCGAGGCGGGGCCCAAAGTCCTGATCATCTACCCCCGCGCGATATCGACCGACGGCGAGCTGGGCGTCCTCCAGCAGGTCCTCAAAGAGGGCGCTGGCCTGGTCCTCATCTACTCCCTCTCCTCGGACCTGCAGGAGATCACGCAGAAGATCCTGGAGCCCTGGGGCGTCGAGCTTTCCCCCGCCCGCCTCGACACCGATAAGACCGACATGACGCTGCACCCCATCACCGAGGGCCTGGACAAGTTCTTCCTCTGGCGCGTCGGTGCGAACCTGAAGGGCATCGATCCGCTGATCAAGCAGGGCCCCAATGTCCTCGCCGGCACCTCAACCAAGGGCGGCCCGAGGCTGGTCGTACTGCCCCTCGATGCCGTCGTCCCGGGGCAGGAAGCCGACCCGATCCCGGTCCCGAACCTCCAGCTTCTCATCCAGGCGGCGCAGTGGGCGGCGGGTGTGAAAGTGGGCGCCCATCCTGAGCCACCGAAGCCTCAGCCCGAGGCCCCTGCCCCCGACGCCAAGCCTCAGACTTCCACCGGCGCCAAGCCCGATGCTGCCGGTGGCGCGCAGGCCGCGCCCGCTGAAGAGACCAAGCCCGCCGAGGCGCCGCTTGTTCAGGGGCCGCAGCTTCCCACCTCTGCGCCCGCCGATCGTGGCAGCTACGCGAAGACCGCCTTCCTTGACATCACCCGCACGGATGAGGACTGGCCCGCCATCGCCGACGCCGCTCGGAAGCTTGCCGAGGATGCCGGGCTCAAGGTCATCCTCGCCCCAAAGCCTCGTCCCTCCGCCGCCCCCAAAGCCGGCGATAAGCCCAAGTCCATCGACCCGGCCGACCTCCCGCTGGTCAAAGTCTTGCGCGATAATCCGGCCCTCGTCATCCTCAGTTCCTGCCGCCAGTATGACGAGGCCGAGAGCCTCGCCCTGGCGACGTACGTGCAGTCCGGCGGCGCCGTCCTGGCCCTCCCGCGCGGCACAGAAAAGAGCAATGAGCGGATGGTATGGCTCAACGGCGCGCTGGAGAAGTTCGGCGTCGCAGCCAGCCTCGGCCGCCCCGGTGGAACCGTGCGCCTCGATCCCGCGGTCATAAGCCTGGGCGTCGATGCGATTGGAGACATACCAGGCGGGTCGTTGATGGTCGGCTATCGCGGCAACGACATCGCCTACGTGGGCGCCTTCTCGGCGGCACGGGTCTTGACGCTCGGGGCGGGCAGGCTTGCTCTGCTGGATCCGCTGCCGCTGATCCAGCCTGACGCGAAGGCTGCGCCGGCGAAAGCCTGGAGCGCCATGGCCGCCGGTGTGCTGCGCTGGCTGCTGTTCGGCATGAAGATGACCGACTAGGTTGATGCCTTCTCTTAAGGGAGACTTGCCTTTGGCCCTATACGATTTCCACACGCACACGACGCTCAGCGATGGGGTCCTCAGCCCCGTCGAGTTGATCCGCCGCGCCATCGTCCGCGGCTACACGGCCCTCGGCATGTCTGACCATTGCGGTCGCGGCGGTCTGACGCGGATTATCGGAGAGGCGACGGCTGACTGCGCACTGGCCGCTGAGTACTGGGACTTCCCGGTCTTCGCCGGCGTCGAGCTGACCCACGTGCCGACCCGCTCCATCCCACGCCTCGCGGCTGAGGCCAAAGCTGCCGGCGCCGCCTACGTGGTCGTCCACGGCGAGAGTCCTGTCGAGCCGGTCGAGCCGGGCACGAACCTCGCCGCCGCCTCCTGCCCGGACGTCGACATCCTAGCCCATCCCGGCCTTCTCGATGATGAGACCGCCCTCGCCGCCGCCGCCAACGGGGTCTTCGTCGAGGTCACCGCTCGCCCGGGGCACAACACCGGCAACGGCCGCGTCGTCACCGTCGCCCGCAGACACGGAGCGCGCCTGATCCTTTCCAGCGACAGCCACGCCCCCGGCGATCTTCTCACCCCGGATTTCGCCCACACAGTCCTTCTCGGCGCCGGCCTGAGCGACGATGAGATCGCCCAGGTCGAGGCCCACGGCAGGGAGATGCTCGAACGATGCAAGGCAAGAGTGCAGTACTAGCCCTGATCCTGCTTCTCGTGGCGGCGGCGATCCTTGTGACCGCCGGCGGTTGCGCGCGTGGCACCGCTACCGGCACGACTCCGTCGAGCCTCATGGATGTGGTCGTGACCTACGTCGGCCCGGTCAACGACAGCTTCTACTACTACGTCCCCATCGACGCCGATAACAACATCAACGACGGCCCGATCCCCGTTGCGGCCGGGCCCTACTGGGGCAACGGCTGGGGCACCGGCTCGATGACCCACTACGTCGAGTACCACGCGGGGATCTACCGCCTCTTCCGCGTCCTCCTCACGCCCGACCTGCGCACAGCGGGCGGAGGCATCACCGCCGTCGCCGGAGCCCCCGTCGTGACCAAGACCGGCCTCGCCACCATCGAGGTCGGGGCTCTCACCTTCGGCGCGGCCACCGTCTCTGGCACCGGCATGATTACCTCCGTCGCTAACTCCGCCGATCAGAACGCCGGCGCCCTCACCGTGGCCACCGACGCGGGCGGCAACCTAGTCGCCGGCTCCGTCGTCTTCACCCCGGCCTCCCCTGGCGGCCGCGGGCTGACAGGCACCGAACTTTCGCAGGTCAACTCCCTTGGCGGCCAACCCCTCGCAGCGGACAGCTTCTCCTTCCTCGGCCTCACCCTCACCCTCGGCGCCACCGCCGCCGGTTCTCAGACGATCACCGTCGCCCCTACGACCGCCGCCGCCACCGCCCACTTCGTCGGCGACAGCCCGCCGCAGATCAGCATCGACACCACCGGCACCCTCACCGCCAACTCCGCCGGCAGTGCGACCAACACCCTCGTGCCCGGCCTCCTCTTCACCACCGGCGACCTCGTCTCGGGCGGACAGGCCACCATCGGCCTCGTCACCGCGCAGGAGGGCACGCTCCTCGGCACGCCCTACGATTTCACCCCGCCGCGCGGCGGCAATACCCTCCGCTTCACCCTCGATATCAGCGCGCTGGCGCCCCAGTCCGACTTCCTGTCAATCAACTTCATCTCCGTGACCCAGCTCATCTTCGACCCGCAGGCGCTGCCGTCGCTGCACGTCTACGACGGCCAAGGCCCTCGCGGGAATGACTTCGTGACCATCCGCCTCGACCAATTCACCACCTACAAGAACGGCGATAGTCTGGTCGTCGAGGGCGCGAACGACACGACCCTTCAGGGCAACGCCACCGACACCGAAAAGGCCAGCGTCGACCTCATCGACTGGTCCGTCACCGTGCGACGCCTCTAAGACGACGAGGTCTGGCTTGCTGTAGGGCGGGCATTTATGCCCGCCGCGCTGTCCAAGCAAAGCAAGGCCCACCCGCGGCTGTGGCTGAGTGGTGGGCCTTTCTGCCTTTGCATGTCATCCTGAGGAGGGCGCCTGGTGCCTGACGAAGGATCCCCGGGATGACGCACGATGTCGGTTGTTGCGCAAAGAAAAGGGCCGGACGGGTTATCTCCCCATCCGGCCCTCTCATCTTCCGCCCGACCTAGCGCTACGCCAGGGTCTTCCGCCATGGATCCTTGCCGATGAGCACGTGCCCCGCTCCGAGCAACTGCTTCGCCGGGCCCTTGATCTTCAGCTCGATCACCGTGTCCAGCGCATCCGGCGCCTTCTCGGGCAGGCCCGAGATGACCAGCCGGTCGCGCACCTGCTTGAACTTCGCCTTCGCCCCGCCGACCACTCGCGCCTCCAGCACTTCGCACACGAGCCCGCCGATCGCCAGTTCCTTCCCCGGCCACCGGTTGCAGTGGTAGAAGAGGCGGTCGCCCTGCCGCGTGAAGGCCCCGGTGATCATCCATTCCTGCTCCACCGGGTCGGTCGCGCAGTAGATGGTCTCGCCGTACTTGGCCATCCACTCGCCGACCTGGCCGAGGATCTTCACGCACGGCGGCGGCACGCTCCCGTCGGGCGCTGGCCCGATGTTGAGGAGGAGATTCCCGTTCCCGGCCGCGACCTGGCGAAGCATGCCCACCACGTTCCAGGCGCTCTTGTAGTTCGTGTCGATCGGCGTGTAGCCCCACGAGTCGTTGAAGGTCATGCAGGCTTCCCACGCGCGCGACTCGGCGGTGATGTGTCCCTCGGGCGTGCCGAAGTCGCCGTCGAGCTGGTTGCGGTTGTTGATGAGGATGTCCGGCTGGAGGTCGTAGACGATCCGGTTCATCTTCTCGGACTCCCAACCCACGGCATCGAGCGGCCACGAGACGTCGTACCACATGACGTCGACCTTGCCGTAGTTGGTGCACAGCTCGCGGATCTGCCCGTGGATGTAGTCGATGAAGCGCCGGCGCGACTTCTCGTTGCTCGCGCACTTGGCGCCATCGGGGTGATGCCAGTCCATGAGCGAGTAGTAGAAGCCGACCTTGAGCCCCTCGGCCCGCGCGGCCTCGACATACTCGGCGACCAGGTCGCGCTTGGGCCCGCGCTGGACGGAGTTGTAGTCGGTGAGGGCGGTGTTGAAGTTGCAGAAGCCCTCATGGTGCTTGGTGGTCATGACCATGTAGCGCATGCCGGCGGCCTTGGCGAGCTTGGCCCACTTGCGCGCCGGGAGAGGCCCGGGCTTGAAGGTATCGGCGAGCTTCTCGTATTCCTCGGTAGGAATCCGCTCGCGGTTCATGACCCACTCGTGGCGGCCAAGCTGGGCGTAGAGCCCCCAGTGGATGAACATGCCGAA
>PMZA01000041.1 GCA_003170595.1 Armatimonadota bacterium
TGTAGGGCGGGCATTCATGCCCGCCGCGTAGGGTCCGGCGGGCATAAATGCCCGCCCTACAGAAAGGCCAAGGAGAGTCTACGGATGACACGAGTAGGGATAATCGGGTGCGGGAACATTTCGCGGTTTCATCATGAAGGCTATGCCAACGCCGGGGCGCGGATCGTCCATGCCGCCGACGTGCGGATCGAGGCTGCGCAGGCAGTCGCCGATAGGTATGGCGCCAAGGCGTCGGCGGACTATCAGGCTGTGCTCGCCGATCCCGAAGTCGACATCGTCAGCGTGCTGACCTTCGCGTCGACGCACAAGGAGATCTGCCTCGCGGCGATCGCAGCGGGCAAGGGCGTCGTGTGCGAGAAGACGCTGACCGCCAACGCGGCGGACTCGGCTGAGATCGCTCGCGCGGCCGAGAAGGCCGGGACGTTCTTCGCCACCGCGTACATGAAGCGGTACTTCCCCGCCATGCAGAAGGCCAAGGAACTGCTGGCCGGCATGGGGCAGCTCATGACCATCTACGCGCGGTCGTGGCAGCCGGCTGGTGAGGTGTGGACCGCGCCGCTGGACCCGTCGCAGACGAACTGGCCGTCGCCGGTTGTGCGCAACTACGGCGGAGGGTGCCTGGTATGCTGCGGCAGCCACATCCTCGACCTCCTGCACTGGTTCGGCGGACGGCCGAGCCGGATCGCGGGCGACCTGTACGTGCGCGAGGGCATGGACTCCGACCTTCAGTCCAACGCGCTCCTGTGGTTCGAGAACGGCGGGATCGGGCACTTCGAGGCGAACTGGCATCCGCTGGCCTACGCCGGGTATGAGCGGAACGGGTGGGATGAGCGGCTGGAGATCAACGCGATCGGCGGGCGACTGGACATCTACACCGTGAAGTGGGATCAGCCGGAGAACAACGGCGCCCTGCTCGTGCATCAGGACGCCAAGACCGGCGAGACGACGGAGTACCGGTACCGCGCGATGAACCCCTTCCATGCGGAGATGGCCGAGATGGTGCGGCGGTACGAGGCCGGCGAGCAGCCGATGCCGTCGGCGTGGGATGGGTACGTCGTCGATGAGACCATCGCGCAGATCACGAACAGCTCGGCGACGAAGACGGTGGTTGAGGTGAAGTGGGCGGATAGGGAAAGCTAGCGGGACGGGGGGTCGGCGCGGGGATCCTTCTGAGCAGCACAAAGCGCTGCTCCATCAGGATGACAACCAAGAACGGAAAGGCAAAGGGGAAAAGCGCGGGCCGGATAGAGAACCCGTGCACCTTCGGTGCGCTTCCCTATCCGGCCCCTCCACAAGCCAACCCAAAGCACCGCGGAGTGAGCAGGAAGGAGTGCGGAGATGAACGAGGACGCTGGGACACCACAAAGGCCGCCAACGGTCAGGACGATCATCATCGTCGCCGCCGCGGTTATCGTGCTCGCGATCGTGATCAAGGTCGTCGGCTTCAGCGCGGCCCATCACAATCGCACGACGACCGTCGTGTCGATCGAGGAACTCATGGGCCGCAGCCAGTGGCTCGGGCACACCCTCGACAAGTGGCGTGAGAGCGCGGTCGCCACGGTGAAGGCGCCCAACGAGGCTGACACCGGCGCCTACCCCATCGGCAGCGGACGGGCCTTCGGGATCGTCGGGCTGCTGTGGCCGCTCGGCTCCGTGACCAACCTCATCGGGCCGGGCTACCAGAAGAAGACCGGGTTCTTCGGCAACCTCGTGCCGTGGGTGAGCGTGGGCGGAAAGGGCGTCGATTTCACGGATCAGAACGTGACGTGGGAGGCCGATGCGCCGATCGTCGTGGCTGAGCACCAATCCCAGCAAGGCCTGCTGTTCAGGATCTACCACTGCGCGATGCCGGACATGCCGGGCCTGCAGTTCGCGCTGGCCGTGGCGAACACGGGGAAGCACAGCCTGCCGAACGTGAGCCTGCGCCTGACCTCGACGCTGCCTGGATGGACGCTCAAGGACGATCGGCTGGTGCTGGATCGCGAGGGCGGGACGATCGTGAGCCTCGGGGTTCTCGACGGGCGAGCGCGAGGCATGAGCGATGATCTTCCGCCGATGCCCAAGAACCTGCCGAAGCGGATGCAGCCGTCGGGCGGGAATGCGGTGGCGACGATCGAGTACCCGCTGGGGAGGCTTGCGCCCGGGCAGTCGGTGGTGAAGCTCGGATACATGAACTTCGCGGGGTCGGCGCAGGAGGAGCAGCGAGAGCTGGCGATGGTGAAGGGCGCGGGGTTCGAGGTATTCGAGCGCGTGCGGTCGGCGTGGCAGAAATGGACCGAGCCGCTGGTGCGCGTGCAGACGGATGACAACAAGCTGGACCAGTTCATGCTGACGGCGCCGTACATTCTCCTGAGCCAACGCGATGCGTGCGGGGCCTTCTCGCCGATGCACGGCTATACCTACGCGTGGGTGCGGGACAGCAATGGGCCGCTGCGATATCTGGCGGCGGCGGGCATGGCTGAGACGGCCGGGCAACACCTCGACTACCACTTCCGCGCGTGCGCGAAGATGGGGAAGATCTACAACAATGTGGCGCTGGACATGGACGTCAGCGGCGGCGTGCCGGTTGCCGACTGGGAGAAGATGCCCGTCGAGCGGGCGGAGGTGCCGAGCTTTGTGATCCTCCAGCACTACTGGTACTGGCGAGCCACGGGCGACGCGACGCTGGTGAAGTTCCATTGGCCGATGCTGCGGCGATGTCTGCTGGGGCAGGAAGTCGGGGCGGATGGGACGCTGCCGTTCCATGGCGATGAGACATACCGGTTCCCGGGCTACGAGCTGTTCAACGCCGGGGAGAAGATCGAGGACTGGGTGTGCCTGGATGCGCGGTCGGCGGACTCGGCTTTCGAGTATGTGGCCGCGGCTCAGGCGCTGGCTGAGATGGCGAAGGCCTGCGGGCATGGGGATGAGGCGGGCGACTATCTGGCACGGGCGTCGAGAGTGAGGGGCGCGACCGAGAGCCTGTATTGGCGCGAGGATGCCGGCTTCTATGCGCCGGCGCGGTCGAATTTCTCGGGCGAGAAGCACCGATATCCCTTCGCGAACATCGACCTGCGGCCGATGTGGATCGGCTATGCGGACGCCACGGATGGGAAGCAGGCGGGCAGCGTGCTGAAGGCGCTGAGGTACCTGGTCAAGCCGAGCGGGACGGTGCGGATGACGCCGGGGTGCGGGTACTACGTGGGGATGACGCCCGGGTATGTCGTGTGGAACCTGGCTGAGATGAGGCATCCGGCGGTGCTCAAGGCGATGCAGGGGATGTTCGCGGCGGCTGAGGCCAGCGGCGGGTACTCGGAAATGGTGACCCCGGACGACCGGCCGTCGGATAAGGTCTGGGGATGGCACCGGTGCCGGCCGTGGGAGACCGGGATCAATGCCGAGGCGGCGCTGCACGCGCTGACCGGCTACAAGGGCGATGTGGCAAGTCATAGCGCGTACCTGCGGCCGCTGATGGTGGGCGGACCGAGCATGTGGGTGCGAGGGCTGCCGCTGGGGAGCCAGCAGATCGATGTTCAGGTGAAGGACACGGGCGGGTCGAGGAAGTACATCCTCGCGCTCAAGGGCCTGGGCCAGAACCCAGTGAACGCAACCCTCGCGGTGGTCGTGTGGGGCAGCGGGTTGCAGGTGAGCGTGACCCACGGCGGCAGCAGCGAGAATCCGCGGGTGGCGGCCGGGCCGTCGTGGCCGTGGGCGCAGGAGGCAGTCGTGAGCGGCCTGCTCCTGACGACGGCGAAGACCATCGAGATCACCGCGACCTACCGGCCCTCCGATACGTCGAAGGCGTGGATCGATGCGCAGCCGTTCCAGTATGGGGCGGCCAACCCGCCGGGTGGGAAGGCGCTGGTCATCACGCCGGCAGCGGAGCAGGTCGCGGCTGCGGCGCAGAGCCTGGGCGGGGCGGTGGCAAGCCTCGACACGAAGATACCGTGGCCGGGGGACTACCTGCGCAGCGCGCTGCTAAACGGCGCGGTGGCAAGGTATCCGGTCGTGGTGCTCGATGTCGACGGGTGGCCGGGGGCGTTCAAGACCAAGGAGTTCTGGACGACCGGGCCGGGCGGGGAAGCGTTGGCGGCGTACGGGAAGGCAGGCGGGAAGATCGAGCGGGTGGCGAAGCCGAGTGGTCCGCCGGCGGCGCCGGCGGGGTTGACTGGGTTGAAGTAGGGGGAAAGGCAAAGCTGGTTTCTCCGCGGGCGCGGGGTTGTAACGCGGCCACCCCAAGTCCTTCTGCGACGCTTCGCGTCGCTTCGCGGGGACGCTATCCTGGGGCGTTGGGCTGTGCGCTCAGGATGACGACGAATAGCGGAAAGACGAAGACGAAAGGCCTCAAGGGCGGCGGGTGATGAGGAGGGTGGAGTCGAAGGGTGGGGGGTCGAAGCGGGAGCGGATCGTCGCCTCGAAGGCCGGGTTGATCTCGTAGCCGACTGAGTTGCGCCCCACTTGCGCCGCCGCAAGCGCCGTCGTGCCGCTACCCAGGAACGGGTCCAGGATCGTCTCCCCCACGAAGCTGTACATCTGGATCAGCCGGCGCGGAAGCTCGAGGGGGAACATCGCCTGATGCGCCTCCTGCCGCGTCGGGAAGATGTCGTCCCACACCCCGCGGAACCACGCCGAGCGGTGCTCCTTCGTCAGGCGCGAGGCTTCCTTCGCCTCGGGCGAGGGCGGGCCGGGCGCCTTCCCGAGCTTGCGGAAGAGAAGGATGTACTCGTGCTCGTAGGTGATGTGGCCGTCCCTCGGGAAGTAGATCGAACCCATCCAACTGCCGCCGCCGGTCGTGTTCGTCGTGGTGATCTTGCGCCAGATGATATTGCCCATGAAGTCGAGGCCCAGGGCGCGGCCGAGGTTGATCACGTCAGCGCCGAGAGGCTGCACGCGATAGCGGCCGTGCTCGGAGGCGCGGAGGAACTGGTCGCCGATGTTGATCGCCATGCGGCAGCCCGTGTGGAGGACGCGAGCGCACTCGGCGAAGACGCGGCCGAGGTCGGCGAGGTAATCCTCGTAGGACTGGCCGGAGCCGATCTGGTCGGGGTGGTCGTAATCCTTGATGCACCAGTAGGGCGGAGACGTGACGACGAGATGCACCGAGCTGTCGGGAAGCTCGGGCATGGTGCGGGCGTCGGCGATGTGGGCGGTGTGGGTCGTCGGCGTCATGCAAGGGGGCTGCCAGTGAATCCGTAGTGCCCCGTGTAGCATCGAGGCGTCGCCGTCAGGGCGCGTCGTCGTTCAGAACGATCGCGCCCTTCCCGCGGAGGACCGCGACGTACTCGTCGTGGTCCATTGGGCAGTCTATCAGACGCAGGAGATCCGATAGCCTATCGAGGCGCAGTTGCCTTCTCATGAGGCCCAACAGCCGGTCGTCGTAGTCTTTGTTGTGCCTGCCGACCTGGGTCCAGATACCGGTCCGCTGACCGTTCACGTAGAGGATGAGCTTGCGATCGGGTCCTCCGTGATCCCTGAACCCCTTGCTCTGCAGATGGGCCAGTATGTCGTTGGGGCGTCGGGCGGCCACTAGGCGACCTCCGTCTGCGCAAGGCGCAGTAGGTGGGTCCTGAGTTGTCGAGCGTCTGGCGCGAGTTCGGACTCGACTGCCCCCGCGTACGCGTCCCATAGCCAGCAGAGGTTGTCCCTAGCGGCGGCCTCCGCCTGCTCTCGCGTGTCGCCGTACCCGATGATCCCCAGGTTGGGGTCTTCGAACACGACGGCGTCTTCGTCGAAGGCCGGCAGAAGGCGCAGAGGTTCGACGAAATCAACTCTGCGGCCGCCGCACTCGAATCCCGTTATCACCAGCGGGCTCTCGTCGACCGTTTCGATGTCCTCAATCCCCTGGATCGACAGCAGCTCATCTTCTTCATCGGAGTGTCTAGCGACCAGGCAGGCGGCCGTCAGACGAACCACGGATCCCCACATCTCCAGGAGTTTGTCTTCGAACTCCGGGTCGTACGGGCACTCAAGGGCTCGCCGACCACGCTGCACGGCGAACTTGGCGCTTGGGAAGCTCTGGATTTTCACAACGCGCCCGATGAGCTGCCTCCATTGCACCGTCTCGTCCGGGCGGACGTCCCTGGACAGCGCCTGCGCGGTCTTTCGCGTCGCTCCGTCTAAGCGATAGCGGACGTCAGTACCGGGGCGCGATAGCGTCAAGTCCAGGTCCTCGCCCGCGACAGGACACATCGACTTGAAGTTGTCGAGGATCAGAGACCGGTACCCGTGTTGGGGCAGCAGAGCAAGAACGCGCTGCTGATCGTTAGCATCGACCGCGTCGGTTAGGTCGAAGAGGGTAGCAAGGACGCGCTCGCCCAAGTCGCCATCCGGCTCGGGCAATTGGAGTTGGGCGGGTACCAAGAGCTCAAGGACGGCACTCGGGGTACTGGTGTGCAGCTCCCGGATATAGAGATCGCAAGCCCCATGCAGTGGAGCGGGGGCCTCGCCGGGCCCGAGCTCCGGGCGGATTCCAGTCAACATGAGCCCGATCTCCAGCGTTACTTTCTGGAGGAAGCGCAAACTACGGGCGAACGCGTGGAGCGGCACCGGCAGCCCGGAGTCTTGGGCACTCCCGAGGACCATTTCCACCTGCCGCGTCATGGGTTCACCGGCACCCGCATTCGGTTGCTGTAGCGCATTGTAGTCTGTAGCCGCCCGTGCTTCAAGTGGCGGCGCTCATTGCGGGTGGATGTGGAGGATGCGGAATTGCATCGCCGAGAGCGGGAAGGAGAGGTAGCCGCCCTTCACCGGCACCTGTCCCCCATCGATCATGTCGTCGGCCACCAGCGTCGACGGCAGGCCGAGGTTCTTCAGGTTCAGCTTCAGCCACACGTCCTGATCGCGCTCGCCGAGGACGGAGACGACCAGCATCGCGCCCAGAGCGCCGCGAGTGTAGATGCTGCATTTCACCGAGTCGTCGTTGACGCGGACGTAATCCTGGTTGTTCCAGTAGGGCAGCCAGGTCGCCTGCTCGCGGCCGAACGTATCGGCGGCCTTCCATATCTTGGCGAGCAGCTCGATGTCGTTGGGGCGGACGAGGACGTCGTGGGGCAGGGCCATAGCGAGGGCCTGGGCGTAGGTATAGGGCATGCCGTAGCAGAGCATCTCGGAGGGCACGCCCCACTGGCGGCCCATGAACTCGGTGCGGAAGGAGTCGAGGGGGAGGATCTTCAGCGGCGGGTTCTCCGGCGAGATGGGGATGCTGCCGAACTGCTCGCCGTCCCACGTGCTCGTCGCCCAGCCGATGGAGGGGATGGTCATGCAGGTCGAGTTGTGGAGGTTGACCTCGCCGTTGGGCTTGCGCGATTTCACGATCGTGTAGATGCGCTTCATCATCTCGCGAGACTCGAAGAAGCTGTAGGTGGGATAGAGCTTGCCGTCGCGGCCGATATAGCCGTCGCCGTGGCCGAGGTTTTCGCAAGTAGTCGGGTAGGCCGTGCCGTCGAGATAGACGCCGTCCATGTCGTAGTCGTCCATCGTGTGGGCGATGTCCCAGGCGAGATGATCCTGCCAGGCCGACGACCAGCAGGAGAGGTAATCGGTCTGGGTGGGCACGCGGGTATAGCTTACCTGGAGGGGATAGACGGTGGCTTCGTCGGAGTAGTCGTCCCACTCGGGGGCGACGTTGGCCATCTCGTAGCCGTAGTAGACGAGGAGGCCGATGTCGTGGGCGTGGCAGGCTTTCACGAGGCTGTGGAGGCCCTCGAGGTTGGCGGGGGCGTTGTAGTCCTGGATGCTCGACCAGTGCTCGTGGAAGCAGATCGTGCGGACGGTGAGGTCGCGGTAGTGGTCGAGGACGGTCATGGGCGGGCCGGTATGATAGACGGCGAGGGACTTGCCCTCTTTGCCGTCGGTGAGATCGAGGGCGCCCAGGATGACGCCCGGGCCGCCGACGGCTTTCGTCGGGACGGTGAAGAGGTCGTTGCCCTGCTTGTTGAGCGCGTCGAAGGGCTCGAGGAGGAGGGTGTGCTCGTCGGGCTGGAGCGGGCCGTTCTGACCGCGAGGCTCGCGCTGGATGTCGGAGATGCACAGGTCGTCGACATCGAACTGGCAGATGCCCTGACCGAGGATGAGCGGGCAGCCGGTCGCGTCGTTCTGCAGGCCGCCGGGGAACTTCATCTCGGCGATCATCTTGCCGTCATCGTACATGCGGATGGCGTCGCCCCAGGAGACGGCGATGTGGTGCCACTCGTCTTTGCGCCAGTGGGAAGTCGACGGGACGAGGACGGGGTAGTTGCCGTCAGAGGTTTTGATGAAGAACCTCATGCCCCGGTCGTCGATGTTCCAGTACCAGTCGAACTGGGCGGCGCCGATGGGGACGATGAGGAAGTCGCGATTATACTGGCCGCGGGACTGGTCGTCGCCCTTGACCGGGACCTCGGGATCGAAGCGCGGGCGTACCCAGCACTCGATGGTGCCGTGGCTGAGGTTGATGTTGCCGTGGGCGGGCCACTGGACACTGCCGGTGGGGGTCCAGGGCTGCTTCTCGAGGCCATAGTTGCCGGTGTGGACGATGTGATAGTCCCAGGGCGTCTTGTCGTTGTGGCGGATGGGGGTCGCCTCGAAGCCGAAGGTGGTGGAAAAGGGCTCGGTGAGAGCGTAGGGCTGCTCAACCATGTTGATGCGGAGGACGACCTGGTCGCCCTCGTGGGTGATCTCGGTGAGCTTGTTGGGATCCTTCGGGCGGAAGGCCTGATCGGACGGGCAGAACCACGACATCCCGCGGTCCTCATCGCCCAGCCAGACGAAGGGGCGGAAGGCGAGGACCTCATCTTTGGTGAGGGCGTGGGAGTTCCAGGTCGCGGTCCAGGCGCCGGGGAAGTGGTAGAGGTATTTCGCGTACTGGGCCTTGACGGGCATCTCGAAGGTGAGGCGGTCGAGGCGGGCGCCGGGATGCTTGGGCGTGAGCTTCCAGTCGCAGCGGACGCAGCCATCATACTCGACCCAGAGGTTGCCGGTGACGGTGCAGTCGGGACCCTCGGCGTAAGTGGTGAACTCGGTGCGGGCGTCGGTGACCTTGGTGAACTTGGGCTCGGTATCACCCCAGGGCTGGACGCGGCCGTCGACGATGGCGACGAGGCGCATGGGCCCGGCGAGGACGTCGGCGTCGCGCGTTGTGACCTGCTCGGGGAAGGGCAGTGAGCCCCAGTGGTAGTCGCGGCCCCACGGACGGACCGAGCCGCCCTTGACCTCGAGCGGCGTCCACGGGGCGAGGACCTTGTCGGAGATGCCCTCGCGATTGCCCAGCCAGACGGGCTTCGGGGGGATCTTCAGCGGGCGGGACTCGGTGGAGATCGTCTGGCCGGCGGGGTCGGCGACGGCGATGGTGAGCTTGAAGTCGCCGGGACCCGCGGCTTTGACATCTAGCCAGACCGAGGCGTGGAAGGCAGCGTCGAAGGGACCGTCGGAGGAGGCCTTGGTGGCGCCGGCTGCGTCGACGAGGGAAAGCTTGAGGCGACCGGGCTTCTGGACGGCGGCGAGGAGCGAGGCATCGGCGTCGACGAGGACCTTCATCGTGCGCATCACGAACTTGCGGACATCGAGCTTAACCGGTGGCGGGACGGCCATGGGGATCACCGCGTGGTAGACCTCCGCGTCGGCGACGCGGGCGACGATGTGGGCGGAGTAATCGCCCGAATCCGTGGGCAGGCCGCCGACGAAGGGGACGGCCCCCTGGGCCGACCAGCTAACGCGCTGGGCGGGGGTGAGCTTGCGCTCGGAGATGACCTTGAGGTCGGCGCCCTTACCGAAGAGGAACTGGACGGTGGCGGGCTGGGTGGCGGCGGTCAGGCGGGCGCCGAAGCTGATCTTGCCGGAGTTCGGGAGGGCCTCGATTTGGGCATCGGTGATGCTCGGCGCATCGCCCGCTAAGCTGAGGAGGGCGAAATGATCGGGGTCGTGGAAGTTCGCGCTGGGCAGCGGCGCCCAGGTTGCGGCGAGGGGAGACGGCGTCTGACGATCCCAGCAGACATTGAGGCCCCAGACGGCGGGCGTGGGCATCTGGCTGACGGCGGCGAAGGGTACGGCGATCTCCACGGTCCAGAAGGCGTCGGCGTCGTGGGAGACGGCGGCGGCCTGCCAGTCGGCGTTCCACGCTTTGTCCTTGCCGACGGAGTCCCACTTGGTGCCGCGGGAGTTGACGATAAGCTGGATGTAGTGGCTGCGAGTGTGGCCGGGGTCGAGGAAGATCTCGACGGAGTCATCCTCCCAGAGGGGGCCGTCGCGATCGGTGATGTTGGCGCGAACCGGCGCGCCGGCGGGCTTGGGCAGGCGGGCTGAGATGTAGAGGGTCGACGTGTCGCGGCAGAGGAGGACCTGGGGTTGCTGGGGCAGGACGCCGTCGCCGACGACCGTGAAGGGGACAAGCTGCTGGGCCTGCGCCCAGGCGGCATCGGCGAGGGATCCGTCGATCACGATGGAGCCGTCCGGGACCTGCGGAGCGGTCACCAGCGGCGCGGCAACGGCGTGAACCGCGGCATGACAGAGCAATAACACCGTGATAGCATTGAGCATGTGAGTCAGCCTCCGTGGGGGCTGACTTTCGTTCTCTGTAAGCTGATACCTGCCCCCCGGCGCAGGTCGGGACCTTTAGGAGGATCTGGATAGATGCGGTTGAGCGTAATCGTACCCGCCTGGAATGAGGAGGCGACGGTGGAGGCGCTGCTGCGGCGGGTGCTCGAACACCTGGGGCCGGACGGCGAGGTCGTCGTCGTCAATGATGCATCGACCGATGCCACGTCGTTCATCACGCGGCGAGTGGCGTCAGGGGATGCGCGCGTCAAGCTCCTTGAGCATGAGAAAAACCAGGGCAAGGGGGCGGCGGTGAGGTCGGGCCTGGCTGCGGCGACCGGCGATGTGGCGCTCATCCAGGACGCGGACCTCGAGTATGACCCCGCCGATTATCCCAAGCTCATGGCGCCCCTCGAGGCCGGCGAGGCCGATGCGGTTTTCGGCAGCCGGTACCTGAAAGGCAAGACCGACCAGGAAGGCAAGTACTTCATGGCGAACCGGCTGATGACGCGCTGGTTCGACCTCATGTTCGGGACGCGACTGACCGACGTGCTCACCTGCTACAAGGCGTTCGTGCTGGAGAAGATGGATGTGGGCGCGCTGGGCGGGGCCGGGTTCGAGATCGAGATCGAGCTTGCGGCGAACATCGTCAAGCGCGGGATGCGGCTGAAGGAAGTTGCGATATCCTATGCGCCGCGGACGAAGGAAGCCGGGAAGAAGATAAGGCTGCGGCACGCGGTGGCGATCGCGTGGGCGGTGTGGAAGTATAGGTGGAGGAAGGTGTGAGGGCAGGCGGGTGCCGGGGATCCTTGCGACGCGGAGCGTCGCTNNAGGGGTAAGGCGGAGGGAAAGGCTAAAGAGGCCACAGCCCTCCACCCCCGGGCGGACCTGCGGTCCGCTCGGCTAGAAGCCCGCGGCTACAGAAACGCTTGCATGCTTAGGGCGAAAAGCCGGCGGGCCTAGTTCGAAAGAGGAGCATGAGGAATGCTGCGGGGATTGCTGCGAAAAGTTGGGGATTTGCTGACCGGGAAGCGGGCCGTCGATGACGACCTGCTCGATGAGCTTGAGGAAGCCCTCATCAGCGCTGACGTGAGCTTCGATCTGGCCCTCAGCCTCGTCGATGGCTTGCGCAAGGCCGCGCGTGAGGAGAAGGCCAAGACCGCCGATGACGTGAAGGCGCTGCTGCAAAGGCAGATCCGACGCATCCTTCAGCCGCTCGCCAAGCCCCTCGTCATCAATGACGACAAGCCGACCGTGTACATCATGCTCGGCGTCAATGGCGTCGGGAAGACGACCACCATCGCCAAGCTTGCCCACCGCTTCAAGGCCAAGAAAATGAAGCCGATGATGGTCGCGGCCGACACCTTCCGCGCGGCGGCGACCGAGCAGCTTGAGATATGGTCGCAGCGAGTCGGGTGCGATCTCGTCAAGCAGAAGCAGGGGGCCGACCCCGGCGCGGTCGTTTTCGATGCCCTCGACGCCGCGAAGGCGCGCGGGACCGACGTGGTCATCATCGACACCGCGGGGCGGCTGCACAACAAGAAGCACCTGATGGACGAGCTATCGAAAATCGTGCGCATCGCCGAGCGACAACTCGGGCGGGCGCCGGATGAGAAGCTGCTCGTCATCGACGCGACGACCGGACAGAACGGGCTGGCCCAGGCGAAAGAATTCCACGAGGCCGTCGGGCTGACCGGGCTGGTTCTGGCGAAGTTGGACGGGACGGCGAAGGGCGGGATAGTGCTGACCATCGCCCACCAGCTTGGCCTGCCGATCAAGGCGGTCGGGCTGGGCGAGAAGATGGACATGCTGGAGGATTTCTCCGCCGACGAGTTCGTGGCGGGGATGTTCGAGTAGAGCAAGAAGAGCTGATGGCCGGGGGGATCGACGTGCACGAGCTAGTGGAGCAGGCCTTGGCTGCGGCGCAGGCGGCGGGCGCCGACTATGTGGACGCGAGGCTGGTGCGCAAGCAGCGGCAGAGCGTGGCGATGAAGAATGGCAGCGTCGAGGAGCTGCTGAGCAACGAGGACAGCGGCGTCGGCGTCAGGGTGATCGCGGGCGGGGCGTGGGGCTTCGCGGCGACATCGCTCGCGACGGTGGCAGACATCCGTCGGGCGGCGAAGGAAGCTGTGGAGATCGCGCAGGCCAGTGCCAAGACGACGCGGGAGCCGGTCGTGCTGGCGCCCGTCGAGCCGGCGGTGGCGGAGGTCGCGTCGTGGGCGACCATCGACCCGTTCACCGTACCCCTCGCCGAGAAGATCGACTTCCTGCGCGCGTGCGATGCGGCCATGGACCAGGAAGGCGTCGTCGTCCGCGAGTCGCTGACGATGTGCTCGCGCGAGGAGAAGTGGTTCGCGAGCAGCGAGGGCGCCGACATCTACCAGGATCGCGTGGTCACGCAGGGCGAGGTGGCGGCGACGGCGGCCGGGCCCGGCGAGGTCCAGCGGCGCAGCTACCCCAACTCCCACGGCGGCGAGATCCAGGCGCGCGGGTGGGAGATCATCGGGCCGCAAGACTTCGTGGGCAACGCGAAGATCGTGGCGGCCGAGGCGGCGCAACTGGTCAACGCGGATAAGTGCCCCGAAGGCTACATGGACATCATCCTCGGCGGGCCGCAACTGGCCTTGCAGGTGCACGAAAGCTGCGGGCATCCCATCGAGCTGGACCGCGTGCTGGGGATGGAGGCGAGCTTCGCCGGGACGAGTTTCCTCACGCCGGACACGCTCGGGGCGAGGTATGGCTCGCCTCAGATCAGCATCGTGGCCGACGCGACTATTCCCGGCGCGCTGGGAGCCTTCGACTATGACGACGAGGGCGTGCCGGGCCAGAGGGCCGACATCATCCGCGAGGGAATCTTCTGCAGCTACCTGACCTCGCGCGAGACGGCGGGGAAGGTGGGGATGACGGCGAACGGGACGATGCGGTCGGACGGATGGAACCGGGCGCCGCTGATCCGGATGACGTGCATCAACCTCCTGGCGGGCGAGGCGGGGTCGCTGGAAGAACTGATCCGCGACACGGATGAGGGCCTGCTGATGATGGTCAACAAGTCGTGGAGCATCGACGACCGGCGGCTGAACTTCCAGTTCGCGTGCGAGGCCGGGTACAGGATCAAGGGCGGGCAGATCGTGGGGCTCGTGAAGAACCCGGCGTACCAGGGGATCACACCCGAGTTCTGGCAGTCCTGCGACGCGGTGTGCAGCCAGAGCGAGTGGCGGGTGTGGGGCCTGCCCAACTGCGGGAAGGGCGAGCCGCAGCAGGTGATGGAAGTGGCGCACGGCGTGGCGCCGGCGCGGTTCCGGCAGGTGCTGGTCGGCATGGGACAGTGACCCGGGGGCGAGGACATGGACGAGCGCGAACTTCTGGAACTTGCGTTGACGGCGGTGGAGGCGTGCGAGGCTGACCAGGCCGAGGCCTTCGCCATGGAAGGCGAGCGGGCGACGACGCGGTTCGCTAACAATCAGATCCATCAGAACATGGCCGAGCGCAGCCGGCAGCTATCGGTGCGGGCGGTCATGGGCAAGCGGATCGGCGTGGCGACTGGCATCGTCAACAACGCCGAAGAGGCGAAGGGCGTGGCCGCGCGGGCGGTGGAGCTGGCGAAGGTGTCGGGCGAGCTGGAGGACTTCGTGTCTCTGCCCGGGCCGACGACGATCGCTGAGGCGCCGGCGGGGGCGGCGAAGGATGTCGTCGAGTGCACGGCGGCGGATCGCGGCGAGGCCGTGGCGAAGGCTCTGGCGATAGCGACGGGGCGGCATCTTGTCGCGGCCGGATCGCTGGCGACGGACTATAGCATCATCGCCCTGGCGAACTCGCTGGGCGTGAAGGCGGCGAGGTCGGCGACGAACGCGACCTTCCACCTCGTCATGCAGGGCGAAGACTCGGGCGGGTATGCGGCGGCCGAGGGGAAGGCGCTGGCCGATACGCGCGTGGCTGAGACGGCTGAGAAGGCCGCTGAGAAGGCCGACATGGGGCGGCATCCGCGGGCGGTTGAGGCCGCACCGATGACCGTCGTGTTCGAGCCCGTGGCCGCGGCTGAGATGCTATCGTTTCTCGGCTTCGCGGGCTTCAACGCGCTGGCGTATCAGGAGCAGCAGGCCTTCACCTGCGACAGCTTGCACAAGCAGGTGGGCGTGGAGATGCTCGACATCGTCGACGACGGGCTGGACCCGCGGACGTACGTGGCGCCCTTCGACTTCGAGGGCGTGGCCAAGCAGCGGGTCGAGCTTATCAGCAAGGGCGTGGTAAGCGGGCTGGTATACGACAGCTACACGGCCGGGCGTGAGAAGCCCGCCCGCGAGAGCACAGGTCACGCCGGGCCGGCGCCGAATACGTGGGGCCCGGTACCGTGGAACATGATCGTCGAGCCGCGGACGGGGAGCATGGAAGAACTGATCGGGCAGGTGGAGCGGGGTCTGCTCGTGTCGCGGATCCATTACCTGAACTTCGTGCACCAGCGGCAGATGATCCTGACCGGGATGACGCGCGAGGGGACGTTCCTCATCGAGAACGGAAAGATCGTGGGCGGGGTGAGGAACTTGCGGTTCACAGAGCATTTCGTGGAGTCCCTGGGAAGAATCGCGGCGATCGGGGGTCAGGGGGAACTGCACGGGATGGTGTGGACGCCGCCGCTGGTGATCGATGGGTTCGAGTTCACGAGCGGGACGGGTTTCTAGCGAGAGGAGTTCTAGCGAGAGTCAAAGGCGAAAGCGGGAAGGCCCCGGGGACGTTGGGTTGTAACGCGGCCACCCCAGGTCCTTCGCTCGGCTAGTCACCCGGGAGCGTTAGGCTGTGCGCTTCCTTCGGCAAGCTCAGGACAGGCAGGATGACGGCCAAAGGCGGAAAGACAAAGAGGCTACCGCAGCCCCACCCCCGCGGCCTGAAGCCCGCGGCTACACATGCCAAGCAAGAAGCACGAAAAGCAGGGACACGCGGCGGGGTCGGAGCGACGTTCGGACGAGGTATTTGATGGCCCGAAGACCGCAGGCACGAAGGATGCGTATGGCGTTAACCCTCGCCGCCGGGCTGGCGGCATGCCTAGCCCCCCTTGGAGTGACCGTAGCCATGAGCGCCGAAGATAGCCCCTATTCCGTTCCCGCCAAGCCCTGGGACGAAGGCCTGGGCAAGCACCGCGCGTGCCTGCAGGTGGATCAGGCCGGCGACGCCGTGTGGGCGCACATCCAGTGGCGACGGCGCGATCATGACGCAGCGCGCAAGCAGATCATCGTCGTCGACGCGAAGACCGGCAAGCACGTCGACAACGTCGTGCGCGTGGACATCCGGCGCGAGTATGGCGACCTCGTTTTTCAGCCAACCAGCGGGCCCGGCGAGTATGACGTGTACTACCTGCCCTACGCCCTCGAGCACAACTTCGGGTGGTATGGCGGCGACTATCTGCCGGTCGAGAACAAGGCCGATGCGGCGTGGGTGAGCAGGAACGGCCTCGCGACGGAGGGGGCCTTCCGGAAGCTGCCGCAGGCGAAGGTGCTGGAGATCCAGGGGCGGACGCAGTTCAGCCGCCTCGACCCGATGGAGATCGTCGCGACGGACGAGGAAGTGGCGGCGATGGTCGCGGCGCACAAGGATGAGCCGTACCTCGTCTTCCCCGAGGATCGCGATCACGCGATATGGATGACCGACGACATACCGCTGATCTGGGCCGAGAGCGGTCCGAAGGCCGAGCTTGCGATTGAGGCCTGCCGGAACGAGTACCGGGCCTTCCAGCTTGGGGTATATGCCACGGCTCAGGCAGTTGATGAGGTCGCCGTGAAGTTCACCGACCTCAAGCCCGAGGGCGCGGGCAAGGTCATCCCGGGGTCGGCGTTCACCTGCTTCAACCTGGGCGGCGTGAACTGGGATGGGCAGCGGATGACGAAGGCCGTGTCGGTGCCGCAGGGCAAGGTGCAGGCGCTGTGGTGTGGGGTGCAGATACCGAAGGATGCCGCACCGGGGAAGTACCGTGCGACGGCAACCATCGAGGCGAAAAACGCGCCGCCAACGCAGGTGGCGGTCGAGTTCACCGTGGAGGCGAAGGTGCTGGAGGATCATGGCGACGGCGACCTGTGGCGGTTCGCGCGGCTGCGCTGGCTGGACTCGACGATCGCGCTCGACGATGAGGTGACCAAGCCCTACACGCCGCTGCACGCAACCGGGCATACCGTGGCCTGCCTGGGGCGGACGCTGACCTTCGGGATGGACGGGCTGCCGTCGAGCATAAGGTGCGGAAGCCACGAACTCCTGGCGGCGCCGATGAAGTTCGTGGTGGAGACGGCGAAGGGTGCGGCGGCGGTGGCGGGTGGGGCGCCGAAGATCACGAAAACGGCGCCCGGCGCGGTCGTGTGGGAGACAACTGGGAAGGCCGGCGCGGTGACGGCGAAGTGCACGGCGCGGATGGAGTTCGATGGGCACGTGCAGTTCGATGTGACGCTGCGGGCGGAGAAGGATACGCCGGTGAGCGACATCCGGCTTGAGATGCCCTTCCGCGAGGACATCGCGAGGTACTTCATGGGCTGCGGGCGGAACGGCGGGTTTAGGCCGAGGGAGTACGAGTGGAAGTGGGGCGGGCCGGTGTACTACGACAGCTTCTGGATGGGCGACGTGCCGGCGGGCGTGCAGTGCGAGCTTCGCGGGGCGAGCTACGCCGGGCCGATGGTCAACCTGTACTGGAACCTCGGGCAGCTCAAGCCGCCGACCACGTGGGACAACGGCGGGAAGGGCGGATTGACCCTGCGCGAGGAGGGTGAGAAGGTCGTCGCGACGGCCTTCAGCGGGCCGAGGACTCTGGCGGCGGGCGAGGAGATGAAGTTCGAGTTCGCGCTGCTCATCACGCCCGTCAAGCCGATTGACACGGCGACGCACTTCCGGACGCGGTACTACCACTCGTATGAGCCGCCGGCGGACATCAAGGCGAAGGGCGCCAATGTCATCAACATCCACCACGCGAATGAGCTGAACCCGTACATCAACTATCCGTTCCTCACGACCGACCTGCTGCGCAAGTACGTCGAGGCGGCGCACAAGCTCGACATGAAGGTGAAGATCTACTACACGCTGCGCGAGACGACGAACCACATGGTGGAGATGCCAGCCTTGCGGAGCCTCGGGCATGAGGTGCTTGCGCCGGGGTCGGGCGGCGGGTATCCATGGCTGCGGGAACACCTGGGCAGCGACTATGCGCCCTCGTGGTACCAGCCTCAGCCGGATGGCGAGGCCGATGCGTCGATCGTCAACAGCGGGATGTCGCGATGGTACAACTACTACCTCGAGGGGCTGAGCTGGCTGGTCGAGCATGAGGGGATCGACGGGCTATATCAGGACGACGTCTCCTACGATCGCCAGATCATGAAGCGCGTGCGGAAGATTCTCGACCGGAAGCGGCCGGGGTGCATGATCGACCTGCACTCGAACACGGCCTTCTCGCATGGGCCGGCCAACCAGTACATGGAGTTCTTCCCGTACGTCGACCGGCTGTGGTTCGGTGAAAGCTTCGACTATGAGGGGTCGTCGCCCGACTACTGGCTGACCGAGATATCGGGCATACCGTACGGGCTCATGGGGGAGATGTTGCAGAACGGCGGCAACAAGTGGCGCGGGATGGTGTACGGGATGACCGCGCGGATGCCGTGGTCGGGTGACCCGCGGGGGATCTGGAAGGCGTGGGACGACTTCGGGATCGATAAGGCGAAGATGCTCGGGTACTGGGAGCCGGACTGCCCGGTGAGGACGGGGCGGGAGGATGTGCTGGCGACGGCCTATGTGCGCGAGGGGAAGACGATGATCGCCGTGGCAAGCTGGGCGAAGGGCCCAGTGAAGGCGCGGCTGAAGATCGACTGGAAGGCCCTGGGCCTCGAGGCGGCGAAGGCGCATCTATACGCACCGGCGATCGAGGGTTATCAGGATGCGACGCTGTTCGGGGCGGAGGATGCGATCCCGATGGTGCCGGGGAAGGGATGGCTCTTGGTCGTGGACCACGAACGCCACGACGCGCCGGCGTATGACTGGGGCGCGGATGATGCGTACACCAAGCGGGCGCTGATCCTCGAGGACAAGTTCGCGGGGACGAAGCTCGGCGATGACTGGCACGTGGCGCTGTCGAAGCGGCCCGGGACGCGGATGGATGTGGCGGATGGGAAGGTGACGATCACATCGCTCGCGCACAGCATCGCCTACGCGAGGCGAGCGCTGCCGGCGGGGACGACGATGGTGCAGTGCCGGATCGACACGGGGACGGACGGCGGGATGACGTGGGGCCCAGGCCTCGCGCTGAGATGGGGCGAGAAGGGGTTCCTGCGCCTCAACCTGAGGACGCCCCAGGCAGAGGTTGGCGTCGACGACGGGAAGGATCAGTATCTGGTGGTCGAGGGGATCCATCCCGGGACGAGCTACTACCTGNNGCGGCGGAGGTATCGTCGGATGGCGAGTGGTGGCTGCCGGCGAAGATGCTGCCGCGGGCGGACTATCCGGGCGATCCGACTGAGGTCATGCTCGGGAAGATGGCCGGGAACGGCGGCGATACGGATGCGGACCAGCCGCCGAATCCGGAAGGAACGTGCACGATCGGCGAGCTAAAGGTGTATGGGGCGAAGTAGGGGCGGGACCTAAGCGGGCCGAGCGAGCGTTCTAGAGGGCGACACCGGAAGTCAGGAGCCGTCGACCATGAGCGGGACAATGAAGAAGCTGATGATCGTGCTGGGGGCCGTGGTGGTCCTTGGGATCGGCGAGTACACGGTCGGCGGCGGCTTGCAGCAGGTCAAGTGGCAGATTCAGCGGTGGCAGGCCATGCGGGAGGCAAAGCTGCATGCGGGCGTGGGGTTCACACTGCCGATGCCGAAGGGGCCGGAGAACGCCAAGGTCAAGCTGACGATGTTCGTCGACAGCCACAATAGCTGCCACGCGAGCAAAGTGGACGGGATGTCGAAGATGATGGAACCCTACGAGGACCGGGTGCGGGTCGTCTTCAGGGACTCGACCACGCCGGGGGCGCAGCGGGACCTGGCGGGGCAGGCGGTGGGGTGCTCGATCACGGGGATGGTTAACGGGCTGACGGAAATGAAGGTGCCGTGGGCGAAGAGACCACTGATCATGCAGGGGCCGCTCGGGGAGAACATGAAGCCCGACGACTACACGAAGCTGCTCACGTGGGCGCTGACGGACGAGGGGCAGAAGTCGATGGCCGACCAGCGGGCGAAGGCAGAGCCTGAGCGGCAGCGGCGGGCAAAGATCGAGGCGGAGAAGGCGAAGAAGGCTGAGGCGGCAAAGGCGGCTGCAGCCAAGGCGGGGGCGGGTGCGCCGGCGAATGGGCCGGCGAGTACTTCGGCTCCGGCGAGTGTTCCGGCTCCGGCGAGCGGGCCTGCCAGTGCGTCTGCTCCGGCGAGTGGGCAGGGGAGCGCATCGGCACCGGCGAGCGTTCCGGCTCCGGCGGGTGGGAAGTAGGTGCCGACGGAGAGAAAGAGAAAGACCGGCGGGGCATAAAGGTGGGTTCGCAGAGCGAACCCTAAGCCCTACAGCAAGCGAAAGGCAGGGATGAAGGATCGGAATTCAGCGCGGGCAGGGCTGCTTGCGAAGGAAGACGTCCACTTCGTTGCGGAAGAAGGCGCCCTCCATGGGTCCCATCACCGTCGCGCCCAGCGCGCCGCACGCGTTCGCCAGGGCAGCGAGTTCAGGCAGAGGCAGGTCCTCCAGCAATCCAGCAACAACCCCCGCATCGAAGCAGTCGCCGGCGCCCGTCGGGTCCACGGCCCGCACCGGGAAGGCCCGGCACGCGTAGACCTCCTCGGCGGTGACGAAGAGCGCTCCCTCGGCGCCGAGCTTGACCGCCACAAGTTTCGCCCCGATCTCCAGCAGGTCGCGGGCGCCCTCCTCGACGGAGTCGCGGCCGGTGAGAGCCTGGAGTTCGTCGCGGCCGGGAAGGACCAGGCTGGCGCGGCGGAGGATGGGCTCGGAGAGACGGCGGAATTTCTTGAGGCCGCCCTGGAGAAGCTCGGGGCGGAGGTTGGGGTCGTAGGATATCTTGCAGCCCTTGCGCGCGGCGACGGAGGCGGCGTGGTAGAGGGCGTGGCGCATGCCCTCGGACCCGGCGAGGGATGAGCCGCAGAGGTGGAGCCAGGAGGCGCCGGCGAAGACATCCGGGGCGAGGTCGGGCAGGACGCCGGAGGCGGCGTTGCCGAGGTGGAAGAGGAACTCGCGGGAGCCATCGTCGCGGTAGCTGACGAAGGCGACGCCGGTGGCGAGGCCGGGGACGGTCTGGAGGCCGGATGTGTCGACGCCGTCGGCCTCAAGGCGGGCGCGGATGAAGCGGCCGAAGCCGTCGGGGCCGACCGAGCCGAAGAGGGAAACCGCGTGGCCGAGGCGAGCGGCTTGATCGGCGAAGATGGCGGGGGCGCCGCTGGCGAAGGGTCCCGCAAAGTCGTCCGTCACGTCGAGGGGTGCGCCGACGCGCTTGCGCATGATCTCGGCCAGAACTTCGCCGGCCACAACGATGTCGGACACTGGACGTCTCCGGGCCTCACGACCGTCTCACAGCCCTCTCGTCGTGAAGCCGACGCGACCTTTCTACCCTTGTTTGAGAACCGCAGAGGACACTGGGACAACACATGAACGTTAGCGCGATCTGCTCGAATCTGCAAGCCCGGACGGACTATCAGTTGCCGTGAAAGAGGAAGGCGTCGAGGAAGAGGGCGGCGTCACGACGGTCGATGAGGCCGTTGGGGTGGCTGACGAGGGCTGGGAGCGTGCCATCGGCCGGGGCGAGGTCGAAGGTGGGGTCGTAGATGCCTCCGCGAGCGTTGCGGTAGGCGCGGAGAAAGAGGACCAGGTCCTGGGAGTCGACCTTGCCGTCGCCGTTGAAGTCGCCGAAGACGAAGACGAAGCCGATGACGACGACGGTGGCGTCGGCGGAGACGACGGGAGCCATGTTGTCGAAGTAGGCGACGGCGCGAAGGGTGAGGGTCGTGCCCTGGGGCACGGAGGACGGGATCGGAAGGATCTGGGTGTACATGACATTGCGGGTGGGGTCGCTGCCAATGGAGGCGCCGCCGACGGTCCAGGATACCCGGTCGTTGGCCGGGTCGAGCGTGGCGCCCGGGGCCGGGGTGGCCGCGTAGAGGTCGAGGGCTGGGTCGACCTCGAGGATCACGCCCCGGAGCTTCCAGGTCTCGCCAGGGTTGGAGGCAAGGGTGATCAGGGCTGTCAGGGATCCACCGGGCTTGGCGCCCTCGAGAGGCTGAAGGTTGACGGCGAGGTGGGGGGAGGTGGCAGCGATGGTGAGGCCGCCATGGGCGGTGTTGTCGTCGGAAGAGGCGTCGACTACGCCAGAGGGGATGGTGAGGGCGAGGTCAGCGCCGCCGAGGGCACCGACGGTAGTCTTGGCGCGGAAGTAGATCTTCCAGGTGACGTCGGTCTTGCCGGTGAGGGCGGTGAGGACGGCGCTCCACTTAAGGGTGGCCGCCGAGGTTGAGACGACGGTCCAGTCGCCGCCGGCGACGTCGATGGCGCCCGAGCGGGTGATCGAAAGGGCCACGGTATTGAGGGCTGCGGCGGAGATGACGGCGGAGGGGTCGCTGCCGGCGCTGTGGAGCGTGACCGTTACGGGAAAGACCTGGTTGGGGATAGTCGTGGTCGGGAAGATCATCGATACGGAGAGGTCGAGCATGGGGTCGGCGAGAGAGGCGGTGGCGGTGGCGCGGGCGGTGGAGGACTCGGGTGAGGCGACGGAGGCGGTGGCGCTGGCGACGACGGGGCCGACGGGGGTGTCGGCCGTGGGCGTGATGGCGACGGAATACTGCTTGACCTCACCCGGGCCGAGGGTGGTGAGGGTGGCGACGCGCTGGGGAAGGGCGAGCCACGGGAGGGATAGGTCGACGAGAACCTGGGTGGCGTTGACCGTGCCGTGGTTGCCGACCGTGACGATGGCTGTGGCCGCGAGGCCGCGATAGAGGCGCGGGGGAAGCTGGACGGTGATCCATGGGAGCGGCCGGCGGCCGGACTCGGCGACGCGGTGCCAGACTTCAAGGGCGACGTGGGGCGTGGCGATGTGGATCTGGANNTGGAGGTCGCCGGTGGAGAGGTCGTAGGAGCCGGACTGCGAGATCTGGGCGGCGGCGGAGGTGGCGCGGGCTTCGGTGAGCGATATCTGGCCGTCGTGAGCCTGCATCTGGCCGAGGCTGGTTAGGAGTGAGCCGCTGCGGTCGGAGAGGTGGAGATAGGCGCCGCTGAGGTCGATGGTCATCGACTCGGACCAGGTGACCGGGATGGGGCCGGAGCCCTCGTCGAGGCTGGTGAGGCTCCAGAGGCCCGAGACGGCCGGGTCGAGGGTATCGGAACCGTCCACGAGGGACCAGTAGGAGATGCCGTCGGATTCGAAGGGCGACAGGGCGGTGAGGGTGAGGGAGCGGCCGGAGATCGCGTAGGTGTAGGCGATGGTCTCCGGGCCGAGAGGCGCGAGGGCCGAGGTATAGCAGAGGGAGACCTGGCTGCCGGCGACGGCGAGGACGCCGGTGCGATACTGGCCGGTGCCGTCGAGGCGCTGCCAGGTGACCTGGCCCGTGGGCGAGATGGTGAGCACCTCGGTGCTGGGGCCGTCGGGGTTGCCGGAGGCGTCGAGAGTGCGCCTCTCCCAACGGCCAACGAGGGCTGGGGCGACGTAGGCGGAGAGGGTGAGGGTGGCGGCGTTGGTCGAGGGCAGGCCCGTGCCGGAGACCCAGAGGTCGCCGGAGGTGGCCTGGACGGCGGAGAGGTCGAAGGTGGCGACGGCCTCACCGGGGTTGAGCCAGGTGACGGCGGCGGTGACGGCGGAGCCTGTGGTCGGAACAAGCTGGGCGGCGAGGTCGGAGGGAAGCTGATCGCCGAGGATGCGGACGCGCACGCCTTTGGCGAGGGGCAGGAGGGCAGGGCCGACGGAGGTGATCTGAACGACAGGCGTGGCCTGGGCGAAGGTGACGACGCGGGAGTTGCCGGTGTCGGCGACGAAGAGCTTGTCGCCTAGGACGCGGAAGGCTGCGGGCGAGGTGAGGCCCCCAGTGGCGGGCGGGATGGTGGCGGAGACCTCAACGGCGCGGCCGAGTTCGTCGTAGGTGAAGATTGAGCCCGAGGCGGCGAGGCCGTAGAGGGTGAGGGTGGGCGTGACCTCGAGGTCGGTGAGGGTGGCGGTGGTTGACCACTCGCGGACGTAGGCGCCGGTGGGCGTGAAGGTGAGGACACGGCTTCCGCCACCAAGGAGGTCCTCAACGGTGAAGACGCGGTCGGCGGTAACGGCAATCGCGCGCGGGCGGAACTGGCCGCCCGGAGACTCACCGGTGGTGCCCCAGCGGCGGAGGGGCGTGCCGGCGGCGGTGAAGACCTGGACCCGGCTGTTGAGGGTGTCGGCGACGTAGACGTTGCCGTCGGGACCGAGGGCGACGTCTGAGGGGCCGGCAAGGTCGCCGTTGCCCGTGCCCCACGGCCCCCAGGTGCCGAGGAAGACGCCCGCGGAGGAGATGTGGAGGAGGCCGCCGAGGTCGGTGTCGGTCGGTTGGTCGAGGTTGACGGCGAGGAGGCTACCGTCGGGCAAGGTCGCGATCGGGCCCGGGCGGGCGGGGAGCGGGATGGAGCTGAGGAGGCTGGCGCTGGACGAATAGGTGTTGATGCGGAAGTTGTCGGTGTCGCTGAGGAAAAAGGAGCCGTCGGGCGAGGGGAGGATGCCGCAAGGGTGGTAGATCTTGTCGACGGGGCCGGGGGTCTGCGAGTAGGAGCTGGTGAAGCCGCCGTTGGCGTCGAGGAGGTAGGCGTGGCCGGGACGGCGGGCGTCGGTGTACTGGCCGAAAACGCAGAAGCCGGAGGAGCCGAATTCGCCGAGGCGCAGCCAGGGCTCGGCGACGGCGGTGCCAAGGTCGTTGCGCTCGTGGAGGACGGCGCCGCTGGTCGAGCTGACGATGAGGTTGGTGAGGCCAGGACCCGTGCCGGGCGCGAGGACGTAGAAGTAGGAACGGCCGGACGGGACGACTATGGACCGCGAGCAGAACCAGTAGGGAGGGAGGGAGTACTCGGGGCGCTGGTGGAAGATCGAGACGAGATGGCCGTCCCAGGCGCGATACTCGATCCAGGACTTGCCGGTTATGCCGTCGCCCTGGTAGACGTAGGCCAGAAATCCGGTGGAGAAGGAGACCACGTCGAAGATCCAATCCCAGCTGCCGGGCGAGGATGCGTCGGAGGTGTAGGTGCTGAGGAGATAGCCGTCGCGGGAGAAGCGAAGGACGCGGGCCTGGTGATTGGCGAAGCTGTAGGAGGCGACGACGGGTCCGTCGGCGCCGTTGAAGGCGCGGGTGACGAGGCCGGAGCCGGAAGCATCGCCGGTCGGGGCGAGGACGGAATCCTGGAAGTTGCCCGTGTCGCCGAAGTACTTGAGACGACCGTCGTAGGCATCGTAGGCGGCGACGAAGGAGGATCCTCCGCGGAGGGCGCAGATGGGATCGTAGAGGGGATGGGCGCCGGAGCCTGTCGGGGCGAGGACTTTGACGAGGCCGGAGTCGAGGGTGTAGCTGATGATGCCGTCGGGGGTGAGGGCCCACTGAACGCCGATGGTGTGGTCGGCATCGAGGGTCTGGCGGACGACGTAGGAGCGGCCCTCGGAGAAATAGGTGGCATCGAGCGACCAGGCGGCGAGGGCGGCCGTGGACCCGGTCACGAAGAGGAGCCCGCAGCCCAGGAGGGCGACGCGTGCTGTGTGAGAACAGGTGTGGGCGACGCGTGCTGCCATGGCGACCTCACGACTACGGTGGGCCGAGGGCAGATTCGTCGGGCGATGGTATAATCCTGCTCACCTCGGGCGCGCGCGCGCGCCTCAAAGAAGGGTTGTGGACATGGGTGCGAGCGGGATAGCGCGGTGCGCGCAGGCGATCGCCGAACGGCTGCGGCAGCGAGACGGCGGCCTGCTGGTCGTGACGGGCGCGGGCATGTCGGCCGAGAGCGGGTTGCCGACCTATCGCGGTGTAGGCGGGCTGTGGGGGCAGGTCGAGGTCATGCGAGTAGCGACCTGCGACGCCCTGCGGAGGAATCCGCGAGCCGTGTGGCAGTGGTTCCAGCGGCTGCGCAAGGTGATGGCCAACGCTCGACCCAACCCCGGACACTATGCCCTGGCCGACATGGAAGACGCGCTGGCGGCCGTGGCGCCGGTGACGGTCGTGACGCAGAACATCGACGGCCTCCACCAGGCGGCCGGGAGCCGGCGGGTGGTGGAGCTTCACGGCAACGCGCTACGGTTCTACTGCACCTGCTGCGGGCGGAGATACCAGTGGCTGCCGCTGAGGCTGGCCGAACTGCCGCCGAGGTGCGCGTGCGGAGGATGCCTGCGGCCGGATGTGGTGCTCTTCGGCGAAGCGATACCGAGGCAGGCGTGGCTGGAGGCGGCAGGGGCGGCCTCGCAGGCGAACGTGGTCATGGTCGTCGGGACCTCGCTGCAGGTTGAGCCCGCGGCGTCGCTGCCGGAAGTGGCGATGCGGCATGGGGCGATGGCNNGGGCGATGGCCGTGGAAGTGAACATCGAGCCGACGGTGATGTCGACGGTGGCGCCGTTCGCGTTCCGAGGGTTCGCCGGCGAGGTGCTGCCGCGATTGGCCGATGCGCTGAGGCAGGCGCTGGGCGCAGGGGCGGCGTCGTGCGAGAAGGCCGTGATGAAGGACTTCGGGTAGACGAAGCCACATGTGCGAAGCGCTGGGGTACATCGTGGTGCTCGAACCGGAGGAAGATGGCGGATTCCACGCGTACGTCCCCGAACTCAAAGGTTGCCATTCGTGCGGCATGACCGTTGAAGAGGCGCTGTACAACATCCGCGAGGCGATAGAGCTGTATCTGGAGCCTGACGAAGAGCAAGGCCCACCACCGACCACAGCCGCACCCTGAAGGGTGCAACTACGGTTCAACGAGGTTTTGTGATCACCTGGGGTTACCCTTCTACAGTCCGTCAGCTCATCGAAGCCTGGAAAGGCAGCATCGCGTCGCAGGAGCGAAGGAATGGTGGATGTGCGGCTGGAGCAGGGGAGGATCGTCGTGGAGACCTCGGCGCTGGCGGCCGAGATCCATACCACCGGGTACGTGAGCGGCGTTGCAGGCGGCACTCTCCTCGATAAGGCCACCGGAGCGCGAGACCTCGGCTTCGGGCTCGACATCGTCGACTTCCTCCTCGAACCGAAAGCTGATGAGCCGGGCGGAACGGAACACCCCTACCTGATGGACCCCATGCTTCATGGCACGATGATCAAGCGGTACGTGGAGCTTCCGCAGATATGCACCGGCGCGCAGAAGGTGGAGGCGGAGGTCGTACGCGGGGATGGCTTCGTGGGCGTGCGGCAGTCGTTCCGGTACACCGAAGCGACGTGTGGGCGGAAGCCGGGGTCGCTGTGGGAGCAGGTGATCGTCTTCCCTGAGGGCGAGCGGTACTTCCTCTCGTCAGACACCATCACCAGCGCGAATACGGTGGACGATTTGTTCCTGCGCATCGACATGCCCGGGCACCTCAAGCATGAGCACGGCGACAGCTTCGAGCAGATATACCTCTCCTACGTGGGGCAGATCCCGGCAAGCGAGTTCTTCGACGACTTCGGGCCGCACGAGAGATTCCTCTATCGGCGCGGGAAGATGAAGATGCCTGAGCGATTCATACGGGCGTACCAGACGAAGGTCGATGGGGATCCGGGGCCGTGGCTGGCGGGGATGACTCTCGATCCGGCGTCGGTGTCGGAGGCGTGGTGCCACCAGCGAGGGTACGTATGCTTCATCGAGGAGATCGGGCAAGGGCGCGTGGAGGCAGGCGAGAGCTTCGGGGCGGCGTATGTCGTGGGATTCTTCGATGGCGTCGAGGAGATGGCGAAGGTGTATGACCGGTATCGTGGGGCGGGGAAGGTTGAGGTGGAACGCGGCGGTTACCAACTGAAATAGCGGAGGCAGCAAGGGCCATGGAGAAGAACGTGGGGGCGTGCCCTAACCCGCAGTGTGGGTCGACGAAGGATGTGCGGCGGGCGATGGATGATGCGGCGACGGGCGTGGGGCAGGGGGCGACGTGGTCGCTGGCGGAGTACGTGGCGGTGCGCGCGCTGGACCTGTTGCTCATGGCCGCGTGATGGGTGATCGGCGGGTGGTGGATAGTCGTGATCGGGCGGGAGGCGGCGAGCCCGGTGCGGCTGGTCATCGTGGGGATCATCGTAGTGACGGTCGGCATCGCGACGGCGTGCAGGTTCATCGATTGGGTGCGGGCGAAGTCGCGGAGGCGGAACCGGGAGAGGCAGTTGTGGGCACTGCTGATGAGGTGCGGGGCGTGCGGGTGCGTGTTCTTCGGCCAAGGGACGGCGGCGAGTGGGGCGGAGTATTGCNNCGAAGGGTTGTAGCGCGGCCACCCCAGGTCCTTCGCTCGAAGCTTCATCCATGGGCGGTGGGTTGTGCGCTCAGGATGACAGCCTACAAAGGCCAACCAAACACGAAGAAGGCCACCCCGTTCCACCCCCAGGCGCTCCTACGGACCGCCGCTACGGCCTGAAGTCCGCGGCTACACCTGCTAAGAGCGAAAGGCGAAGGGGGAAACCCACGGGGCCTGCTCGAAGGAGCAGGCCCCGTTTGCGCGGACACGCCGGGAGGGCATACGGCCGCGGTCACTGCACCTATTTCCCTACACGTACAGGAAAGGCCCCTCGTGATTGTAGGCTGCCGCCAATCGGGCTGCCTCCTCGGCCTGGCGGAATAGCTCGCTCTCATCCGGCCCCTGGAGATTCCAGCCGCTAATGCCGATGTGGATCTTATACGTCTGGCCGAAAGTGCCGTCGGCGAGAATCTCCTTCTCGAGGCGGCTGGCCGCCGATAGGGCGTCGCGGGCGCCGGTATGTGGCATCAGCAGCGCAAAGCGGTTCGGGCCCAGGCGAGCGCCGAAGTCCGTCCGGCGCGTCTGAGCGGTGAGGACGTGGGCGACGTAGCGCATGGCGCCATCGTCGATGGTCGTGGGCCCCTTGCCACGAGCCTGGACATCGAGAACCATCAGGCATAGCTCGGCGCAGTAGGACGCCGCGCGCTGGACCTCGCGCTTGAGCTGATCCTCGAAGTAGGAGGCGCTGTAGAGGCCGGTAACGGGATCGATGAGGCCGTGGCCGAGGCCCTGCGGCCCGCGGGTGACCAGGTAGGCGAGGTAGGGTGAGGCGGCGCCGATCAGGTCCGCGGCGCGGCGCCAGTTGGGCGATCGGGCGGGGCTGAGCGAGCCGACCCGCAGGAGGGCGACGATCTCGCCGGCGATGCGCACCTCGTGGTCGCGGTGGTTGTTCCACTCGCCGGCGACTTCATCGCGGGCCGCAAAACCCTCTTGGACCGGGTAGACGTGACCGATGGCGGCGCAGGTGGTGCCGGGGACGCGGGAGGCGTACTGGGCGGCGAGTTCGCCCATCGCCGACTGAAGGACGTCGCCGAGAATCGGCCGGGTGGAGTAGGCGTAGCCGGTGAAGGCCTCAGAATCGGTGGCGCACAGCCAGGCTTCGAGGCCCTCGTCACAGCCGGCTTCACACAGGGCGGCGAGAGCATCGACCGGGCTATGGGCCTCGGCCACGGTCACGGCTACGTCTCGGGTCGGGAAGGCGTCGTCCTTCATCATCTGCACCTCACTGGGGGATTGCCGCATCGCTGCATCACGGCCTCCGGCGCAGGGTATCGGCCGAGGTGGGGTGTTGCTGTGGCGGCGGAGGCGTTGTTTTACGGGGGATTAACTGCGCGTTAAGCCGGCGATGTCGGAGGGGATGAAGGAAGGACGGATGGGCGGTGCGATGCCGAAAACTAGGTCCTTCGGTCAGCACAGACCGCTTCCCTCAGGATGACAAGCCAAGAGCAAAGGCCCACCACGCCGCCACAGCCAGGCGCTCCTGCGGACCGCCGCTGCACCCTGAAGGGTGCGACTACTGCTCTTCGGTGCCTCTGCCCTAGCGTACGGCTGCCCTTCTGTGAATCGTTGAGCACGCCGCTTGGGGGAGGGCGGGACGGGGTAGGCTTGGGGGGATGACAAAGGGGCGGTCTGACCGCCCTGCATAAGGGCCACGGGGCGCTCCGGGGTTCGTTGACGGGGAGGACGGCCCGGCCTATAATTCCCTCACGGAGCAACGGCCGCGATTCCAGCGGGCGTTGGTGATCATGCTTTACGGCCCACTAGACAAACTGCGCAAGGGCTTGCCTTTGCGGTGCGAGATTGATTCCGACGCACCGGCCGGGACCGGGGAGACAGTGCTCGGACCGGTTACGGGGGGAATCCTGCTGTCTCCGGCTGGGAAGACGTTGGTGGCCCAGGGCTACCTGGACGTCGAGTTGGAGATGCAATGCGTGCGCTGCGGGCGCCTGCACCCGGTGAATCTCCATATCGTGGTGGAGCGGGAATGCAGCCTGGAGCAGATTGATGACCCGTCGGCGTACCTGGAAGAAGAGGATCTCGGGCCGATGCCGATCGCGAATGGCGACGATATCGACCTTAGTGAACTGGTGCGGCAGTTGATCATCATCAATGTGCCGCCGCGGCCGTTGTGCAGGCCGGATTGCAGGGGTTTGTGCGCCCAATGCGGCGCGGATCTCAATGAGGGATCCTGCGGGTGTGAGGCGGAAGCCACGGACCCGAGGCTGAGTGCCCTCAGGGCGTTCTTGCGGGAGCCCTAGGGGCTTAAGCCAAGAACGCAAAGGAACGGGAGGTAGTAGAAGTGGCTCTGCCAACCAGACAACATTCGCATGCAAGGACTAACTCGAGGCGTTCGCACTGGAAGGCGCGAAGGCTGAGCCTGGGAACGTGCCCGCAGTGTGAGGCGACGACCCAGAGCCACAACGCGTGCCCGAAGTGCGGGTACTATCGTGGGGTCAAGGTTGACCACACGATCAAAGAGAAGTCGGAAAAGTAGGCTAACAGGTCGAGAGACAGGTAGCCATGCCGATAGCTGTAGACGCGATGGGCGGTGACCACGCCCCCACGGAGATCGTGAAGGGTGCGGTGCTTGCCGCCCAGACAACCGGCGTCGAGATCGCCCTGGTCGGACGACCGGAAGCGATCGAGCCGCTACTGCCGCGAGGCGGAGTGCCGGGGATCACGATCGTGCCTGCGGCCACGGAAGTCCCCATGGACGAAAGCCCCGGGAAGGCTGTGCGCTACATGCGCGACAGCTCGATGGGTGTCGCCGTGCATATGGTGGCGGCCGGGGATGCGTCGGCGGTCGTGTCGGCGGGGAATAGCGGCGCGATCATGGCCTTCGCGGTGATGGAGCTGCGGAGGATTTCAGGGATCGACAGGCCCGCGATCGCGATGCCGTTGCCGACGCCGCTGGGCGAGAGGATGCTGCTCGACGCCGGCGCGAACGTGGATTGCCAGCCCGAGAACCTGGTGCAGTTCGCGATTCTGGGGTCGGCCTACTGTGAGAAGGCCCTCGGCGTTGAGAGGCCGAAGGTCGGCCTGCTGAGCATCGGGTCGGAGTCCGGGAAGGGCAACGATCAGGTGCGGGCCACCTTCGACTTGCTGGAGGAACTCCACGCGGCGGGCGGGCTGAACTTCATCGGGATGGTGGAAGGCAACCACATCCTCGATGGGTCGACCGATGTGATCGTGTGCGACGGGTTCGTCGGGAACGTGCTGCTGAAGACGGTCGAGGGCGTGGCGACCACGCTCATGGGGCTGTTCAAAGAGGCGATGCACCAGAGTCTCCTCGCGAAGGTTGGCCTGGTGTTTCTGTACCCGGCGTTTCGGCGCATGAGGCACAAGCTGGACTATTCGAGCTATGGCGGGGCGCTGCTCCTGGGAGTCAGGGGCATCGCCGTGGTGTGCCACGGACGGAGCAACGCCAAGGCAATAGCGAACGCGATCCGGGTCGCCGATCGGGCGGCACAGAACCAGGTTGTCGACGCCATCGCCGGATCGTGCGAGCAGATGTGCAACCTCGCCGCCCGGCGACAGTAAAGCTTGGCGGGCCTGACTGAGAAGCCGTCTCAAGACCGTACCGGGGGCCCCCAGGTCTTGAAACAACTTCTCTCACGGGTTCCCGCATTACCACGCATCACCCACAGCGAAGACGGAGCCAGCGAGTCATGCCCTTACGCGGAGCGACAATAGCGGGCGTCGGCAGCTACCTGCCAGAGCGGGTACTGACCAACGCAGACCTCGAGAAAATCGTCGACACCACCGACGAGTGGATTTTCACCCACACCGGAATCCGTGAGCGGCGCGTCGCCGCCGACGATCAGGCCGTCAGCGACCTGGCCTTCGAGGCGGCGTCGCGGGCGATGGCCGATGCAGGCATCGTGCCCGAGGATGTCGACCTGATCATCGTCGCGACGGTCACCGGCGACTACCCTTTCCCGGCCGTGGCGAACCTGATCCAGGCGCGGCTGGGCTGCACCAAGGCGACGGCCTTCGACCTGGTGAGCGGGTGCACGGGGTTCGTGCTGGGGATGATGACGGCGTCGGGATACATCCAGTCGGGCATGGTGGATACGGTGGTGGTTGTGGCGGCGGAGATGCTGACGCGCTTCACGGACTGGACGGACCGCTCGACGTGCGTGCTGTTCGGGGATGGGGCCGGGGCCGTGGTGATGAGGCCATGCGAGGAAGGCATGGGGATGCTGGGGCACGCGTCGATAAGCCAGGGCGAATGGGCGCACTTGCTGATGCTGCCGACGGGGGGCTCGAGGCGGCCGGTCGATGCAGAGGCGATAGCGGCGCATGACGACAAGATCAAGATGGAAGGCCATGACGTGTACAAGCTGTCGGTGCGGGGCGTGCCTCAGATAGCCGAGGAGGCGCTGGCGAACGCCGGCGTCGAGGCGGCGGACATCGACTGGGTCATCATCCACCAGGCGAACAAGCGGATCATCGAAGCGGCGGCGCAGCGGTTCGGGTGGCCGATGACGCATGTACCGCTGACGATCCACAAGTACGGGAATACCTCGGCGGCGACGATGCCGATCACGCTGGACGAGATCTACAAGCAGGGCCAGATCAAGCCGGGGGACGAGGTGCTGTTCGTGGGCTTCGGCGCCGGGTTTGCGCTGGCCGCGATGGTCGTGCGATGGACGAAGGAGCCGCCGGCGGGCGACTAGCGCCGGAGGCCCAGAACAAGGCGCTGACCTAACACACGACCGCCCCCCCCAGGAGGACCAGGCATGGACTTCGATCTGCCCCGGGACAACGCTGACATATACGAAGAGGTCAAACTCTTCTGCGATGAGGAGCTTCGGCCGCGGGCGCGGGAGACTGCCGAGCGCGGCGAGTTCCCGTGGGAGAACTGGGCCGGGATGGCGCAGATGGGGCTCCTGGGCGTGCCGATTCCCGAGGAGTACGGGGGGGCGGCGCTGAGTTGGCTGGACTGGGCCGCCGTGGGCGAAAGGGTCTCCAACGCGTGCTCGTCGACGGGCGCGATTTTCGCCGCGCATTACCTCTGCGAATACCCCATCCTCACCTTCGGCACCGAGGAGCAGAAGCAGAAGTTCCTCGTGCCGCTCGCGACCGGGCAGAAGGTCGGGGCCTTCATCCTCACCGAACCGGGCGCGGGGTCGGATGCCGCGGGCGTGAAGACGCGGGCTGACAGGGACGGCGACGAGTATGTCCTCAACGGCTCGAAGGTCTTCTGCAGCAACGGGGCCGAGGCCGGGATCTTCATCGTCATCGCCAACATCGACCCGGATCGTGGGGCGCGCGGGCTGACGGCATTTGTCGTCGAGAAGGGGACGCCGGGGTTCCGGCTGGGCAAGGAAGACAAGAAGATGGCGTTCAACGCGCTGTCGAACCCCGAGCTTATCTTCGAGGACTGCCGGGTGCCTGCCGCGAACGTCCTGTATCGCGAGAAGGGCGGGTTCAAGGTGGCGCTGGAGACGCTGTCGGTGGGGCGGATAGGGATGGCGGTCGGGGCGGTCGGGCTGGCGCAGGCGGCGCTGGATGAGGCCGTGAAGTACAGCCTCGAGCGCGAGCAGTTCGGTCATCCCATCAGCGAGTTTCAGGCGATCCAATACATGATCGCGGACATGGCGACGGAGGTTGAGGCGGCGCGGCTGCTGTCCATGAAGGCGGCGTGGCTGAAGGACATGGGGCGCGAGTACGACAAGGTGGCGGCGATGGCGAAGGTCTACTCGTCGGAGACGGCGGTGCGGACGGCGGTGAAGGCGCTGCAGGTGCATGGCGGGTACGGCTACACGACCGAGTACAACGTGGAGCGGTACTACCGCGAGGCGAAGCTGTTCGAGATCGTCGAGGGGACGTCGGAAGTGCAGCGGCAAGTAATCGCGAGCAAGGTGATCAAGGAAAGCAAGAGGTAGGTCCGCCCCCGAACAGGGCGATCTGCGGAGAGGAGCCATCATGCCCACCCGGGACCAGTGGGACCGTCTCAGACAGCTGCTGGGGGAAGCGGCCGATGCCGCCAAGGCCCGCCACGACGACCCGCTCGCTAGGAAATGGATCGGCGCCGTCGGGCTCGCCGTTTCGACGGCGTTCGGGAAGGGGTCGGACGAGCTCGCCGCGGTCAGGGCGGCCCCCGTCGTGGCCCGCGACGCCATGTCAGACCCAGACGGGATGCGTGACCCCCGTCAGGTGTACCTCGAATGCGTGGTGCAAGAACTCAGCAACGTGTTGGAGAACATCCTGGATCAGTGGCGTGAGAGGGACCCCCGGCCCGACGCCCCGGGCCACGAGAGGGAGGGCGACAGGATGGCGGAGCACGAACCCGACCGGGAGCGGCGCGTGTTTGTCGCGCGCCGCGAAGAGGAACACGTGCATTATCAGTTGCTCAAGGAAAGGCTGGAGGCGCCGGAACTCGGATTCACGGTAGTAGACGGTTTCCAGCGCGAGCTCGATCGAGTGTCTCAGGTGGTTCTCAGGCGGATCAGATCCTGCCGCTTCTTCCTCGCGATAGAGGCAGAGGAGTTCCCGATCAACAGGCCCCAGGGTGGCCACACAACCAGCTCGTGGATAGTGCAGGAGTCCGGCGCGGCCATCGCCTCCGACTGCGAAGTGCTGCTGCTCGTCGAGGAGGGCGTCGCCGACGACGCCATCGGGGGCCTGCAAGCCGACGTTCAGAGGGTCCCATGGCGCAAGAACACCTTCGGAGACGCGGCCAGCGAGGCCGTCAGGATGATTGCCGAGAGGGCCGCCAAGCTGTAGGCAGGGAGCTAGGCAGATGAAGATCATTGTGTGCGTTAAGCAGGTGCCGGCGTCGGATGAGGTGCAGTTCGACCACGTGCAGAAGAAAGTCGTCCGCGAGGGCGTCGAGCTTGTCATCAACCCCCTCGACCTTCACGGCATCGAGGCCGCGCTGAAGATCAAGGACGCCTCCGGCGCTGAGGTCGTCGCCGTGTCGCTCGGGCCGCCGCCGGCCGAGAAGGCCCTCCGGCGCGCGATCGCCATGGGCTGCGACAGCGGGGTGCTCGTGTGCGACCGGGAGTTCGCCGGCAGCGATACCCTCTCCACGTCGAAGGCGCTGGCGGCGGTCGTCAGCAAGCTCGGTGGGGCCGACCTCATCCTCTGCGGCGATCACACCACCGACGGCGATACCGGGCAGGTGCCGGCGGAGCTGGCGGAGATGCTGAACGTGCCGCAGGCGACGTATGGGGCGGAGGTCGAGGCCGAGGGCGGTAGCGTCAAGGTCAAGCGCGTGCTGACCGGGCTCATCGAGACGGTGGAGACGCCCATGCCGGCGCTGGTGACTGTGACGAAGGCCATCGGCAAGCCGAGGCGGCCGAGCCTGGTCGGTATCAAGCGGGCGCGGACGGCTGAGGTCAAGACGATGACGGCGGCGGACCTGGGGCTGACGAAGGCGGACGTGGGATGGGATGGATCGCCGACGAAGACGCTGAGCGCCTATCCCCCACCGTCGCGGCCTCAGTCGGAGAAGGTTGAGGTGTCGCCGGAGAAATCGGCCGCGCGGATTGTCGAAATCCTGGGCCAGGCGGGGGTGGCGTAAATGCCGCGAGTGAGCCCCGAAGAGAAGAAGGACTGGCGCGGGATATGGGTCGTCGGCGAGGTCGATGGCGACGCGCTGGCGCCGGTGACGAAGCAGATGCTGGGCGCAACGATGGCCCTGCGCGAGAGCACGGGCGAGGATGTCGAGCTGGTGCTGATGGGTCAGGACCTCCTGAAGGCTGCGGAAGAGGGCGCGAAGTATGGCGTCGCGCGGGTGTACGTGGCGGATGATGAGGCGCTGGAGCCATACAGGACGCTGACCCATGCGGGCGTGCTGACGCGGCTGGCTGATCAGCGGAAGCCGAGCATCATGCTGCTGGCTGCGACGCCGGAAGGGCGAGACCTCGCGCCGAGGGTGGCGGCAAGGCTCGGGACCGGGCTGACCGCGCATGCGCTGGACTTCAAGGTGGACGAGGAGGGGCGGTTCGTCCAGGCGTGCCCGGGGTTTAGCGGCAACGCGATGGTGGACATCTGCTGCCCCGAGCATAGGCCGCAGATGGTGACGGTCAGGCCGGGAGCGTTCACGTTGGCGGATGCGCCGGTCGAAGGCGCGACGGCGGAGATCGTGGACGTGAGCGGCTTCGTGAAGGACATCGAGGATCCGCTGACGGTGCTCCTGCGCGATGTGGACCCGAGGGCGGCGCAGGTTGACCTGCCCGAGGCGCGAGTGATCGTGGCCGGCGGGCGCGGGATGAAGACGAAGGAGAACTTCGAGCTGCTCTACGAGCTGGCGGAGCTGCTGGGCGGATCGGTGGCGGCGACGCGGGCGGCGTGCGATGAGGGCTGGGCGCCGGTGTACTGCCAGATCGGGCAAACTGGCATCACGGTGCAGCCGAAGTACTACCTGGCGTTCGGGATATCCGGCGCGGTGCAGCACGTGGCGGGCGTGCGCGGGGCGGAGGTCATCGTCGCGGTGAACACCGATGGGCGGGCGCCGATCTTTGCCACGGCCGACTACGGATTTGTGGCCGATGCGCCGGCTGTGGCGAGGCGGCTGGTCGCCGATCTGAAGGCGAAAAAGGAAGCGGCAGGCCAATGAGCGGACGCATAGCCCTCGTCTTCCCCGGGCAGGGGAGCCAGTACGTCGGCATGGCGAAGGACCTCTATGAGGGGTCCGAGGCCGCGAAGAAGGCACTGGACGCGCTGGCCGTGGCGGCAGGCTTCGACCTGCTGGGCGTGATGTTCGAGGGGCCTGAGGACGAGCTTAAGAAGACGCAGAACGCGCAGCCGGCGATCCTCGCGCACTCGGTCGCGGTGCTGGTGGCGTGGGTCGGGAAGAAGGGCAGGCCGGAGGTCGCGGCCCTGGCCGGGCATAGCCTGGGCGAGTACTCGGCGCTCGTCGCGGCCGGCACGCTCGAGGCGGTGGAGGCGGTGCGGCTGGTGCGGGCGAGGGGCGAGTTGATGGCGCGAGCGGGTGAGGCGCGGCCGGGGACGATGGCCGCGGTCATGAACCTGGGACCGGCGGCGCTGCAAGAAGCGCTGGACGGCGTGACGGCAGGGACGGTAGTCATCGCGAACTACAACTGCCCGGGACAGCTCGTGATATCGGGCGACCCGGAGGCCGTGGCCGAGGCGAGTGTGGCGGTGAAGGGCTGCGGCGGGCGGGCGATACCTCTGCCGGTGTCGGGGGCGTTTCATTCGCCGCTGATGGGCCCGGCGGCCAAGGAATTCGTCGAGGCGCTGGTGCGGGCTGACATGGCCGACGCGCAGGCGCCAGTGTACTGCAATGTTGACGCGGCGCCACACAAGGCCGCGGTCGAGCTTCGGGCGAATCTGGGGCTGCAGCTCACGGGGTCGGTGCGGTGGGAGGAGAGCGTGCGGGCGATGATCGCCGCGGGGATCACGGAGTTCATCGAGGTAGGCCCCAAGGAAGTTCTGACGAAGCTTATAGGCAGGATCGATGGCAAGGTGGCGGCGCGAGCGGTCGGGACGCTGGAGCAGGTGGAGGCCTAGGCGGCACGACGGGCCTGTAAGGTGGATCATCGGAGGCGGTACCTGATGAAGGGACTCTGGGTTCTCGCGATGGCAGGGCTTCTCGTGGCGGCGGGCGGAGCGAGCATGGCCGCGGCGCCGTGGAATCAATCCCTCAGCTACGATGGCGGCGGGTACTGGCCGGTGCGCGTGCCTCTCGAGATCCAGAACACATCCGGCGCGGCGCTGGATGGGACCGCCGTGCATGTGACGATAAGCACGGCGGATGGGACGTCGGCGCTGATCGACCTGCGGGTGGCGAGCGTGCGGGTCGTGGAGGCCGGCGGGGCGGAACTGCTCTTCGACATCGTGGACGCAGACGGTGCGCCGAAGCATGAGGGCAAGCTGGCGGCGGGGGATGTCCTTACGCTGCCGGCCGAGGCGAAGGCTGGCGAGAACCCCACGGTGTACATCTATGCCGGGAACGAGAAGGCATGGGCGGTGCCGGACTGGCTGACATCGGGACTGGTGAACCTCGGCTTTGAGGCCGGGACCGATGCTACGCCGGCGGGCTGGGGCGGTGGCACCGAGGACGCGCAGCACCGCATGTCGAGAGTGAAGGGCGGGGCCCACAGCGGCGACTGGTGCGCGAAGTGCGAGGTCGACGAGGGCGCGTCGGCGACGTGGGTGCAGTACAACCAGACGAGCATCCCGGTCACTGTCGGGACCAAGTACCGGTTCACGGGCTGGGTCAAGGCGGAGGGAGTGAAGGGCGCCGCCGGCTGGTACATACACGTCAACGGCACCCAGCCGCAGATGGTCAACAAGAGCGAACAGTGGGACGGCACCTTCGACTGGAGGATTGCGACCATCGAATTCGAGGTGCCCGTGGGCGGGCAGACGATGCAGTGCGGAACGCTGCTGCACGGGACGGGCGTCGCGTGGTTCGACGACGCGAAGCTTGAGGTCGTGGGCGGCGGGAAGGAGATCGAGGCGCGCGTCGGGGATGCGGATAAGCGCGAGCTGAAGGTCATCGGAGACGCGGCGCCGTGGCCGGCGGGCGGAGAGTGGGCGTGGCGGGCGCCGATGCGTGTGCGCAACTTCGATGATGCGGCCGCTCCGGCGCGGATGGTGACCTTCGACACTCGGCACCTAAGGAACAGGATGGCGAAGCTCTTGGGCTTCAGCGCGACGCCGGGGCTGATGGTGGTCGACCCCGAACAGCCGGACAGCCCGGCGGAATTCGGGGGCAGTCTCGACGACCAGATCAGCGCGGCGACGAGCGTGCCCGCGCGGTCGGAGAAGGTGCTGTGGCTCTACGCGAGCGCGACACCGCCGAAGCCTCATGCGGCCCTGCCGGCGAGCCAGATGGGGAATCTTGCGATCAACGGCAGCATGGAAGAGGGGCAGGGGATCACGCCGGCAGGGTGGACATCGGGGCTCGAAGGCAACCGGGACAGCACGCTGTGGACGGCGAAGCGGGTGCGAGGCGGGATCGATGGCGACTGGTGCCTCGAACTCACCGCGCCGGTGGAGATGAAGGAAGTCGGCTGGGTCGGGTGGCGCGAGAAGGTGGCGACCACGCCGGGGATGGCCTACGTGCTGTCGGGCTACCTGAAAACGAAGGGCATCGACGGGGACGTGCACATCCACGGGCACTGGCTGAAGGCTGATGGGAGCCTGGCGACCAATGCGTTCTTCAGCACGGGGCAAGGCCTGTCCGGCAATTCCGACTGGACGAAGCTGTCGGTCATGGCGGTCGCCCCGCCGGATGCGGCGCAGCTTGAGATACATCTGACGATGAACTGCCACGGGACCGTGTGGCATGACAAGGTGCGGCTGACCGAGGCGAGCATGGGCGTGGCCGGGGAGATCGAGGCGCGGAAGGCTCCGGCGGAGCTGACGGCGTGGCCGGTCAACTCGCAGGTCAAGACCTTCGGCGAGGACCTGCCGCCGCTGAAGATGAGCCAAAGCATCGCAATCGCGGCGGCGCGGAACCAGTACGAGGCGTTCCAGGTGGCCGTGTACTGCCCGCGGGATGCGCAGTTGACGGTGGGCGCCACGGCGCTGACCGGGCCGGGTGGGGCGAAGATCGCGGCGCCGGACGTGTATGACAATCGGCGGGTGCCAGTCGACTTCAACATCGGCTACGACAGCACGAAGGAGCCGACGTATCACCGGATGCTGGCCCGGAACCGGGGCGGGGATGGATGGCCGGGGCAATGGCCGGACCCGCTGGCGCCGGTGAAGGCGGGCACGGTGGCGGTGAAGGCGGGCGTGTGTGAGGCGCTGTGGTTCGATGTGCACGTGCCGGCCGAGGCGAAGCCGGGGACGTACAAAGGCACGGTCGAGATCAGCGCGGGCGGGAAGACGATCCAGATGCCGGTGACGCTGGCGGTGTGGAACTTCACGCTGCCGGTCGAGAGGAAATGCGTCGCGATGATGGACCTGGGGCTCGGCGGCGCGATGCAGGTGATACCGGGGAAGACGATGGATGAGTCGCGGCGGATATGGTGGCGCCTGCTGGCAAAGTACAACGTGTCGCCGTCGTACTCGGAGCCGTATCCGGAGTTCAAGTACGAGAACGGGAAGGTGACGATGGACGCGACGAAGTTCGACCAGGAGGCCCATTTCCTGCTGGACGAGCTTCACTGCAACCGGGTCTACACGCCGTGGCTGTTCTACGCGGCGGGCTGGGCCTATACGCCGGGGAAGTTCCTGGGCGTGGACCCGACGTCGCCGGACTACGAGAAGGTGTGGAAGGAAGCGTACAAGCTCTACATCGACCACCTGACCGAGAAGGGATGGCGGAAGAAGGTGGAGTACTACCTGTCGGATGAGCCTCATGCGGAGAACCAGCCGACCATCGACGGGCTGAACCGGCTGGCGGACCTGGCGAAGTCGGTGGCGCCGGATGTGCCGATCTACTCGAGCACGTGGGTGTACATCAAGGGGCTGGCGGGGCATCTGACGATGTGGGGCGCCGGGCCGCAGGGCGGCTTCGCGCCGAGCATGATGGCCGAGCGGCGGGATGCGGGCGACCGGTTCATTTTCACGACGGATGGGCAGATGTGCACCGATACGCCGCTCCTGGCGATCGAGCGGATACTGCCGTGGCTGGACCTTAAGTATGACATCGAGGGGTACGAGTTCTGGGGCTCGAACTGGTGGACCTATGACCCCTGGCAGATCGGGTGGCACAAGTTCATCAGCCAGAGCGACAACGGGAAGGAGTACTACTTCGTGCGCTACCCCAACGGGGACGGGTTCCTGACGTATCCGGGCAGCGGGTGCGGGCAGGCGGAGCCGGTGGCGAGCATACGGCTGCAGGCGGCGCGGGAAGGCGTGGATGACTACGAGATACTGGCGGCACTGCAGAAGCACGCGAAGGCGGGTAACGCTGAGGCACGGCGGGCGCTTGACCGTGTGCTAGAATTGGTGCAGATTCCCAACGCTGGAGGACGCATGTCCACGAGTTTGATGGGCGACCCGGAGAAGTTCACTGCGGCTCGGATGGCCGCGGGAGAAGTATTGTCCCGAATCGAGAGTAAGTAGCGACCGGGTCGTATACGCCTTAGGAGGCGATGGGTCTTGCCGTTGACAGGTCAGGTAGCGATAATCACGGGCTGCGGCGGTGGAATTGGGCGCGCGATAGCGCTGAAGCTGGCGTCGCTGGGGGCGAACATCGTCGTCAATGATGTCGTCGAAGCAGCGGCGGCGAAGGTCGTGGCGGAGGTCGAGGCTGCGGGGCGCGAGGCCATCGTGTCGACGGCGTCGGTGAGCGACGCGGAGGCGGTCGATGGGATGGTTGCGGCCGCGATGGAGAAGTGGGGCCGCGTGGACATTCTGGTCAACAACGCCGGCATCACGCGCGACTCGCTGCTGATGCGGATGAAGGATGATCAGTGGGACTCGGTGCTGGAGATCAACCTGAAGGGCGCCTTCGTATGCACGCGGTCGGCAGTGCGGCCGATGGTGAAGGCGCGGTACGGCCGGATCATCAACATCGCGTCTATCGTTGGAGCGCGCGGGAACGCGGGCCAGGCGAACTACGCCGCGTCCAAGGGCGGGCTTATCGCGCTGACCAAGACGATCGCGCAGGAGTTCGCGAGCCGGGACATCACGTGCAACGCGGTGGCGCCGGGAGTCGTCGATACGGCGATGTTCCGCGCGTTGCCGGAAGAGACGCAGCAGGCGTGGATGGACCAGGTGCCGCTGGGCAGGGCGGGGACGCCGGAGGATGTGGCGGAGTGCGTGGCGTTCTTCTGCCTGCCGGGGGGTTCGTACATCACCGGCCATGTGCTGCACCTGAACGGCGGTTTGTACATGTAGGGAGCAAGTCCAAGAAGAGAGTTTTGCGCCGCGCCAGCGGTTCATTTCCCTGGAGGTGACTTACATGGCTTTGTTTGAGAGAGTGCGAGACGTCATTGCGCGGGAACTGAAGGTACCTGAAAGCAAGATTACCGAAGACGCCACTTTCGACGGCGACCTGGCGGCGGATTCGCTGGACTTTGTGCAGCTCATCATGGCGTTCGAGGACGAGTTCGGCGTGGAGATCCCTGAAGAGGAAGCCGAGAAGATCCGGACGGTCGGGGATACGGTGAAGTACCTGGCCGATAGAGGCGTCACGGGGTAAGTAAGAGGCACCGAGGATCGGGCGCCCGTGAAGAGCGGGCGTCCGGGGCATGTGGGAGCAGGCTAATGTCGAGACGCGTAGCGATAACCGGCGTCGGGTTAGTCACACCGGCCGGTTCGACAGTCGAGAGCCTCTGGGCGAGCTGCCTGGAAGGCCGTACTGGTATTGGTCCCATCGAAGGCTTCGATGTCAGCGCCTTCACGACGCAGATAGCGGGCCAGGTGCGGGACTGGCATCCGGAAGCCTACATCGACGAGAAGCTGTCGACGAGGTGCGACCGGTTCTGCCAGTTCGGACTGGTGGCGGCGCATCTGGCGCTGGCTGACGCCGGGTATGGCGGCCTCCAGCGACTGCCCGAGGACATGCTCGAGGAGACGGCGGTCATTGTGGGCTCGGGCATCGGGGGTCTGACGACCTTCGAGTACCAGTTCCAAGTTCTGCTCGAGCGGGGTCCTCGGCGGGTGAGCCCGTTTTTCGTACCGATGCTCATCTCGGACATGTGCGCCGGGATGATCGCCATCGAGACCGGGGCGAAGGGGCCTAACCTGGCCATCGTCACGGCCTGCGCGACCTCGACGCACAACATCGGCGAGGCGGCCCTGAAGATCCGGCACGGGATGTGCGACGTGGCGATCGCGGGTGGCGCCGAAGGGACGATCAACCAGTCGGCCCTGAGCGGGTTCTGCGCGGCAAAGGCTTTGTCGCGACGCAACGATGACCCCGCGCACGCCTGCCGGCCCTTCGATCGCGACCGCGACGGCTTCGTGATGAGCGAGGGCGGGGCGATCATGATCCTCGAGGAAATGGAGCGCGCCAAGAGCCGCGGAGCCAAGATCTACGGCGAACTGGCCGGCTATGGCGCGACAGGCGATGCCTATCACATCACCGCGCCGGCGCCGGATGGCGATGGCGCCTTTCGGGCGATGCGGGTGGCCTTGCGGGACGCCAGCCTCGAACCGGGCGAGCTTGGGTACATCAACGCCCACGCGCCGGGCACGCATGAGGGCGACCTCACCGAGGCGGCGGCGATCGAGCGGCTGCTCGGCGACGATGCCGCGAAGGTGAGCGTGTCGTCCACGAAACCGGTGCACGGGCATCAGCTTGGCGCGACCGGCGGGACGGAGCTTGCCGTGTGCCTGCTGGCGATGCGAGACTCGGTGGTGCCGCATACAGTCAACTGCGATAACCCTGAGCGGGACTATGCCTTCGACCTCGTGCGCGAGGAACCGCAGAAGCGGGAAATCGTGGCGGCGATGAGCAATTCGTTCGGGTTTGGCGGACATAACGCCGTGCTAGTTGTGAAGAAGGTATAGCCTGGAACCGCAGACGTGGTGTAGCATTAAGGAAGGATAGAGGGCTCATTGGCAGGGGGAGCCGCCTCATGAGGGGCGGCTTTCTTCCTAGGGGATGGAATAGCCGTGGAGACTCCTGAACAGGAACTGACCTATAGCTGGGACGATCTGCGCAGCCGGCTGGGGCTCAAAGCCGTGGGGGATGAGCTGCTGGCGCAGGCGATGAGCCACCCGTCGTGGTGCGACGAGCAGGGTTTGCAGCCGCACCAGTCTAACCAACGGCTGGAGTTTCTGGGCGACGCGGTGCTGGGGTTGGCGGTGGCGAACCACTTGTTCGGCGTGCTGGCCGAGTCGCCGGAGGGCGTGCTGACGCGGCTGAAGTCGGAGGCCGTGAAGCGGGAGACGCTGGCGAGGCTGGCGCGGCGGCTGGAGCTTGGCGACTTCGTGCTGCTGGGGCCTCAGGAGCGGGCGTCGGGTGGTGCGCGGAAGCCGTCGATCATGGCGGACTGCGTGGAGGCGCTGATCGGGGCGGTGTACTTGGCGCAGGGGATGGCCGGGGCGACGAAGTTCGTGCTCCGCATCCTGAGCGAGGATCTGGCGGAGCTGGCCGAGGACGGATCACCCCTCGACCCGAAGAGCGAAATACAGCAATTGCTGCAGGCGGTCGCGCAGCAGCTTCCCGAATACGTGACGGCGTCGCAGCAGGGCCCGCCGCATGCACGGACCTTCACGGTCGAGGTGCGGTTCATGGGCAAGACCCTCGGCGCCGGCAGCGGGACGAGCAAGCAGCGCGCTCAGCAGGCGGCGGCGAGGGATGCCCTCGAGAGGCGCCAGGAATGGCTGCCGGAACTGGAAGCGTAGTCGGATTGAGGCGGCGGGCCGGGCTGGCGCTGATCGTAGCGGCCGCGGTGCTGGCTGCCGGGCTTGCGGCGACGGCCTCGGCGGCGGGAAGGCCTCGGACCTGGCGGGTGCCTGAGCCGCTGTTCTTCGTCGAGGGCATGCAAGACCGAGAGGCGGTGGATGTGGCGCAGAGGCTGGGCCTCAATGCGCTGCAGTACAGGCTGCCCCTGGACGCCCCCGAGATACTGCCCGAGATCAAGCGCGAAATCGCCCGCTATGCCGAGTCGGGCCTGAAGATCGTCGTGCAACTCCCTACGAACTTCGAGATCAAGCAGCGGCTGGACCTCGGGGCGACGGCGTACTGGCGCGACTACGAGGCGTACATCCAGACGGTCGTGCCGGCGCTGCGGGATGTGCCGGGGCTGGCCGCGTGGCAGACGGATGACTATCTGGAAGTGGCGATCGCGTACAGCGCGGCGGACCTGCAGACGTTCCTCGAGCTAAGGTACGGGTCGGTGGAGGCGCTCAACGCGACGTGGGGGACGAGGTTCTCGGGCTTCCGCGACATCAGCCGCGACGCCGCGGTGGCGGCCGATGCGAGCCAGCCGTGGGGCGTGGGACCGGCGTCGGTGGATGTGGCCGACGAGCAGGTCGAGGTGTTCGGGCAGGTGATGGCGAGGTGGGCGGCGGCGATCCGGCGGTATGATGCGAAGACGCCACTGATGACGGGGCGGATCAGCCTCTACCGGAGCCTGGCGTCGGTGCCGCCGGCGTACGACGTGGTCATCCCGGCGATCAGGCCGGACGTGATGGAGGACGACCCGATCGCGGGGAACGTGCACGAGGTGGACCTGGCGCGGAGGGGCGGGCGGTTTGACGTGATCCCCTCACTGTTCCTGCCCATGTCGCCGAATCCGCTGTCCTACTCGGGCGCGGCGCGATACTGGGCGATGGAGGCAGCGGCTCATGGGGCGCGGGGCTTCGCGATCGAGGACTGGACGCGGCTGATATCGTACCCCCTCGAGGCCGGCAAGGAGCCGCAGCCGATGGAGCCGCGGCGGGTCGATGAGCGGATCGCGCTCCTCGGGCGGCAGTTTGGTCCGCTGGCCAACGCGGCGGTCTTCAGCCAGCGCCCCCAGCCGAACTATGCGTTCCTGTGGACGCCTTACGCGGGCGGGCTCCAGATGGTGAGGATGCCGGATGGCCGGTATGCGGACCTGAAGAACCCGGCGTACGGGTACCTGGATACGTGGTCGACGGGTGAGCCGGGCGATCTGTTCTACCTCTTCCGGCGAGGGTGCGCGTATGGGACGGCCGATGTGCTGACGCCTGCGGACCTTGCGGCGACGGACCTGGACCGGTATGGGGCGATCCTTGCGCCACACGCGCTGTCGACGCCGCTGCCTGTGGCGACGACGCTGGAGGACTGGGTGGCGGGCGGAGGACTGCTGGTGGCTGATGTGGGGCTGGGGATGTACCAGAGCGGAAGCTGGCAGAGCCTTGCGCCGCCGATGTCGACGATCACCGGGCTGGGACGGTTCACCGATGGGCTGATGAAGACCGGGTCTTGGCAGGTGGCGCGGGCGAGTGCTCTGCTGCCTGGAGTGCCGCCCGGGGCTGAGGCGCGTGGGGTGATGGTGGAGAAGCGCGGTGTGGCTTCGGCGACGGAGCGGAAGCCGCGACCCTTCGAGAGCTATCTGACCTACTGCGCGCCGCCGCAGGATGTGGAGACCATCGCGATCGCAGATACGAAGCCGACGCCGGACAAGAAAGGGCGGCTGGTGGCCGGGATCTTCGGGCGACGACATGGCCAGGGCGGCGGGGTCTTCGCGACTTTCCGGCTGTGGGACATGTGGGAGCCGAGCGACCCGCTGTTCGCGGCGTTCCATGAGGCCGTGTGTGAGCGGCGGGCTACCTACCGGCTGGCGGGCGGGTTCTGGCCGGGTGGGGCGTCGCTGGCGGTCGTGGAGGATGGGGCGGCGGTCGTGACGCGCGGGAGTGGGACGGTGGAGCTGACGGCGATGGCTGCACGGGATGCGCTGCATGAGGGCGCGTACTGCTATACCACGGCGGGTGGCGGCGATGTGGACCTGCTGCTGGATGCGCCGGGCGGAGGGATATATCATTTGCGGCGGCTGCCGGTGGCGGTGAGGCCCTTCCAGGGCGGGTGCGTGTCGAAAGTCGAGTTGGTCGGGCCGAAGGCGCTGCAGGTGATGCTGTACGGTGACCAGGTGGCGCTACGGACGGGGAAGACCGGCGTGAGGATCGACCGGCCGGCGGCGAACAACGTGGAGGTCCTGGTGGCAAGCGGCGTCTACCCTATCGCGTCCGGGTCGGCGCAATTGGTGACCGTTGCGGAGGAAGGCCGGAAGGCAGTGCAGCAGGTCGTGAGGGCCGATGCGGATGGACGGCTGGATCTTACGGTGCTGGCGCACAGGACGCGGCTGACGATCGAGCCCGCGCCGACGCCGATGGGCATCTCGGTGGGACACCAATGAGCCGTGGGGGGAGATGAGAATGCTGAAGGAGTTCAGGGAGTTCGCGGTCAAGGGAAACCTGGTGGACATGGCGGTGGCCTTCATCCTGGGCGCGGCGTTCGGGAAGATCGTGACGTCGCTAGTGGAGAATGTGCTGATGCCGCCGATCGGGCTGCTGATCGGGAAGGCAGACTTCGCCAACCGGTTCGTCAGCCTCAATGGCCAGCACTACGACACGCTGGCGGCGGCGAAGGCGGCTGGGGCGGCGACGCTGAACTACGGGCTGTTCATCAACGCGATCATCGACTTCGTCATCGTGGCCTTCGTGCTGTTCCTCGTGGTGAAGAGCTTCAACAAGCTGCGGCGGGAAGAGGCGCCGGTGGTCGAGGCGACGAAGGAGTGCCCCTTCTGCTTGACCAAGGTTGCGCTGAAGGCGACGCGGTGCCCGGCGTGCACGTCGGAGCTTGAGGCTGCGTAAGGCGATGCGATGAGAGACGACCGGCCGCCGGAGAGGGATGTGGGGGCGTGGCTGCGACGACAGGCGCGGGCGAGGGAGCCGCGGCTGAGGTTCGCGGGCGCGTGGCGTGACGACCCCGGACGGTGGCGGGAAGAGCTGCGGGCGGAGCTGGCGGGGCTGCTGCGGCTGACGGATGTGGCGAAGGCTGAGGCGCGGCTGATGTGGCAAGCGCCTACCCGGCCGCATAGTCTGACGCTGCTCGAGACAACGAACGCGACGGGGCTAGTGG
>PMZA01000352.1 GCA_003170595.1 Armatimonadota bacterium
ACGACTACTTCTTCGCCGGCTGCTCAGGGGCGGGTTACACCTATCCCGACGTGATGCCCAACCTCGGCCAATTCGCCCATCACACGGCCGACGCGTGCAAGCTTGCCGACATCCACGTCATCGACCTCTGGGGTGCCGAGCGGCCCGAGGTCAAGCGCCAGTATGCCGAGATCACCCAGCCCCTGGGCCTCATGATCAACGCCCCCAACCCCCTCACCGAACTCATTGCCGGCATCCCGACCGCCCATCACCGCCTCGCNNCGGCCTACCTCCACCAGGACTCCTGGGTGCCCACCTTCGAGGATGACCAGAAGCGCGCCGAGGCCGTGAAGTGGGTCGTCGGCCGCATCGAGGAGATCGCAAAGTCGAGCTATGCGCCGGCGATCATCCTCGTCTACGCGGACTTACATAACTATTCGCACCACGCCACCCTCGATGCAGAGATCGCCAAGGCCCTCGACCCGGAGAAGTTCAAGGCGGCGAGGCTGGATGAGGCCTTCGCGGGCTGGCGAGCATGGGCCAAGGGCAAGATCATCGTCGGCGGGACGGGCCTCAACGAGCCGCCGGTCTGGGCAGCGTTGGAGGGCACGCCGACGACCCTCCCGCTGACCCTCGCCAACGCCTCCGACCAAGCGGTTCAGGGCAAGGTCGAGGTTGCCGCGGCAGGCCGGACCTTCTCGCGAGAAGTGAAGCTCGCGGCCAACGCGTCGACGACCCTCGACGACTTCGCGCTTAACCTGCCCGCCGGATCAGTTGCCGACACCGCCCACCTCTCAGTCGAGGCGGCTGGTGGCACGCAGAGCTATGATGTGCTCCTGTCGACGGTCCCGGCACCTGCGGGGGCGACGATTCCGAAGGCGAAGCTGGCCGGATTCTGGCCCGCGACGGGGCTTCAGCACACTTCCGGCAGCGCCGTTGCCGACCCCGACGCCTTCCGAGGCACTGCCTGGGCCTCACCCGAAGCTGGCGCTCAGGGCGGCCATATAGTATATGGACCCTACGTCGGCCTGCCGAAGGGGCATTATCTTGTGGCCTTCCGGCTGAAGCTGGGCCCTGTGCCCGACTCTCTGACGGCTGATACGCAGGTCGCGAGCCTTGAGGCCTTCGCGGGAGGTTACGGCGGCCTCGCGAAGGTCCTGGCCAGCCGCGACCTTAACGTCGGCGACTTCGCCCATGTGGGCCAATATCAGTGGTTCAGCTTCATGGTCGACTGGCCCGGCACGCCCAGCCTCCTGGAGACGCGGGTTCTCTGGCACGGCAAGGCGGCGGTATCCGTCGACCGCGTCGTCGCTTTCGAGCTTCCCGCACGCTAAGTTTCTTTGCTTGCTGTTCTTTGTAGGGTGGGGATTTATCCCCGCCGGCCTTTGTCTTTGATCCTTTGTAGGGCGGGCACTATGGACACGCACTGCGTAAGCTGCTGACGTCTCTCTAACGGGCTGTCATCCTGAGGAAGCAACGGTTTGCGTTGCTGACGAAGGATATCATTCTTTCGCAGGGTACGCGTGCGCTGCCGCCGGGAGCCTGACGAAAAAAGGAGATCCTTCGGTCGGCCTAGAACGCCTCCCTCAGGATGACAACCCGGGGGCGGTGATGCCGGGGGCGAGAGCGCTCCCCTTTCTTGGATGGCCATTATGGCCGCCGCGGGGTGGCCGTCTTTCGGAGAGACCGCATACGATCCGCGTATGCGGATAGAATCCGGCCCGCTTTTCGATGATTCACCCATACAATGTCGACTGACACAGCCATCACCTACCGCACCGCCACCAAACGCGACCTCCTCGGGGCCGCGCAGGTCTACTTGCGCGCCTTCCCGGATAGCCTCGAAGAACTCCACACGCCCAACCTCCAGCCCCTCGCCATCGCCGACGTCCTCCTCCCGGCCATCGTCTCTGAGCCCGACTGCCTTTTCGTCGCCGAGGACGGGGGGAAGATCGTCGGCTACTGCCTCTCCCCCGCCTACGTCGGCCGCATTGCCCGCGCCGCCGTCCTCCATGGGATCATCTTCACCTGGGCCTGGCACTTTCTGACCGGCCGCTACGGCATGGGATTCCGCTCGCTTTGGGCGGTCCTGGGCGACAAGCTCAGCTTTCGCGGCGCGGATAGAGCCCCCAACGCCGACTGCCCCAGCCGCATCCTTTCCATAGCCGTCGACCCCGCCTACCAGGGCCGCGGCCTCGGGAAGGCCCTACTCCGCCTTGGCATGGACCGCTTCCGGCGGCTGGGCATGACCTGCGCCCGCCTGGAGGTCCGCCCGGCGAATGTCGGCGCGAAGGGCCTCTATCTGCGCAATGGCTTCCGCGACGTCGGCCAGTTCCAGGATACGCGCGGGGCGTGGGACATCATGATGGCGGATCTGGCGCCGGAAGGTGAGGCGCGTGAGGCATAAGGTTCGCAAGCTTTACCGCGCCGCCCGCCGCCGACCGCGGGTGTCGATGCTCGCGCTGGTCATCACCTTCGTGATGATCGTCGCGGCTTATTCGTGGCTCATGACGCACCTCGCCTGGAAGCGCGCCCTCCAGGAGACCGGCTTCATCGACGAGATGCCCGGCCTCCTGCCCACCGACCGGATTCTCATCTTTGCCCCTCACCCCGACGACGAGTCCCTCGGCTGCGCGGGTGTCATCCGTCAGGCCGTCGCCGCCGGGGCGGAGGTCCACGTCGTCCTCATGACCAACGGCGACGCCGCCGAACTCTCCCTCATCTTCGGCGAGCGCGAGCTTTCCTACTCGCCCCGGGCCTTCATCAACCTCGGCATCACCCGCCAGAACGAGACGCTCCGCGCCATGGCCCTCCTCGGTCTCCCGGCCGAGCGCGTCCACTTCCTCGGCTATCCCAACAACGGCCTGGTCGCGATGTGGCGGCCCGAGCACTGGTTCTACTCGACGCCCTACCAGTCGCCCTATACGCTGACGTCCTTCTCGCCCTACGCCCGCACCTTCACCCCCCAGGCCCCTTACTGTGGCCAGCAGGTCCTTGCCGACCTGATGACCCTCCTCCACCAGGTCCGCCCCACTAAGATCTTCGTCGTCCATCCCCAGGACGTCCATCCCGATCACTGGGCCACCTACTGCTTCGTCCGCTACGCCCTGGAGACCATCCGCCTCCGCACGGCTCTGGCCGCCTCGCATACTCCCGGCGCCGCTCTCTGGGCGCGGGACGTCGAGGTCTACGGCTTCCTCATCCACTGGCCCGGCTATCCGGTCCCACGCAAGCCTGCCCCGGCCCTCGACCTCCTCCCGCCGCCCGAGCTGATCGGCAAGCCCAACGGCCAGGCTGACCGGCGCCCCTGGTTCCGACTGCCGCTCTCGTCCGCCGACACGAAGGTCAAGCTCCAGGCGATCATGACCTATCGCTCCCAGGAGCCTAGCTTTGACCGCCTGCTCACGGCCTTCGCGCGCCAGAACGAATCCTTCGAGCGCCTGCCGGTGGTCAACCTCCAGCCTCTCGAGACGGCCACGGCCCAGCCCTCCTCGGTGCTGCCCTTCTCGGCGCAATGGGTCCTGCAGCATCGCCCCCGGCGCAAGCTCGGCGGCGCCGATCTCACCTCCCTCACCCTCAAGGTGCAGGACAACCTCGTCCTCCAGGCCGAGATGACAGGCCTTCGCCGACCCATCCCCGTCGCCGGCTACATCGCCCTCGACCTGCGCACTTGGGACTCCTCGGGCCAGCCAGTGATCACCACCATCTATATCCGCCCCACGTCCCATGGCGGCGCGGCCCTCGCCGGCGCCCTCCGCGCTGGACCCGGCGCCACCAGCCGCCCCATCCCGGTCCTCCTCTCCACGCCCGAGCCCGGTCGGCTTGTCCTGTCAGGCGTCCCCCTCCCCGGGGATAGTTTCGCCCGCACGCGCCTCTTCCTCAGTTGCTGGGGCAGCGATCGCGATCGCTTGACCGACCCCCTCACCGCCGCGCCTCTCGATTACGCCCCCCTCCCTGAGGGCGAGTAGCCCTCTGCCCGAGGGCGAATAGGCGGCTCCCCTCTCCCCCATCTTTCCGCTTGACCCCCACCGGATAGTGTGTATACTTCATACAGATAGTGGAGGTGTGCGCCATGCCGAAGATACGCGTGAATCTCACCATCGACCCCGAGCTCTGGGAGCGGACCAAGCGCCTCGCCCGTGAGCGCCACACCTCCGCGAGCGCCCTGGTCGCGTCAGCCTTAGAAGAAGCGCTCCGGGGATCCACCGTCGAAGCCCGCCTCGAAATCGTCCGGCGCATGGCGGCGCGAAGCCTGCCCATCGCCACTCCCGAGGAGATCGACGCCGACTACGGTCGAAGGCTCACAGCATGCTCTCCCGAAGATGAACCAGCCCCTCGGCGGCAGCGACGGAGTCGGCAACCGAAGACGAAGGTGCCCGTAGCTTCATGACCTATTTCCTCGACGCCAACGTGCCAATGTATGCCAATGGGCGTGAGAGCGAGTTCAAGGTGCCCTGCGCCGACCTGCTTACTGCCGTTGCGGAGCGCCGGATCGAAGCCGTGACGAATGTCGAGGTGATTCAGGAAGTCGTCTACATTTACTACAGACGCGGTGATCTTCACCTGGGTCTCACGATAGCGGGGGAATTCACAGATGTGCTTCAGACGGTTCTTCCCGTCGAGGCGGTCGAGTGCATGACTATGCTCGACCTCTTGCTGGCCCATCAGAGTATTGAGCCCCGCGACGCTCTCCACTACGCCGTCATGCTGCGCCACGGAATCAGCCACATCATCACCGCCGATACCCACTTCGATTCTCTCCCTGGCATCACCCGCATCGACCCTCGCGATGCCTCTACCATCGTCGGTTGACGCGATGACGAATCCCCGTCCCGCACGTGAACTCGCGAGAACGGCTGCTACGACCGATAAGTGATATCGCGGCCCACGGCCCTCGCGACCATCCACAACCGCTAACGCCGCAGCACACCGGGCCACGACCTCGCATCGCGTGAACAGACGTCGCCCCCTATTGACCTCTACCACCGTTATCGCTATAATCGCTATAGGTGGTAGCAGATGCCGCGTATCCTCACCGCAGAGCAGGTCGCCGAACTCCTTGGCATGCGCCCGACCACGATTCGCCTCTGGTGCAGCCAGAATCGATTCCCCGGCGCCTTCAAGATTGGTCGCGAGTGGCGCATTCCTTACGAATCTCTCCCCCAGGAGATTCGCAAGTATGCCGATGAGGCCGCCGCCCCCGAGGCGCAGGTCGTCGCCGAGGCGCACATCCCCGCGGCTTTTCCGATCGCTCCAGAATCCGGCCGTCGCCGTCGCGTAACCGCCGTCGCTTGCCAGAAGGGTGGCGTCGGCAAGACCACCACCGCCGTGAATCTCGCCGCCGCCGGCAGTATCCTCGGCCAGCGAACCCTCGTCATCGACCTCGATCACCAGTGCCACGCCACCGTCGCCTTCGGCCTCGACCTCGAGGAAGTCGCCGAATCCAACCGCACCATCGACCGCGTCCTCCGCGATGACAATTTCCCTATCGCCCGCGCCGTCTGGCCCGCGTGGCAGAGCGCCGACGTCGTCCCTGCGACCGTCGAACTCGCCGTCGTCGAGACCGAACTCCTGACCCGCATGATGGGCCCGGTCGAGCTGAAGCGGAAGCTCGACGAGTACGAGGGCGAGCAGCAGTGGATCTTCGTCGATTGCCCGCCATCCCTTGGTATGCTTACCCTCAACGCCCTTGCGGTCGCCGACGAGATCCTCGTTCCGGTCGAGCCGACGTTCCTCGCGACCCACGGCGTGACGCGCCTTCTGGCGACGGTGAACATGCTCTGCAAGCGCCTCCGGACCCCTCCGCCGGTCGTCCGCACGGTCCTCACGCGCTTCGATCAGCGCACCCGCGAGGCCAACCGCATCCTCGAGGAACTCCGCGAAGCCCTCGGCCATCGCGTGACCGATCAGATCATCCACGTCAACGTGACCCTCTCCCAGGCCCAGGCGGCCGGGAAGCCCATTTTCGACTATGACCCGAACTGCCGCGGGGCCGAGGAGTACATGGCCCTGGCCAGGGAGCTGCTCTCGGATGGCATCCCGCAAGAAGAAGGCTGAGCCGAGGAGCCTCTCCGCTGAACTCCGGCGGATGAGCGATACCCTCGACTACTTCGGCCTCCCTCACGAGGAGGGTCGCGCTCCCGTGCCTTCTGCTGTTCCGGCCCCGGTCGACCCACCACCCATTGCGGCGCCTGAGCCCGTGCCTGATCCGGATCCCGTCCCCCAGCCTGCGCCGAAGCCGATTCCCCGCGCTGCCAAGGCCCCCGCGCCGGCACCCGCCCCATCCCAGCCCGTCTGGGAAGAGCCTGCTTCGCCGCGCGTGGCTTCCCAGGCTACCCCGTCTCCCCCACCTTCGGCGGCTCAGCAGACTCTAGCGACGTATCGTCGCAGCCAGTATCAGCCGATGGAATCAGGGGCGCTGCGAGCGGTGCCTTCGAGGGGCGCGGCGTGGCCCAGTCGTCTCACAGACGCCCTGATCCATACCCTTTCGCCCTACGAGTTTCTGGTCTATCACTATCTCTTCGTGCGATCCTACGGCCACGGCCAGCTCAGCTACCGGTGCCCGCGTCGCGACATTGCGATCGCCACCGGGTTGAGCGAGCCGACGGTCCGCCGCGCGCTCCAGTGCCTCGAGGCCGAGCTGTCTTTGCTATCGGTCACCGAGCTTCCGCGCTTCGTGTATGAATTCGCTGTGCTTGTCCCCGAGGACGTTCTAGCAGCATGGACCACTTTCGGATCGGAGGAAGGCGACAGGTAGGAGCGGGCACGCCTTCGCCGGCGCTGTTCGACCTGCCTCCCTTCGGTCCCGGGCCCCGATGTTCGTCTCCCAAACGAGGATTGTCCTTCTGCTGTGCCACGTCGGATGATTCACACCCGTCCGGGAGTCAAGGATGCACGATCTGTCGTTCCTCGTTTAATAGACGTTGGTCGTTTCGCAGTCCGTCCTTGTCTACTGTACTATACCCGCCCGTGGTACGGCCCTCGTCTGCTGTACATGCATCGTGTCTTTCGCCGCGCGCGTCACACACACGCCCGTCGTCTGCCTGGCACCATCCGTCCCATAGGCACCATGCGTCTTGCTGGCGCGCCTCGTCTGAGTGTTGCTGCGTGCCATCGCCCCTCCCAGTGGGCCGGCCAGTGCTGCCCCACCCCGCCGTCCCGTCAGACGTCAGCCCTAACCTATCTCTGGCGCCTTGCGTCTCACGGACGAACCTCGCACCTCACACGTCCCATGCTCTACACCTTCCCCACATCCCTCAGACACTCTTCGTCTCATCCTCACATCTCGTCTACCCGACGCGAGCCGTCTGTTGCACGCACAACCTCTCGGAGGATGCTTCCAATGTCTGACCTCTCGCCTCCGCCCCTTGCCGAGGATGTTTTCCACTTCGACGGCTTCCGCTCGCCTCGCTACACCCAGGTCCCTGACGAGGCCTTCGATGTCCTAATGGCTCGTCTCACGCCCGCTGAGTTCAAGGTCATGATGTACATCATCCGCCGCACCTTCGGCTTCCATAAGCCCTCCGACGCGATATCCCTCCGCCAGATCGTGTCCGGCGTCCGCACTCGCGACGGTCGCGCCCTCGACTACGGCACTGGTCTGAGCAAGGCCGGAGCGATCAAGGCCATCCAGGGCTTGGTCGGGAAGGGGGTCCTCCTCACGGAGCGCCAGTCTCGCGGAGGCCATCGTTTCGATGCGACCGTCTACCGTCTTCCCATCGTCGATGCGCCTCAAGACATGCCTGTCCACTCAGTAGACAGTGACCCTCGACGCAAGGCAGTCCACTCAGTAGACAGCCCGAGTCAACCCAGTGAACAGCCCTCTGTCCACCCAGTTGACTCACAAGTAACAGTAGGAGATTCAGAATCTGAGAAACAGCAACACCAACCCCCCGTTGCTGCTGTCGCTTCTGGGGAATCCCCCACAAGCAAAGACCTCCTGCGCCGCATCGCGCTCTTCGGGATCGATTCCGAAACTGCCTCCAACCTCCTGGCCGCGCACGGCGAATCGCGCCTTGCGCACGTCCTCGACTCGCTGACCTCTCGCCGCGCTGAGGGTTGGCAGCCGAGAACCACTTGCGCCGCCTGGATCGTCGCATGCCTACGCCACGGCTATGATCTCGGCTCGGCTAGCCCGGCTCCGATCCCGTTGGTCGATAGGGAAGAGGCGCCCCCCTCACTTGAGCCCGAGGAGCCGCACTGGTACCTCCCTCCCGGCGTTTCGGCCGAGGAGACCGCCCTATGGCAGGCTGTCCTCGCGGTACTGCGAGCGGAGGGCCAGTGGACGGCGATCCTGGCGGCCTGCTTCCTGCGTCGCGACGACGACGGCGGCTTCACGCTGCTCGTCCCGCGTCAAGAATTGCTCCCGACGGTGGCCGATAGGGAAGAGGCGATCCTCCAGGCCCTGACGGCCGTTGTCGGCACTTCCGTGGACCTCCGCCTGGCCCATCTCGATCTTACGGCCGAGACGCCATGAAAACCTGTCTCCTTGCCCTCGCCCTGCTCCTTCTCGCCGCCGCCTCGGAGGCGCAGGACCTTCCTCTGCCCGCCGCTTCCTGGACCAGCCTAGAAACCGCGACTGTGACCGCGACGGACGCCGGCCTCCGCATCGAGGTCACGGACCCCGCTCGCCGCTACGGCAACGCCTCGGTGCCGACCACCGCCGACTGGCTCCGCAACGCTCTGGTGATCGACGTCGGCCCATCCCATGACCGCTGGTATGTCGCGATCGCTGGCCCCGGCCTCGGTTTTACGACCGTCGCGGAGGGCGACAAGCCCGGCCAGGTCGTCGTCGACCCCTCGAGCACCGGCCTCATCGCCGGCCCCGCGACGTTGTCTATCTACGTCGGCGCGGCATCGGCTGAGGGTCATCCGTGGATCATCGTCAGCCGCCTTTCGCTGCGCCCAAAGCCTCCGGTGGTCCTGGAAACGGCGGATGTGGACCTCACGAGGTCACGGGAGGTCGGTATCACAGCTGAATCAGGTGCTCTTTCGGCCCGAATCGATGACCTGAAGATGGATCTTCCGGTTCGTGAGGCGACGCCGGGGCATTTCGTTATGTCACTTCCAGCCGATTTGCCGCCTGGGAGCTACCTTGTGACTCTGACCGCGTCCGGAAGGGTCGAGAAACGGTGGCTCACAGTCCGTGCGACGGTGCTGGAGTGCGATAGATTCGCCTATCCGGCTAAGCAGATGAGCTGTCTTAGACTCACCCTTCGCGACCCTTCAGGGCACCTTCAGGCCTCCTCCAAGGCCTCTTGCCATCTTGACGCCGCGTCCCTCAAAATCCGACCATCCGGCGTAGGACAATGGGTCGTCGATGTCAATAACATGAAGACCGGCGCCCATCGCCTCCACGCCACCGCCGGCCCGGCCACCCTCGACGCCCCGATCTACGTCTCCCACGGCGACTTCGTCCGCGTCAGCGGCACCCGCTTCCGCGACCGCTCCGGCCACGTCTTTGTCCCCCTTGGCAGTGAGGGCGGAGGGTCGATTCGCAGCGGCAAGCAGCCCCGCTGGAGCCCCTTCACGAGTTGGCCGGTGGCCGATGACGCCACGATGGAAGCCCATTGCGCCTACCTGGCCTCCTGCGGGATGAACGTCCTGCGCGTCGGCCTCAACCTCGCCTCCGGTTGCCTGGACACCGGCGACGGCGCGAGCTTCCCCCCCGCGGTCAGGCTCGCCCGCATGCTGGACGCGATGGGACGCCACGGCCTCCGCGCCCAGATCGTGCTCTACTGGGGCCCGCTTGGCATGTACGGCTTCACCGAGCGCACCGCCCCGGGATACGCCGGCGCCGACGACTGGTACACGGGCGCCGAGGCACGTCGTCGCCAGCGCCTGTTCCTGCAGGACATAACGCGCCTATTCGCCAACGACGACCGCATCTTCGCCTGGGAGGTGCAGAACGAGCTATCGGTCAGCGCCGACCTCGCCCGCGAGCGGCCGCGCACCGACTGGGTCCACTTCGTCCGCGACGAGCTTCACCGCCTCGACCCCAACCACCCGGTCGGCATCAGCTACCTGCCCTGGGCGTCAGACCCGAACGTCGACCCGGTCGCCTGGGCGAAGGAGTTCGGCTGCGACTTCTTCCAGCTCCACTACGGCCTCGGCGCCGAGTGGTACGCCCAGCTCCGCCGCGGCCAGACCGCCGGGATGCCGTTCCTGCCGGGAGAGTTCGGCACCTCGCGGGCGGAGGAGGTCTGCGAGGCGAGGATCACGCGCGACTGCCTCTGGCTGGCGTTGGTGGCGGGCTGCGCGGGGGCGATCGGGTGGCATCAGGACTGGGTCGTACCGGAGGAGTATCGCGTGCCGGCGAGGCTTCTGGCGCGCTACCGGTGGCTGGATGACGAGCAGGTGCCGGGCCCGGAGGCCTTGCGGGTCGAGGGGAAGTACCTCGGGGCGTGCTACCGGGGGCGGCGGGTGGTGGTGGCGTATCTGAGCAACCAGGCGGCGATGCGGTCGTGGGATGGGTACGGCGGGCCGATAGAGTATCGCGACCCGCAGCCGACGCCACTGAAGGTGGGGTTGGACCTGCCTGCGGGGCGGTGGACGGTCAGGATCCACGACGCGGCGACGGGGGACGTGGTGGGGGAGAGGATGGCCAAGGGAGCCTTCACCTGGACATCAGAAGCCGAGGCCCGCGACCTGATCCTGGTCGCCCAGCGGGGCTGAACTCCCTACTTAACATAACGCGCCATGAAGAGCCGCAGGCGATGGGGGCGGAGG
>PMZA01000142.1 GCA_003170595.1 Armatimonadota bacterium
CTCTTTGCGGCGAGTGGGAGATGTGCTCGCTCCCCGGCCCCGACCCCGGCGCCGCCCCGCCCGCCGATGCGAAGTGGGCGAAGGTCAACGTCCCGCATGTCCAGAACATCGAGAAGAACCACTGCCTCTGGTACCGCAGGACCTTCACCCCGCCCGACTACGTGAAGGGCGAGCGCGTGCTGCTCAAGTGCGGCCTCCTCCTCAGCGAGGGCTGGTTCTACCTCAACGGCAAGCCGGTGAGCCACGTCCTCCACGGCTCCCTGCCCTTCGAGGTTGACCTCACCTCCGCCTTCAAGGCCGGACAGCCCAACGAGCTTCTCGTCGCCGTCCGCGACTGGATTTCCTACTCGCCCAAGAACCGCGACCGCGTGGCCCGGGGCGAGGAGCCCATCTTCAAGGACGCGATGGTCGACTGCTGTGGCTACCCCGGTGCCGGGACGATCGGCCTCGGCGGCCAGGTATCCATCGAGGGCCGCCCCGCCGTTTCGGTCGATGAGGTCTATCCGATCACCAGCGTCCGCCAGCACAAGCTCACCCTCCGCTATCGCCTGATCAACACTTCCGCGGCCGACCAGTCCGTCACCCTCAAGCCCACCATCCTCGACGCCGGCCAGGTCGCCAAAACTCCCCCGGCTCAGAAGGTCCAGGTCGCGGCTGGGAAGACGGTCACCGTCAGCATCGACCAGCCCTGGCCCGACGCCCACCTCTGGTCGGTCGAGGACCCGCACCTCTACGTCCTCCAGACCGACCTCACCCCATCCTCCGGCGCCCCCGACCGCCACACGCAGCGCTTCGGCTTCCGCGAGATCTGGATCGACGGCATCTACTTCGTCATCAACGGCACGCGGACCAAGATCCGCAGCCAGTGGGCCGGTCGTGGCGCAGGCATCTGGCAATCCTTCGACTCGTGGCAGCCCGAGAAGCGCTATGAAATGCTCTGGCTCACCCAGACCTCCTCGATCCACGATGACATGCTTCAGTTGACCCGCACCCACAACATGGACGGCGTCGAGGAGGGCTGTGATCTCTGCGACGAGACCGGCCTCATGCTCAAGGTCGAAGAGGCCGACATGGCCCAGCAGAACTTCACCTTCGACCAGGCGTACTGGAACGGCGCCGTCGCCCACGAGGCCGCGGTCGTCGCCACTTATGGCCACCACGCCTGCGTGATGATGTGGAGCGCCGGCAACGAGAACAACCTGTGGAACTGGGCCTATCAGGGCGAAGCAGCCACCACCCTCGGCCATCGCTGGCAGATGAAGATATGCAAGGCCATGCGCGCCGCCGACCCCATGGCCCGCCCGATTGAGTGGGAGGCCGACGGCGACCTCGCCGGCGAGGGTGAGTACCACGCCTTCCACTACGCCCGCGAGATGAGCCAGTTCCCTGACGTCCCCAACGCCGCCTACTGGGGGCCGCTCGATGGCAAGACCGTCGTCCCCTACCACAACTATCCCGTCACCCTCGGCCAGAAGCCTCTCACCACCGGCGAGTCGATGATCCCCGACGACTACAATCGCCCCAATGGCTTCTCCGTCCTCGACGGCGACGACGCCTACCTCGGCGGGCAGGACTGGGGGCACGGCTGGAGGGAGGGCGCGCGCTTCTTCATCAACGGCTTCCGCGACGTGGAGTTCGCCCTTGTCGACACCTACACCCCGATGTCGATGATCGCTCCGCAGACGTTCATCCTCAAGCAGGAAGTCCGCTCCTTCGTGGGCGGCCAGACGATCAAGCGCGACGTCAACGTCCACAACGACATACCGCGCCCGGCCGAACTGACCCTCCGCTGGCGCCTCGAGTCCGCCGCTAAGGCCGCCCAGCCGATGGCCTCCGGCGAGGTCAAGATGGCGATGAACCCGGCGGACGTGAAGCGCCTGAGTCTAAGTATCGCGCTGCCGACTGTACAGGTATCGACTCCAGGTACGTTCAGGCTTTATCTATTCGATAGCACCAAGCTTGTACATACCGAGACTCAGCAGTGGACGATCAACCCGCCTCTCGCGGTGAAGGTGAAGCCCGGCTTCGGCGTGGCCGTATTCGATCCGCAGGGCGCCACGATCGCGATGCTGAGGAAGATGAAGGTGCCGATCACCGTCCTCACCGAACTGAAGGCGCCGGAGGGCCACGCCCTCATCCTTGGCCGCGATGCCCTCAAGCCCGCGCCCCAGGGCCCGTGGCGCGAAGACCTCACCGCCTTCGTCCGCGGCGGCGGCAAGGTCCTGATCCTCGAGCAGAGCGAGACGCCCGACTTCCTGCCGACCCCGCTCACCCAGGCCGTCGGCCATCGCGACACCATCGCCTACGTCCGCGCCGCCGACCACCCGATCACGAAGGGCATCACCGACGCCGACCTCCGCTGGTGGGCGACGGACTCCGCCCATCCGGCCGACGAGCACTACGTGAGCGCCGCCAACTTCCGCAAGCCCATCAACGGCAACTTCCTCCCGGTCCTCGACGCCGGCACCAACGACGGCATCGTCGAGACGCCCCTCCTCGAGGAGTACGAGGGTAAGGGAAGCTTCCTCTTGTGCCAGATGCTGCTCACCGAGAAGGCCACCGTGGCGCCGCAAGCCTGCGCCCTCCTCCAGAACGTTCTCGACTACCTCGCCGACGCCTCATGCTACCGATCCCTCGGCGCAACGGCCGTCTTCGCCCCGCCGGATTCCTCGCTGCGCAAGTCCCTCGATGACGCGCGCCTCGTCTACGAGGACCTCAGTGGCAAGCCCGCCGACCTCTCCGCCGACCGGTTCAAGGTCGCCATCGTCGACTGCGCGACCTCCCTCAACGACGCCACCTCCGCCGCGCTGAAGTCCTTCGCCGCCGCCGGCGGCCACGTCATGCTCCACCGTCCCACCCCCGATCGCCAGGCCGCCCTAGAAGCTCTCCTGGGCGTCCGCCTCCGCTTCCTTCCGGTCGCGCAGGAGCCCATCGACATCCGCTATCACTGCTTCCGCCTCGACAACGTCGGCCTGATGGCGGGCATCTCCAACCACGAGTTCTTCTGGGCGGACAATGGCGTGCTCAACGGCATCCGCCACAACGGCGGCTGGTGGATGGGCTACGAGTGCCCGCCCGAAGTCTTCCTCGCCGACTACTGGTGCTGCGCCGGCGACGACCAGGCCGACCGCGTCACCCGCCTCACCCGGCCCGACGCGATGCTCGAGGTCCCGGCCCCCTCGACGGGCTCGGGGCCTTCGGCCGGCAAGGGCTACTTCCTCATCAACGAGATCCGCCTCGACAAGCCCGTGCCCGACGTCGCGGCGACGGCCTCACGCCTCCGCGCGCTCCTGCTCACCAACCTTGGCTGCACCTTGCGCAGCGTAGGCGCCTCGATGCAGGCCCGCCGCCAGCGCCTCAACCAGTATGACTACTTCACCGTCGACCTCTCGCCCTACGCCAACCGCGGCCTCCGCGACGACAAGGCCACCGGCCTCGTCGGCTGGACCAATCAGGGCGAAAACGACATGCGCAACCTCCCCACCGGCCGCCCGGTCTTCGACGGCATTCCCTTCCAGATCGGCTCGCCCAAGGCCGCCGTCGTCCTCTACTCGGTCAGTGCGAATAACCTCGATCTGCCCAAGGAGGTCAAGGGGATCAAGGTCGGCCGTCGCGCCGATGTCCTCTTCTTCCTCCACACGATGGCCTGGAACGCCGACGAGCCCTTCCGCTATCGCATCAACTACGACGACGGCACCTCGGTCGACATCCACATCGTCAACGGCCAGCAGGTCACCGACTGGTGGAGCGACCCCGTCCGCCTCGCCGACGCCATGGCCCGCCACGGCATGTTCGTCGCGTGGCAGGGCGATAACCCGATGCACAAGGGCGCTCTGCTCCCCGGTTGGGAGTGGGTGAACCCGAACCCGGACAAGGTCATCCGCGACATCGACTTCCTGACCGTGCCCGAGAGCGGCTACTCGCCCGTGCCGGTCCTCGTCGCGATCACCGGCGCCGTCGCCCGCCCGCAGGAGGGTGTCGTCACCGATGTGATCGGCACCCAGGGCGTCAAGGTCAAGCTCGGCACTCAGGTCCAGGATATCTACTACATCGGCGTCGTCGGCCTCGACCCGAAGCACCCTTTCTACGAGAAGGCCGTCGCCGCTCATCGCGCGATGGCCGTGGGGCAGACGGTCACGATCCAGGACGATTCGGTCACTCAGGACGCCGAGGGGCATCGCCTCGCCTACGTCTACCTCGGCCGCGACCTTTCGCTCATCGGCCAGTGCCTCAACACCAAGGTCATCGGCAACGGCCTCGGCCGCCTGGGCAACTTCGAGGGCAACAACATGCACCGCGTCTACCTGGAGAACCTCGGCCTCATCGCCCGCCAGAACAAGACGGGGATGTGGGCCTTCGAGCCCGAGCAATAGCGTTTGTTATCGGAGGATAACTTATGAGATATGTGCTGCCCATGATCCTGGTTGCCTTGCCGCTGTGTTGTCAGGCGCGCGATTACTTCGTCGAACAGAAACACCCCGCCGCCGCTGACACCAATCCCGGCACCGCGGCCAAACCCCTCAAGACCATCGGCGCGGCCATGCTCAAGGTTCAGCCCGGCGACACGATCCTCGTCGGCGCAGGGACCTATCGTGAGGAAGTCGCATATCCCGGCAAAGACTGGGAGGATCCGGCTCGCCGAACCACCCTCGCGGCCATGCCCGGCGCACGTCCCATCATCGACGGCGCTGATGTCATCACCAGCAAGTGGACCCGCCTCCCCGGCGATCGCCCCATCTACGCCGCGCCCCGCGATGAGTACACCCAGATGGTCTTCGTGGACGAGGCCCGCCTTCGTCAGGTCGGCGTCCAGGGCAACCCTCAGCGCGCAGAGAAGGCCGGCCTCTTCAGCTTCAAGAAGAAGTACGACGGCAAGGATCTCGCCGACCTGGTCGCCGGCAGCTTTTTCTACGACACCCCCGGCAAGCGTCTTTGCGTCTGGCTCGCGGATGGCGGTGACCCCTCAAAGCACGTCGTCGAAGCGGCCGTCCGCACGATCGGCGTCCGCCTCGATGGCACCTGGACCCTCCGCGGTTTTGACGTCCGCCATATCGCCGACGGCGAGTGGCCCCGTGAGCAGGCCGTCAGCGTCTCTGGCAACCGCTCCGTCGTCGAGGACTGCCGCGTCACGCAGAACGGCTTCCTCGGCATGATCGTGTCGGGCGAAGATTGCATCATCCGCGGCAATGTCATCGCCGACAACGGCCTCATGGGCTTCACGAGCAATTGCGGCTATCGGATGCTCTTCGAGGGCAACGAGCTCTGCCGCAACGGCTGGCGCGGCGATGTCCTCTGCCTCACTCAGGGCAACAAGTGGGTCCTCTGGCGCGACTGCAAGTGGCTGCGCAACTGGTGGCACGATGAGCCCGCCTGCGCCCTCTGGCTCGACATCAGCGACGCCAACGCCCTCATCGTTGAGAACCGTTTCGACAATTGCTCGTGCGGCATCTACTTCGAGATCAGCCGCTGGGGAGTGATCGCCAACAACGTATTCCGCCACTGCGGCCGGGCTTGCTGGATCTATAGCTCCGACGTCCTCGTCGCCCACAACGTCTTCGATAGCTGCGGCGAGGGCGTGATCATCACCGGCGATCAGCGCCTCTGCAACGACACCCAGAGCGGCTACGAGCCGATCACCGACGCCCTCATGGCCGTGCGCAACAACCTCGTCGTCGACAACCTCCTCATCGATTGCCCCGGCGCGTACATCGGCATCACGGAGGACACCGCCTACGGCGCGGGCAACCTCTCCGACTACAACGTCTTCGCCTGGACCCTCCCCGCCTATCATCCGTCCGGCATGCATATCAACTTCATGAACGGCTGGAACACCCTCTACGCCACGCTGCCGATCTGGCGTCAGGCGCGCCACTGCGACACGCACTCGATGGTCTCCGACCCGGGCCTCGTCCGCGAACTGCAGGGCGGCTCGCCCTGGGTCGGCCTCACCCTCGACGAAGTGGTCGGCGATCCGCGCATCGTCGGCCGCGAGAAGGGCGACTACCATCTCGCCGCCGACAGCCCGCTGCGCAACCGTGGCATCGCCATCCCAGCGGTGCTCAACTCGGGCTACGCCCCCGGTGCGGACCACGTCATCGTCTCTCGCGCCTGGGCCAAGACCGAGGTCGAGTCCGCGCCCGATGCGCAAGCCGCGACAGTCGTGGACGTGTGGGCCGAGAAGCACTACCGCCTACAGCCGCTCCCGGCCTTTCACGCGCTGGTCGATCTCGACGCGCAGGGCCCCGCGACGCCGGGCCTCAACGACACATGGGCGAAGACCGGCAAGTATCCGGTCTTTGACGCGTCCCATCCGGCCGACACCGCTGCATCGACCGACTGGATGGTCCGCCCCGACAACCGCCTCGCCGACCCGAGCTTCGATAAGCTCATGACCCGAGCCGGCGGTGCGGCAGCCGGGCCCTGGCTCACCAACTCCGACCTCAACACCTTCGCCGGCGTGGCCTGCGCCAACCTCTTCGCGGCGAACCGGAGCGACATGTCGGCCTGGCAGAAGGTTGGCGTCATCGCGCCCGATTGCGAGTACGTCGTCTGGGGTCAGATATATGTGGACGCCCGGCCCGGCAAGTTCGGCTCGCTCGCCCGTCTCTGTCTCGCGGTCGGGCCGGACATGAAGTCGGTCGGCGACGTGGCCTTGCTCCAGGCCGATGCCGGCAAGGTCCGCGGTTGGCAGACCTGCTTCGCCCGCTATCACTCAGGCAAAGCGGGCGTCGATCCCAACGTCGGTCAGGACCTTTACGTACTGATCGGCGCACGGGTGATCGGTCCGGCGAGCGACAAGTTCGATGCGCCGGTCGCCTTCGCTCGCTGGGACAATCTCGTCTTGCTCAGCGGTGCCACCCCCTGATCCGGAGGCCCGATTGCGATGGCGTACGATGTGCTCGCGAGCCTGAGCCTGGTCCTGCTGTGCGGCGCTGTCCACGCCTTCCCGGTGCAGCCCGTAGCCGACGCGGCTGCGCAGGCCCGCCTCTTCGCCGCGCTCTGTCCGCTGCCGAAGCGGTGCAAGATAGTCGGTGTCGCTCGCATCCCGGTCGTCAGCTTGCGCATCATCCTTCCCGACGCCGCGACCGATCTCGACCGCTGCGCCGCCGCCGAGCTTGTCGCAACCGTTCACGATGCCGCGGGCGTCGATGTGCCGGTCGCATCAGGCCAGCCCGCCGGCGGTTTCGCGATCGTCTTGCGCCGCTCGCCCGATGATCGCGCCAAGCTTTCATCCCTCCACAACTCCGACCAGGCCTACCGCACCGTCCCGACCGTTTCCCATGGCGACGTCACGTCTTTCACCCTCTCCGCAATCACCGACATTGGCACCTACTTCGCGGCCAAGACCCTCAAGCAGCTTATCGCCGCCAACGTCACCGGCAAGGGCGACGCGGCGGTTCTCAACCTGCCGATCACCGACATCCTCGACTGGCCCGACCTCGCCGAGCGCGGCGAGTGGGGCGGCTCGTGCCTCTCCGACCTCGAGTGGATGAGCGACTATAAGTTCAACCTCCTGGAGGTCCACGCGAAGCTCACGGTCGACCCCGACAAGACGGCCCACGCGGTCATGGACCCGAAACTTCTGGAGCGCGGCCGCAAGCACGCCGTCCGCATCGTCCCGATCATCCACCACCTCGAGCAGCTCGCCGACACCGGCATCTTCACCGCCTATCCCGAGCTGAAGGGCGTCGACGCCCCGACCTCCATCTGCTTCGCGAGGCCCGAAGCCGTCACCGTCCTCGCCGCGTGGCTCACGGACCTCGGCAAGACGCCCGGCGTCACCGACGTGATGATCTGGCTCTCCGAGGAGTTGAAGGGCTGCCAGTGCCCCGACTGCCGCAAGGAGGATCGCTGGGCGCAGGAGGCCCGCGCGTGCATCGCCGCGTGGCAGATTGCGCGCAAGCAGTGCCCCAACCTTGGCCTCCGCCTCCTCCTCACGCAGGGCAGCTACCCGATGAACGACAAGGTCCTCGCCGTCACCCCCGAGGGCGTGAAGGTCTCCTACTACGACGGCGGACGCACCTACAACACCTCGCGCTCGCCGATGATCTACAAGCTGATGGAGGACTATGCGAAGCGCGGCCGCTGGCTCGGCGTCTACCCGACGCTCGGCACGAACTGGCTCACCGCCGCGCCCTTCTCGTGCCCGCCTTTCGTCCGCGCGCGCATGACCGAGTTCGTCGACAAGGGCCTGAGCTGCTTCGTCCAGTACACCATTCCCGGCAACGCCTTCTACCGGGTCAATGTCGAGGGCTCGGCCGAGTGGTCGTGGAACGCCCACGGCCGTTCCACCCGCGACTTCTCCACATCGTACGCACGTCGCCACGGCATCTCCTCACCAGACGCCTTCGCCGACTGGACCGAGACCCTCGGCCCCGTGAGCTGGGACGTCTATGGATCCCACTTCCCCTTCCTCGAGGTGTGGCAGAAGGACGAGGCAGCCATCGCTGCGGGTCAGACGAAGCACCCCTTCGGCACCAATATCTTCGGCGAGTTCAAGGAAGCCGCGCAGTTCGATCGCGACCTCGCCCAGTGCGCCGCCGCCCTCGCCCTCGCCGAGAAGACCGGCGACCCCGACGCGATCCTCGAGACGAAGATGACCCGCGACTATGTGCAGATGCTCCGCTGCCTGTGGGATATGGGGCAGAGGCTCAAGGGCGGTGCGACCATCAGCGCCGCCGACCGGCCCGCGGTCGAGGCCGGCTTCGCTACCTTCGCGACGGCCTGCGATGAAGTCGTGGCCCTCTACCCGCAGTGGGTCCAACTCGTCGCGTCCGGCGGAACTCACGACAGCTCCGTCGATCTCAGCTCTCGCCTCGTCGAGGACATGAGCACGCGCATGGCCGCGATGGGGGAGAAGCTCGGCATCCCTGACGCGGGCAAGCCCTTCCGCCGCCACGAGATCGGCAAGTGGGACACGGCTGAGTTCGCCCAGGGGCCCGCTGTCACTCGCCGCCTTGAGGTGTCGGAGTTCGTGTCAGGCCCGGGGGAGTATGTCTTCGAGCCGGTCTACAGCGGGGGCAGCCTCGGCTTGGTGGTCACGCGAATGGCTCTGGTGTCCTTCGCGAAGGAAGCGCCCGAGGTCGTCCGAGAGGAAGCCGTCGATGAGCACAACTGCCATGCCGGCGCGTGGACGGAACGGACGGAGTACCGCCTGCCTCTGAAGACCTACGACCCTGCCCGCGGCTACGCCCTGATCGCACGCTATCGCGGCGGCTCGACGACGAGCGGGTCCTTCACCTTCCGCAAGCTCCACTCGCCCCAGTGATCCCCCGCGCTAGAGGCCCAGAAGCCGCGCCGCGTTGCCATGCCCGATCGCGTGCCTGACCTCATCGCTCACGTCGATCTCCGCGATCCACTGCACCTGCGGCGTCTCTTGCCCGACGAGGCAGTAGTCCGTGCCCCACAGCAGCCGCGGCCACCACCGCTCGATGAAGCCCGCCGCGAATTCCGGGTCGCGCGTCATCGCGTTGTTCCCCGACCCCGCCGACATATCGCAGCACAGGTTCTCGTACTCACCCAGCAGCCTCTCCACCGCCCCGCCCGGCTTGATCGGCGTCGTCGGATACACGATCGTCCTGTCGTCATCGCCCGATATCGCCGACCAGAACCCCGGCCCATGCCCGCAGAAGGTCACGCCCGGGAATTCCTTCAGGCATCGCTCCAGCCTCGGCAGGCCCGGCTCATCGAAGCACCCGAGGTCATCGCCGAACACCAACGGCAGCCCGTGCTCCTCGCACTTCGCGTACAGCCTCAGGTTCAGCGGATCATCGAACCACAGCCCGTTGACATGTTCGCCGAAGCCCTTGCACCCGTGCCGCGTCACGAAGACATCGATGAGCCGTTCCGCCGCCGGATAGCGCGGGTCGACGCACAGGAACGCGATGAACCGCTCGGGGTAGCGGTCGCGCGCGGCGATGATCTCCTCGGTCAGGCAGTACCCCCATCCGCCCTCGGGACTCTCGAGCGGCTGCAGCACGGCGATGTCCACGCCCGTGCGGTCCATGCGGTCGATCATCTGCTCGGCCGTGAGAGCGGGCCGCCGCGGATAGTCCTCCCGCGCAAGGTTTCCGATGTGTGCATGGAAGTCGATCATGGGCCTCACCCCGCCAGCGCCAGCACGACAAGACTCGGTTTCATCGCCCCACCCTCCCTTAAGGCCTTGCCCTCCACAGCAGACCAACGATCACCCAGCGTACTCGCGGCCTTCCAGGCCGCGGCGGTGGTGGTGCTGTGGCTTGCTTGCCGTTACACCCAACCCTTAGTTCACGCCTTCCCCCGCGTAACCTGCCCCTTACAGGAATCGCCCGCCCGTCGCCGAAGAAGCTTCCGCTAACCATGACCGCGCGCGCCGTTGTGTTAGGGCTGCTCTTCAGCCTTGCCCTCGGCCTGTTCACGCCCTACAGCGACCTCGTCCTGAAGGGTACGTGGATAGGTCTCACGTCCTTTCCCATCAGCGCCCTCGCCCTCCTCGTCTTCCTCGTCGCGGCGGTGAACGTCCCCCTCCGCGCCAGAGGCCGCGGCCTCACCTCCGCCGAACTCATCGTCATCTACGCCTGCTCCCTCGTTGCGGCAGGCATCCCATCTTTCGGTTGGACGGGCCTGCTCATCCCTTACCTCGCCGGGCCGTCCTACTTCGCCTCGCCCGAGAACAAGTTCGGCGAAGTCCTCCTCCCGAACATGCCCACCTGGCTCCGCCCCTCCTCCGACTACGCGGTCTCACGCCTCTACGAGGGTCTCCATCCCGGCGAGCCTATCCCCTGGCGCGAGTGGATCGTGCCCCTCGGCGCGGTCACCCTCCTCGCCGTTGCCCTCTTCGGCTGCTACTTCGCCCTCTGTGCCATCGTCCGCCGCCGCTGGGTCGAGGAGGAGAAGCTCGTCTTCCCGCTCATGGAATTGCCCGGCCAGTTGGTCGAGTACCCGTCCCCGGCCGCCCTGCTCCCCGGCCTCCTCACCAACCGCATCATGTGGGCCTTCTTCGCCCTGCCCTTCATCCTCCACACGGTCAACGGCCTCCACTTCTACTTCCCGGCCGTCCCGTCGATCAACTTCAACCTCATCAGCCTCGACCCCTACGTCGCCTCCCGCCCCTGGAGCGCCCTCTCGCCCTTCTGGCTGCGCATCCTCTTCACCGTCATCGCCCTCGCCTACCTCCTCCCCGGCGAGATCTCCCTCAGCCTCTGGGTCTTCTACTTCTTCTTCATGATCCAGCAGGTCATCGGCGAGCAGGCTGGCATCCCCATGCCCAATGTCCAGGCCTACCCGGTCCGCCGGTTCATTGGCGAGCAGATGATCGGCGGCATTCTCGCCTTCGGGGTCATCGACATCATTGGCAGCCGCCACCTCTGGCTGCGCGTGTGGCACCGGTTGATGGCTCCCACCGGCGACGCCTCGACGGGCAAAGCAGCGTCAGCCGAAGCAGCGTCAGCCGAGGCAATGAGTCCGGGCGTCGCCGGCTGGACCCTCATCGCCGGCCTCGTCTCGATGTGCGTGTGGGGCGCCTACGCCGGGGCAGGCTTCGTCGCCACCCTCGGCATGATGGTCCTTTACCTCATCCTCCACCTCGTCGCCGCTCGCCTCGTCTGCCAGGCCGGCATGCTCGCCATCCAGCACCCCTATCGCCCGCTCAACATGTATCTGGCCGCCCTCGGCACCTCCGCCTTCCGCCCTCGCCAGCTTGCCATGCTGACGTGGTTCGACCACCTCCTTATGCTCGACAACCGCAGCCCACTCATGCCGGGGATCATGCAGAGCCTCAAGCTCGCCGACCGCGGCTCGGTGAAGCGCGGCCCGCTGCTGCTATGCCTCGCCGCGGCGGTGGCGGTTGCGGTCCTCGCCTCCTACGTGAGCGACCTCTACCTCATGTACAGGCACGGCGGCGCCGTCCTCAACTCGTGGTTCACGACCTACTACGCGAAGAACCTCTTCTCGACCTGGGCCGCCCATCTCATCCGTGACGGAGAGCCCGCCCGCCCGCAGGCCTTCGGCATCATGGCCATCGGCGCCGCCACGATGCTCGGCCTCCTCAACCTCCATCACAACTTCACCTGGTGGCCCCTGAGCCCCATCGGCTACCTGATGGGCGCCACCTATGTCATGATCAACTTCTGGTTTCCGGTGTTCCTGGGCTGGCTGATCCGCACCATCGTCCTGCGCTACGGTGGGCCGAAGCTGTACCGGACGCTGCTGCCTGGCTTCATCGGCTGGATTCTGGCGGAGTTCATGAGCGGCGCCCTGTGGGTGCTCATCGACGCCCTCGCCGGCGTCCGCGGCCACCAGATCTTCAGCTTCTAAGACCAGGTCTTCGCTTGGCTTTTCGGAGGGGCCGAGTAGGGTGCCGCGTTCTTTGCGGCAGGTTCCCTACCCGGCCCGGCTTTCCGCACTTTCGGAGGCACAACCATGGACCGCATCCTTGCTTTCGGCTGCCATCCCGACGACGTCGAGTTCATGGTCGCCGGCACCCTCGCCCTCCTCGCCGATCGGGGCTACGAGATACACATCGCGACCATGACCGGCGGCGAGGTCGGCCACCCCACTCTCTCGCCCCAGCAGATTCGCGCCCGCCGTCTCGCCGAAGCCGCCGCCTCTGCCGCGGTGATCGGCGCCACCTACCACTACGCCGGCGGCTACGATCTCGAGGTCCAGTACGACGATGCCTACCGCAAGCGCGTCGTCCGCGTCCTCCGCGAGGTCGACCCGCTGATCGTCTTCACCAACCCGCCCATGGATTACCTTGCCGATCACGAGGAGGCCTCGCGCCTCGTCCGCAACGCCGCCTACATCGCCTCGGTGCCCAACTACGATATCGGCGAACCCTCGACTCCGACCACCCGCTTCCCCTATCTCTACTACTGGAACGCCAGCAGCCTCACCGACATCTTCGGCCGCCCGCTGCCGCTCTCCTGCGCCGTCGACATTACCTCCGCGATGCCCACGAAGCTCGAGATGCTCAAGTGCCACCAGTCCCAGCAGGAGTGGCTCGCCTATCACAACGACTGGAACGATTACCTCGAGAACATGCAGTGGCACTCCCGCGAGGATGGCCGCAAGATCGGCGTGGAGTATGCCGAGGGATTCATACAGCATCGCAGCACCGGCCACCCAAAGGACAACATCCTCAACAGTATCTTAGGTGGGCTTTGCAGGGACTTGACTTAACTATCCGCGGGTGCAATCCTGTATCTTGGTCGGCAGTCGCCGGGTCGGCCTATCCTGTGGCTGTTGCTCGGGCCTCGGCCCAGCAACGAGGAGAGGGGCCCGGTGGAACCCGTCTTGCGTTTTGTCCCTCCGTTGCTTGTTGCCCTCATCTGTTTGTGGGAGGCATCTGTCTGCCGCCGCCTCCATGTTGCCACCCGCCTTAAAGCCCTCGCATGGTATCAGGGCGTCTTCGGCATGTTCGCCATCGCCGCGACGGTCGCGATCTGCGCCAACCTGGTTGTCGGCGGCCTTCACGGCGAAGCGCTGATCCGCGCCTACTCGACCTGGGTGCCGACAGGGATCGGCGCCCTGCTCGTCGGCATCGCGATGGTCACCGTCGCCATGTGGTACGCCCTCTACCGCGAGTACGACGACTTCATGGACCTACTCCGCGGCCAGGTCACCCCAGATCGCCCCAACCTCCCCCGCGCCATCCACATCATGCTCGGAGGGCACATACCCGAGGACGTGCAGCTGAGCCACGAGGTATCGGCGGCTCCGATCCGCTGGTGGGGCGTAGTGATTGGACTGGTGCCCATTGCCGCGGCCCTCGTTGCCACAGTGATCGGGCCAGCGACCCGCGGGGCCCTGCACAGCCGGTATCCAGCGCCGCTTGGCTTCATGCACCCGCTCGCGTGGGCAGCGGTTCTGACGATCGTGGCCTGGGGTGTGACGCTGATCGTCGGTGCCATCCTGTATGCAGGTCCCCACACGGAGGCGTGGGACGAGATTCTCGACGAGGTCCTGGTCTAGCCGCAGTCCTCGGAGTTGTTCGGTATTCTAAGGATGGCCGGGGGCAAGGATCTGGGGGCGGGGCTTGGCTTGAGGAGGGGCCGAATCAGTGAGGCCCCGCGACCGCGGGGCCTCGCGAATCCGGCCCGCCTTTGTCCTTCGTGTGGGCCTAAGGGCCGAGGACTTCCCCGGTCCAAAACACCGTCTCCTGCATCCGCCGCTCCCTTTCCCCCACCAGTTCCATGTCTCCGGCGACCTTCATCAGCATCTCCTGCACCTTCGCCTTATCGGTCTCGGCCCTCAGCAGTTCATGCTCCGCGGCGGGCACCGATATCTCATCCCCGCTCGCCAGAACCTGGCACACGATCGTCCTCGTGCGCGGGATTCCCTGCGACATGACCACCGCGTTAAGGTATCCCGCCGCGTAGTCGTGCACGAAGAAGATGCCCAGCGTCCGCCCGTCACCCGGCTTGCACAGCTCGAGCGAGGTGTCGACGCCGGCGCTGACTTCCTCGACCATCCCGCCGATCTCCGCCTTGGCGATGAGCGTCCCGGCCTGCACGTACCTTACGCGCGGCGGCTGCCAGTCGCGGGGGTAGTTGCTGATGACGATCGCGCGATCCTCACTCTCGCGCACGGTCCGGGTGGCATCGCAGAGCCATCCGAGGCTGCGGGGCTTATTGATGAGGACCTTCCGCCCGCCGATCGCGCCGGTGCCGTTCTCGAAAAGCTTGACACCGCCGACCACGAGGATGTTATCCGCCGGGGACTTCTCCAGGCCGGCGACGAGGTATTCCTTCAACTCCGCGTCGCTGGGAAAGTAGAAGAACTCCATCCCCTCCGACCACACGCCCCAATACTGCGCCTCGCGCCGCTCCATCTTCGCCTCTTCCTTCCCCATCCTCCCACCTCCATCAACCCCGCGTTATCCTAGCCAATCTGTACCGGCGAGCCCTCGCCCTTCCGGATCTCTCCGAGCACAAACGATTCTACACCTTCGGCGTTCATTACGTCCTCAAACCGCCGCGCCTCATGCTCGTCCAGCACTGCGGTCATGCCCACCCCGCAGTTGAACGTCTTGAGCATTTCGTCATCCGCCACGTTCCCGTGCCGGCGGATAAGTTCGAAGATCGGCGCGCCCGGAAGGCAGCACCGAGCGATCGTCGCGACGAAACCCTCCGGTATTATTCGACACAGGTTCCCTTCTATCCCCCCACCGGTGATGTGTGCGAGGCCCCCTATTTTCACCCCGGCCTCCATCGCCGCCACCAGCGCCCCTGCATATATCCTGGTCGGCTCGAGCATTTCCTCGCCCAGCGTCCGCCCCAACTCGGCGATCGGCTGATCGAGTTTGAGCCCCGCCTTCTCCAACAG
>PMZA01000085.1 GCA_003170595.1 Armatimonadota bacterium
GGTCGACGCCCTCTGCGAGTGGTGTCGGACGAGGTGGCCCGTTCGCTGCTCGCGCACGTCGGGGTTGACCAAGCCGATCTTGTCTGTTCGGTGTGTGGGGAGCGGGTGGACGCGAGCAAGGCGGGGGCTTTCGTCGTCGGCGCGGGGCGGGTGGCAGTGGTCTGTGACAGCGCCGCGTGTCTCACCGCGGCGGTCGGCGGCGACCGCGAGGGTGGTGGTAAGTCGTGTCCCTGACGCTGTTCGGACTGGAACTGCCTGGCGGGGCCGCGATAGGATTTCTGCTGATGGCATGCTTGCTGGCCGGAAGGTTGCTTGGGTGGGAGTTGGGCGGCCTGATGGCGGCGGTTGTGCTCCTTGCCTGGGTAGTGGTTGACCCGTCGCCGGGCGAGAGGCTACGGGCAACGGCGCTCTCGTTAGCGGCAAGGCTGAGGGTAGGCCAGCAGTGCCGGGTGCACGGCGCGAAGCTGGTGGCCTGGCTCGACACGGCAATGCGAGGGATAGCCGAAGCGACCGATCTGGAACTTGGTCAGCCGGTCAGGCTGGAGTGGTTGAGGGAGCGGGACATCCGCAGCGTCCTGGACAACCCGGGCACCACGATCATGCTCAGGATCGCTGATGCCGACGACCCGCTGCGGTTGTTGGGCGTGGCAGCCGTTCAGCAGGCCAGGAACTCGGTGTTGGGAGGAGCCTCGGCGAGGCTGACGCCGGGGTTGCGCTGCGCCCTCACAGCTCAGATCGCTGGTAAGATCGTCTCGGCGGCGAACCGCAAGGCATACGGCGCGCTGGAGTCTCTGCTCGACGAGGCAGGCTTCGTGGCCGGGGATGAAGCGCGACGTTGGGCCGAGAAAGTTCGACAGGTGGATTCGGGACGGCTGCTGTGGCTACCATTGGTGGCCGAGGTGCGCCTATACGACGCGCTGCGGGCCCAGGATTTCGACCCGGACTCGGACTACGAAAGCACGGCCTCGTTTGTCGAGTACGTACAGGAGATCGCTTCGAAGAAGCCCGGCGAGAACGTGCTACTGTCGTTCTCCTGGGGTGCGGACAAGATCGCGGTTGTGCTGGTCGCGAGTCGGCGCACCCTGTCCCGGAGCGGTGTGAGTCCGCATTTAGCTCGGGCAACCCGGCTCCAGCGCGAGGGCTGCTCGCGGATATACTTCGTAGCATGCGGCAAGGTCAACGTCTGGCTCGCCCAGGAGGTCGCTAGAACGGCGGCTAAGGAGGCGATAGTAGAGATCGCATCCACGAGGTACGGAGAGAGAGCAGACGGGCTCCCGATCATCGTCGTTGCCTGCAACGTGCGACCGGGCGCCGTGCGGGCGCCTGCGCCTGCCACCGCAGTCAGGGGAGTCGAAGAGGTGGGCGAGACCGTCCAAAGGTACTTTGCCATGGCGATGCCGGACGACGTGAAGGAGGTGGTGGGCGTGGTGGACGCGTGGTCAGACGGCGACACCGTGATAGTCGAAGTCGCTGCTCTCGCCGGTCAGGCCGACGCAGCCCGGTCCTGCGTTGGCCCGGGCGCGGAGTACGCCAGCTCACTTGGCGAACTCCTTTCAGTGCGCCGTGTCATATTGCTGAACGTGGACGAGGGCAGAGAGGAGAAGTTGCGCACGATCGTACGAGCGGTGGGGGTCGACGCCGCGGTGGAGGTTGCCGGTTCCGGGCGTCGTCACTCTCACATGGCTCTGGACTGCTTCGATGACCGGGCCCTCGCTTGGGCGCGACGGAGCCGCCCCCTGCTGGAGAGGTGCCTTTCGGCGCGGGTCAGTCTGGTGCCTCCCCACCCCAGGCGATTTGACAGGAGACCGGGGGGAAGGGCATAGTAGGGACGTAAGTTACCGCTGGGGCGTCGCCAAGCGGTAAGGCACCGGACTTTGGATCCGGCATTCGGAGGTTCGAATCCTCCCGCCCCAGCCATGGGACGCGGAAACCGGGCCTTTGTACGGTGACGCCGCAGTCGTTTTGTGCTGCCCCGCGGAGGGCTCGCGGGGCGCGTCGTTCTGAGCATGCGGCGGGGCTGAATTCGCAGGATTCTTGCGGAGTGCTTGAAGCCATGGACCGCGGTCCACTGAGAGTATTCACGGGCAATGCGAACCGGCTCCTCTCCGAGCGGGTGGCGGCCGAGTTGGGGCTGTCGCTCGGGCTGGCGGAAGTCGGGCGATTCCCGGATGGTGAAGTGTCGGTGCAGATCGCCGAGAGCGTGCGCGGCACCGACTGCTTCCTGATTCAGCCGACGTGCCATCCGGTCAACGAGAATCTCGTCGAGCTTCTCATCATGATCGACGCCTTCCGGCGCGGCTCGGCCGACCGGATCACGGTGGTCATCCCGTACTTCGGCTATGCGCGGCAGGACCGCANNGCCTCCGCCAAGCGCATCACCGCCGTCATGCCCTGGTTCCCCTACTCCCGCCAGGAAAAGAAGTCCGCGCCCAGAGAGCCGATCTCGGCCAAGCTGGTGGCGAACCTGATCACCCAGGCCGGGGCCGACCGCGTGCTGTCTGTCGATCTGCACACCGACCAGCTTCAGGGGTTCTTCGACATACCGGTGGATCATCTGCCCGCGCGGCACATCTTCGTGGATCACTTCCGGCTGATGCTGGGGGGCGGAGATGGGACGGTCGTCGTGTCGCCGGACGTGGGCGGAGTGAACCAGGCGAGGCTGCTGGCGGATGAGCTTGGGTCGCCGATGGGGATCGTCGTCAAGCGCCGGCTGGCGCCGGGGCAGAGCGAGATCCAGGAAGTCATCGGAGACTTCAAGGGCCGCCGGGTGATCATGCTCGACGACATGATCCAGACGGGCGGGACGGTCATCGAAGCGGCGAAGGCACTGGTCGAGATGGGGGCGGAGGAAGTACACTGTGCCGCCACGCATCCGGTGCTGAGCGGTAGGGCGCCGGAGAAGTTGCAGGGATCGAAGATCACGGCGCTGACGGTGACGGATACCATACCGGTGCCGACGGAGAAGTTCTTCGCGAAGCTGAACGTTCTGAGCGTGTCGGCCCTGCTGGCGGACGCGATCAGGCGCATACATAGAGATCAGTCGGTAAGCGCGTGCCTGCGCGACAGTCACTACAATCAGCCTCAGCTTTTCGAATGAGAGCTGACGAGGGGAAGGACGAAAAATGGATCTTCTGAAGATTGACGCAATCAGCAGGGCCAAGACGGGCAAGGGCGTGGCACGCAAGCTGCGCATGGCGGGTAGCGTACCGGGCGTCGTCTACGGCGATCAGCACGAACCGGTGGCGCTGTCGGTGCCGCGGGACGTTCTGGAGCGCACGTTGAGGCAAGGCGCCAACATCCTGCTCGACCTGCGCGTCGACGGCGCGGAGCCGCCCTCGGGTGTCGCTGCGATCATCAAGGCTGTGCCGCGGCATCCGCTGTCGGCGCTGCCGCTCGCAGTCGACTTCCAGTGGGTCGCGCTGACGATCGCCATCGAAGTCGAGATCCCCGTGGTGCTGGAGGGTGTGCCGGCGGGCGTCAAGCTCGAAGGCGGCGTCCTCGAGCAGCTCCTCCACGTGATCCACGTGAAGTGCCTGCCGACCGCGATCCCTGAGCGGATCACGCTGGACGTGTCGGAAATGGCAATCGGCGACTCGATTCACGTCAGCGACCTGCCGGTGCCCGAGGACGTTGAGGTCCTCAGCCATGCGACCGACGCAGTAGCCAACGTGGCTGCGCCGAGAGTCATGGAAGAGGCTGTCGTCGAGGTCGAGGCCGGCGAAGAGCTTGCCGAGCAGCTTGAAGAAGGCGAGAAGGGCGAAAGGCCCGAGCGTGGCGAGAAGGGCGAGAGGGGCGAACGTGGCGAGAGGGGCGAGAGGGGCGGGCGAGGCGATTAGTAAATTCAGCGGGCCCCGCTTCGGCGGGGTCCGCTTTCTTTCAGGTCACCGCCGCCAAGCTTTGAGGGCTAGGGGCAAAGAGTTGTGCCTAGGGCCGCCACAGGCGCCATCCGCTGCATAGTCGGGATCGGCAACCCCACCGACCAATACGCCAACACGAAGCACAACGTCGGCTGGTGGGTTGTGGATGAGCTTGCCTCGCGCCATAACGTCCACATGAAGCGCGAGCGGCTGCGGGCCATTTACGGGCGCGGGCGCATCGGCGGGCTGGATATCGTGCTCGCCAAGCCCACCACCTACGTTAACCTCACCGGCGATGCGGCCCTGCGGCTGGCGATCTTCTTCGGCATCAAACCCTCGGAGTTCCTCGTTGTCCTCGATGACATGAACCTGCCGACGGGACAGATCCGGCTGCGCCGCGATGGGTCCGACGGCGGGCACAAGGGCCTGCGGTCGATGATCCAGACCTTCGGCACGATGGAAATCCCGCGGCTGAGGATTGGGATCGGCGCGCCGGAAGGACGTGGCGGCGGCGTGGACTGGGTGCTGACGCCCTTCGACAAGGAAACGATGCCGCTGATCCAGGACGCGGTGAAGCGGGCGGGCGACTGCATCGAGACGATCCTCAAGGACGGCCTCGAGATCGCCATGACGAAGTACAACGGGTGAGGGAAATGGTGCGCCGAGCCGCGCGGGAAATCACGCCCGAAGAGAGCCGGAAGCGGAAGCTTAAGATCGCGGCGTTCGGATGCGGCGGGGCCATCGCGCTCGTGCTGGTCATCCTCCTCGTCGCGTACATCCTCGTCAGGTCGTCGCCGCCCCTGCCGAGGGAACTGCAGGAGGCTCAGAAGGCCGCGCAGTCGGCACAAGGCGGGGCCGCTCAGACACCGCAGGCGCCGGGGATGCAACCGCAGGCGGGTGGATATGGTGCGCCGGGGTATCAGGGACAAGGCGGTGGCGTGCCCGCGCCGTCGATGCCCGCCGAGCAGCAGTTCGAACAGCTCAAGCAGGCGTCGCGCGAGGGTCGCACCGGCAACTTCCAGATCAACGTCAGCGAGGCCGACATGAACTCGCAACTCATGCGCGACGCCGGGAAGGGAGGGTACAGCAGCGCGACGGTGGCGTTCCTGGACGGGGAGATCCTGTCGACGGGCTCGGCTCAGTGGGGCGGGAAGACGTGGGAGGCGATGGTCCGCGCAAAGCCGGTGATGGAAGGCGGGCGGCCGAGGATAGTCATCAGCGAGGCGTACATCGGGCGACTGCCGGCACCGGCGGAGGCCGTGTCGCGGATGCAGGCTGAGATGGACAGAGGCATCGAGAAGGCTCTCGGCGACGCTCGCAACGCGAAGATCACCGGCATCAGCGTGCGGCGCGGGCAGGTTCTCATCGACGGTATCTTGACGGGGCCAGGCCAGTGAGCGAAGACAAGGACAAGGATAAGGAAGGCTTCGAACATTACTTCGTGCGCGACCCGGCGGTGCCCTCGGCGCCGGTCACCATCCGGGCGCAGCTTCGCGGGCGCCGGCTGAGCTTCAAGACCGACCGCGGCGTGTTCTCCCATGGGAGCGTCGACTTCGGCACCCGTACCCTCGCCGAGGCGATCAAGATACCGCCGGGCGCGCGGGTGCTCGACCTCGGGTGCGGGTACGGCGTGCTGGGAATCGTCGCGAAGCTTCTCGCGGCGGACTCGAAGGTCACGATGGTCGACGTCAATGCGAGGGCGTGCGCCCTCGCTTCCGAAAACGCGGAGACCAACCGGGCGGGTGACGTCGAGGTCGTGTGCGGGGATGCGGCGGAGACGCTGGCGGTAAGGATGTTCGACGCGATCCTCCTCAACCCGCCGGTGCATGCCGGGAGAGCGGCGGTGCTGGCGCTCTTAGAGTTCGCGGCCGGGGTGCTCGATCGAGGCGGAAAGCTGTGGTGCGTCATCCAGACGAGCAAGGGCGCGCGGAGGTATGCGGGCGACCTCGAGCAGTGGTTCGACACCGTCGAGACGGTAAGGATCGAGCGCGGGTACCGGATCATCGTGGCGAGCGGGGCGAAGGCGAAGGAGTAGCCACGGCACCAGGGAATACGAACCGCTGTAGGGCGGGCATTCATGCTCGCCGGCCTTTGCCTCTCGATGCGCGGCGGGCATAAATGCCCGCCCTACAGAGCAGCGACGTGCCGGGAGGGTGGCATGGACGATCGGGAACGGGTGCTCAGGGCGCTGCACCATCAGGAGCCTGACCGCATCGCCCTCTGGGATGCTCCGTGGGAGACTACCATCGAGCGCTGGCACGCCGAAGGCATGCCTGCCGACGTCGGGCCGCATGACTACTTCGGCTACGCCATCGGCGGCATCGGCGCGGACATGACGCTGCGGCTTCAGCCGGAAGTCATCGAGGAGACCGACGACTTCAAGATCGAGCGCGATGCCGACGGCGCCGTCACCAAGATGTGGAAGGGCAAGGTCTCGACGCCCGAGCTTATCGACTACACCATCACCTCGGCGGAGGAATGGGATCGGGTAAGGGACCGGCTGGTGTTCTCGCCGGATCGCGTCGACCTTGAGGCGTGCCGGAACGCGATGAAAGGCGGCCGCGAGCGCGGGTACTTCATGCAGTACTTCGGCGGCGGCATCGGCTACGACAAGATCATGCGCTTCGTGGGGAACGAGCGGGTCCTCGTCGCGATGGCTGAGGAGCCGGAGTGGATACTCGACATGTTCCTCGCGTCGGCGCGGCTGATCGTGGATGCGGGCGCGTACCTGCTGGACAACGGGATCGAGTACGACGGCGTCTTCATCTACAACGACATGGGGTATCGCAACGGGGCGCTGTTCTCGCCGGCGATGTACCGGACACTGCAGAAGCCGGCGGATGCGATGGTGTTCGACTTCTTCCACGAGCGGGGCCTGAAGGTCATCCTCCACTCGTGCGGGTGCGTGCGGGAACTGGTGCCGGACCTGGTCGACGCGGGGCTCGACTGCCTGCAGCCGCTGGAGGTCAAGGCGGGGATGGATGTGGTGGAGCTGAAGAAGAGCTTCGGCGAGAAGCTATCGTTCATGGGCAACATCGACGTGCGGGCGATGGCTGCTGAGGACCCGGCGGTCATCGAGGAAGAGATCGCGAGGAAGGTGCCGGTGGCGATGGAGGGCGGAGGGTACGTGTACCACTCGGATCACTCGGTGCCGGATAACGTGAGCTTCGAAAGGTATCAGTATGTGATGCGATTGGTGAAGGAGCATGGGACGTATCGGTAGGGCGAAGGGTGGGTGTGAATCGAAAACTATATCCTTCGGTCGGCACAAGAAGCCTCCATCAGGATGACAAACCAGGGAGCGCAGGCGGTTTCCCTGTGGGGCAGGCGGGTCCGGGGGATCCTTCGCGCAGAAGACGCGCTCAGGATGACAACCAAAGGCGAAGGAAGGCCACACCATGCCACCCCCGCGGCCTGAAGTCCGCGGCTACACATGCACAGGCGGAAAGCGCGGCGGGCATGAATGCGCGCCTTACAGAAGGCGGAAGGATGACAGACTGTCAGGGCAGGGGGTCTTGCCGATGACCGGTCGGGAACGGGTGCTGAAGGCGCTGTACTTCGAGGAGCCGGACCAGATCGCTCTGCTCGATGCCCCCTGGGGCACTACCATCGAGCGCTGGTACAACGAAGGCCTGCCGCGCGACGTTGGGCCCGGCGAATACTTCGGCTACAACTTCATCGGTGTCGGCCCGGACACCAGCTTCCGCTTCCCCTATGAACTCATCGAGGAAACCGATGAGTACCGCATCGACCGCGATGGCAACGGCGCCGTCCACCGGAACTGGAAGAGCAAGACGTCCACGCCCGAGTGCATCGACTTCCTCATCAAGACGCCCACCGACTGGGAAGAGCATAAGGCGCGGCTGGCCTTCTCGCCCGATCGCGTCGACCTCGAAGGCGCACGCAACGCGCGGAAGATCGCCGACGAGAAGGGCTACTTCTACCACTTCACCTGCGGGTTCGGGTACGACAAGACGCAGGGGATCGTCGGGAGCGAGCGGCTGCTCATGGCGATGGCCGATGAGCCCGAATGGGTCGCCGAGATGCTGCTCGTGTCGGCGCAGATGATCGTCGACGCGGCGAAGCATTACATCGAGAACGGCATCGTCTTCGACGGGGCGTGGATGTACAACGACATGGGCTACCGGAACGGGTCGATGTTCTCACCGAAGATGTACCGGGCCTTGCAGATGCCGGCGGACCGGCTGGTGTACGACTTCTTCCACGAGAACGGGCTGAAGTGCATCCTCCACTCGTGCGGGAATGTGCGCGAGATCGTGCCCGATATGATCGAGGCCGGGCTCGACTGCCTGCAGCCGCTGGAAGTCAAGGCGGGGATGGATGTGATCGAGATGAAGAAGAGCTTCCACGGGAAGCTGTCGATGATGGGCGGCATCGACGTGCGCGCAATGGGCGCGGAGGACCCGGCGGTCATCGAGGAAGAGATCGCGACGAAGATCCCGGCGGCGATGGCGGGCGGCGGGTACATCTACCATTCCGATCATTCGGTGCCGGATAACATCAGCTTCGAAAGGTACGAGTACGTGATGGAATTGGTGAAGGCGTACGGGACGTACAAGTAGGCAGACGTGTGCCGGGGATCCTTCGCGCGGAAATCGCGCTCAGGATGACATCGAAAGGCGAAAAGCGCGGCGCGGGGTAAACCCGCGCCCTACAGCAAGCAGAAGGACGAAGGCGCGGCGGGCATAAATGCCCGCCCTACAGTAGGCCAAGAGAAAGGACAAAGGACGGAAGGCAGATGATGGTGGTGGCTATGGCGTTGATGACTGTGGCTGGGCCCGTGGCTGCTGAGCCGACGTTCTCCTCGCTCCCTGAGGCGACTAGGAAGGGCATTCCCATCCGCCTCGATCGGCCGAGCAATGAGATACCGGCGTCGCCCTTCGCGACCATGGGCTCGCCCGAGGTGTGGTGGCCGCCGGAGGACGACGGCGTCGTCGAGACCATGCGGCAGTTGGGGATCAAGCACGTCGTCATGCAGAACCTGCATGGCAACATCACCGATCCCAAGGACCCGCGGCTCACGCACTTCTACGACGCGTGCAAGGCCGCCGGGATCGAGGTGCGGGCCATCCTGCACTCGACGGACCTCAAGCTGTGGGAGCAGGCGTTCCGGAACTGGGGCGATCGCATCACCCACTGGAGCTACCTCAACGAGCCGAACTCGCCGACGAACAATGACCACACCCACCCGGCATGGATGCCGGAGAAGTACGTGGAGGAGATCAGGGAAGTGCGGAAGCTGCGCGATCGGGTCGCGCCGCAGGTGAAGCTCGGCGGGCCGGAACTGGCCATGCTGCAGTGCATGGAAGAGCAGCCGTTCCCGTGGCTGCGACGCTGCCTCGAGGCCGGGCTGAGCAAGGAGATCGACTACTTCACGCTGCATCCGTACCGGCAGGGGTACTCGCCGAGGAACATCCCCGAATACCCCTCGCGGTTCTTCCAGTGGGGGACGATGCCGAAGGAGTACAGCACCTACGAGGAGCAGATCGCTGAGCTTCGGCGGCGGGTCGGGGATATGCCTCTGGCGGTGAACGAGTGCGGCTGGAGCACGACGCCGACGGGGAACATCTGCGAGCATACGCAGGCGAAGTTCGCGCTGCGCCAGCAGATCGAGGACTTCGCGCTGGGGATCGACTGCGCGGTGTACTTCATGCTGCGCGAGCGGCATGTGGATGCGCCGTGCCCGCTGTGGAACATCGAGAACCACTTCGGCATCGTGCACGTGGACAATACGCCCAAGCCGGCGTACAAGGCGCTGCAGGCGCTGTACGCGCAGATCGACGACCGGGACAAACCGTCGAAGGTGACGGTGAGGATATCGATGACGGGGCTGCCGGCGGAGATGCGGGACGTTCAGGCGAAGTGGTACCTCTTCGAGGATGAGACCGATGGCGTGCGGACGCGGAAGCTGCTCTACTGGCTGCCCGTGGCGGCGCAGGATGAGTTCCCGGCGGTGAAGGCGCAGGTGCGGATCGGGGATGTCGTGGTGGGCGAGGTGCCGATCAACGACGCTCCGCAGATCCTGCGCGTGCACGAGATCGACGGGAAGTGGGGCTGGCCGGTGAGGATCGACATGGTGCAGCATGAGATCGACCAGGACGTCGCCTGGAGGCGCGGATGATAAACCGAGAGCGGATGGTGGCGGAGTTCTGCGAGCTAGTGCAAATCGACAGCCTGTCGTGGCGCGAAGGCGCGATGGCGGCGGCGGTGATCGAGAAGCTGCGATCGCTGGGGCTGGAGGTCGAGGTCGATGACGCGGGTAAGGCGGTGGGCGGCGAGACGGGGAATGTCATCGCGCGCCTAGCCCCGGCGCGCGTGCGCGCGCACGATGAGCGGCTGCCGTGGATCATGCTCAACGCGCATGTCGATACCGTCGTGCCCGGCGAAGGGATAAAGCCCGTCGTCGTGGGCGATAAGATCACCGCCGAGAGCGAGACGATCACGGGCGCGGACGATAAGGCCGGGGTAGCGGTCATCTTCGAAGCGGTAAGGCAGATCATCGACGGCGGCATCGCGCACGGCGGGATCGAGGTCGTGTTCACCGTAGCCGAGGAGATCGGGCTGTGCGGGGCGAAGGAGATGGACTTCTCGCGGCTGCGGTCGAAGATGGCGTACGTGATGGACGGCGGCGAGGAGCATGGGACGATCACCGTCGCGGCGCCGTATGCGAACCGGATGAAGTTCGTGATGCACGGGAAGGCATCGCATGCGGGGGTGGCGCCGGAGAAGGGCGTGAACTCGATCGTCGCTGCGGCGCGGGCCATCGCCGAAATGACGCTCGGGCGGATCGATGACGAGAGCACCGCCAACGTCGGGGTCATCCACGGCGGGCAGGCGACGAACATCATCCCCGACCTGTGCACGGTCGACGCCGAGGCGCGAAGTCATGACGAGGGGAAGCTGGAGGCGCAGACGGCGCGGATGGTCGGGGCGATGAAGGCGGGCGCGGAAAGCATCGGGGCGACCGTGGAGGTCGAGGTCGAGCGGCAATACAACGGCTTCAGGATCGGGCCGGACGAGCCGATCGTGCGGCTGGCGACCGAGGCGGCGGAGGGGATGGGCGTCGAGGTCAGCCTGCAGGTGGGCGGCGGCGGGAGCGATGCCAACATCTTCAATGAGCTCGGGCTGGCCGCGGTGATATTGTCCACGGGCGGGGCGAGCGTGCATACGACGGCGGAGTATGCGTCGATACCGACGATGGTTCATGCGGCGGAGTGGCTGGTGGCGATAGTGGAGAGGATCGGGGACGGGGAGTAAGGCGAAGACTAGGTCCTTCGCGGAGACGCGTAGCGTCTCACGCTCAGGATGACAAAGCTCTTTGGGTGAGGGTTGGTGCGGGGATCCTTCTGAGCAGCAGAGAACGCTGCTCCATCAGGATGACAGCAAAGGCAGGATGGATCGCGATGACATGTAGGAGGAAGAGGCATGGCTCTTGATGCGAGAAGGTTGACCGTCAGCGAGATGACGGATGAGGTGATCGCCGAGGCGCTGCGCGGCAACGGGTTGAACATGACGCCCTACGAGGCGCGGCTCATCGCCCAACTCATCGGGCGCGACCCGACGATGGCTGAGATGCACGTCTTCAACTCGGAGTGGAGCGAGCACTGCTCGTACAAGTCGAGCAAGCCGACGCTCAAGGAGTTCCTGCCCACCGATGCGCCCAACGTTATGCTCGGGCCGCAAGAGGACGCCGGCATCGTATTCTTCACCGAGTTCGAGGGGCGGCGGTGGGGCATCGTCTTCGCTCACGAAAGCCATAACCATCCGAGCCAGGTCCTGCCCTACGAAGGCGCGGCGACCGGCATCGGCGGCATCATCCGCGACGTCGACTGCATGGGCGCCGACGTCATCGGCACCGCCGACCCGCTCCGCTTCGGCGATCCGACCGGGGCCAACGCCGACCGCGCGAAGTGGATCACGACCGGCGTGGTCGAGGGGATATGGGGCTACGGGAATGCGCTGGGCGTACCCAACCTCGCGGGCGACGTGTACTTCCACGGGACCTATGACGACAACTGCCTGGTGAACGTCGTGGCGGTCGGGCTCGTGGCCGAGGACGAGATCATCCACTCGGCGGTGCCCGAAGAGGCGCGGCAGGAACCGTACGTGCTCATCCTCGTGGGCAAGCCGACGGATGACTCGGGCTTCGGCGGGTCGGCCTTCGCGTCGAAGATCCTCAGCGAGGAAGAGCGAGCCGACGACCGCGGCGCGGTTCAGGTGCCCGACCCCTTCCTGAAGAATGTTCTCGCGATGAAGAAGGCCAACCACGCGGTACGGGCACGGGCGCGGGAGCTGGGCATGGCGATCGGGATCAAGGACATTGGCGGCGGCGGGCTGGCGTGCGTGACGTCGGAGATATGCTCGGCGGCGGATATGGGCCTCGACATGGACCTGGACGCGGTGCATACCGCGATTCCCGGGCTGCTGCCGGAGACGATCCTCTGCGCCGAGACGCAGGAGCGGTACATCCTCGCGGTGCCGGCGAGGTTCGCGCCGGAAGTCCTGCGCATCTATAACGAGGACTGGGACCTGCCGAACGTGTATGAGGGCGCGCAGGCGTCGGTGATCGGGCCGGTCCTGCCGGACGAGCCCGTGTACCGGGTGCGGCAGGGCGATACGATCGTGGTCGAAGCGCCGGTGAAGGCGGTGACCGAGGGCATCCTCTATGACCGGCCATCGGAGCCTCGTGAGTGGACCGAGAAGGAGCCCGAGTTTGAGGCGCCGGAAGATCTGCGCGGCGCGCTACTGAAGGTGCTGAGCCATCCGAACGTGTGCTCGCGCGAGTACATCTATCGCGTATACGACTGTGAGGTGCAGGGGCACGCGGTGCTGCGACCGGGTGAGGGCGGGGCAGGGGTCATCGCGCCGCTGGATGGATCGCCAGCGGGGATGGCGCTGTCGGTGGCGGGGAACCCGTCGTACGGGATGATCTCTCCGTACTGGGGCGGGGCGACGGCGGTGGCCGAGGCAATGCGCAATGTGGCGTGCGTCGGGGCGTGGCCGCAGGCGATGACCGACTGCCTGAACTTCGGCAACCCGGAGAACCCGCAGGCGTTCTGGGAATTCCGCGAGGCCGTGCGCGGGCTGGCGGATGCGGCGAAGAACCTGTGGCTCAAGGAATACCCGGGCCAGCCGACGCCGATCATCTCGGGGAACGTGAGCCTCTACAACGAGTCGGCGAACGGGAACGCCATCGCGCCGTCGCCGATCATCGCGTGCGTGGGCACGATGCCGGATTACTCGAAGGCCGTGAGCATGGCGCTCAAGGCCGCGGGGGATAGCATCTACCTGATCGGCGCGCGGAAGGATGAGCTGGGCGGGTCGGCATACTACCAGACGCTGGGCCTCGGGACCGGGGCGAACGTGCCGATGATCGACTGGGCTCAGGAGCGCGGGGCGATCTATGCCGTCGTCGAGGCGATCCAGGAGGGGCAGGTCGTCGCTTGCCAGGATGTGAGCGATGGCGGGATGATCGTCGCGCTGACGGAGATGGCGATTGGGGCGCTCGAGGCGCGGAAGCTCGGCGCGGAGATTGAGATGGGCGGCCCCTCGACAGGCTCGGGGTCCTCCGGAGCGCCCGGTGGGCTGCGGCTCGACCGGGCGCTGTTCAGTGAGAGCACCGGGTTCGTCGTCGAGGTCGCGGCCGGGAAAGAGGCCGACTTTGAGGCGACGTGCGCGGCGCAGGGCGTGGCGGCGATGAAGCTCGGGAAGGTGGCCCTGGCGCCGCATGTGATCGTGATCGACGGCGGGAAGGTGGCGCTGCACTGCTCGGTGGCGGACGCGTCGAGGTCATGGCGCGAGGCGCTGGCGAAGATCTTCAACGCATGACAGGGGCGGATGGCTGAGCGCTACACGATCCTGCAAGTGATAACGCCGCACAGCTTTCGCGGGGCGGAGCGGATCACGGCGCACTACGTCCGCGGGCTGATGGACCGCGGGCACCGGGTCGTCGTGGCGTCGCCCGGGCGGGTGCCGGCGTTCCTGGAATACCTCGAAGGGCTCGGCATCGAGCATCGCGCGCTGGGCATCGCGGGGAAGATCAACCCGCTGGCGGCGGGGCGCATCGCAAAGCTCGCGCGGGAGATCGGGGCGGACCTCATCCACACGGCGCTGTCGACCGCAAGCCTGCACGGGTTGCGGGCGGCGCGGAAGGTTGGCGTGCCGGGGATCGGGCACGTGCACGCGATGAGCGGGACGCGATGGTACCAGCAGGCGACCACGGTGCTGTGCTGCTCGCGGGGCGTGGCCGATCACCTGGAGCGCGAGGGGCTGAAGGTGAAGGACGTGCGGGTCGTATGGAACGGGGTGCGCGTCGAGGAGTTCGAGAACCTGCGATCGGCGGAGGAAATGCGCAAGGAGCTTGGGGTGACGGAAGGGGCGCGAGTGATCGGCGCGGTCGCGGGTCTGTCGGAGAGGAAGGGGCTGAAGTACCTCGTCGAGGCCGTGGGGCTGCTGGGCGAGAAGTGGCCCGAGTTGCAGTGTCTGGTCGCGGGCGGGGGCGAGCTTCGGCAGTCGCTGGAGGCGCAGGCGAAGGCGCTGGGAGTCGCGGGCCGCGTGCACTTCCTGGGCTTCCGGGCGGATCGGCTGGACGTGATGAAGGCGATGGAGGTGCACGTCCTGCCGGCGACCGGGATCGAGGGCTTCGCGCTGGTGATCCTTGAGGCGGCGATGCTGGGCGTGCCGTCGGTGGCGACGGCGTTGCCGGGGATCGAGGGCGAGTCGCTGGTGCGGGATGAGACGGGATTGCTCGTGCCGCCGAGGGATGCGAAGGCATTGGCCGACGCGATCGACAGGTTGCTCGGCGATGAAGGATTGCGAAGGAAGCTTGGTGAGGCGGCGAGAGAGCGGACGGTGGGGCGGTTCACCATCGAGCGCATGGCGGAGGAGATTGAGGCGGTGTATCGGGATGTGGTGGGGCGGTAGGAAGGCGGGACGTCATCGACGGTCGTGCGGGGATCCTTCGCAGCAGCACAAAGCGCTGCTCGCTCAGGATGACATCCAAGAGCGAAAGCGCGGCGGGGCATAAAGCCCCGCCCTACAGAAAGAGAAGACCCCTTCTACTTGGTGGCGGTGGTGCCGGCGGTGAGGGCGAGAAGGGCTGGTGTGCCGAACTTGCTGCCGCTCGGGCCGTAGGTGAGATCCACGCTATCGATCACCACGTCGGGCCGCGGATTGCTCCACGCTAGCTGGTAGACGACCGCCTGGTCGTCGGACTTCTCCCCCGGGAAGGGTGCGCTCCACGCGACCGAGGCGCCGCTGAGCCCCGATGGGTTCGCCGAGATCCAGTGATCCACGCCCTCGCCGTACGCCACCGGAACCTGCGCGGTCTGGCCGTCGGCGTAGTGGATCGTGTAGATGAAGAGGACCGGCGGCGTCTTGTCGTCGCCCTGCGGATGCCACTCCTGCACGCGGTTGAAGGTGTGCAGGAAGTAGAGGACCTCGGCCTTCGCGCCGACCTTCAGCCCCTTGACCTCGTTCGGCAAGGCTCCCTTCGCGCCCGGGCCGGCGAGCATCACGCAACCAGGCACCGGCGAGGTCTTGAAATCGCGGATCGCGTAGGGGACGCCGGAGAAGGTGACGCGCCCGAGCGGGAAGGCCGAGAGGTCGCGCGGGCCATCGTACCAGCCGCGATCCTTCGTCAGGTACTGGTTGCACTGCTCGTCGAAGGAGATGGGGCGGAAGTTGAGGTTGGCGGTGGTGAGGATCTTGCCGCCGGCGAAGACCGCGTGGAGGTTGCGCAGGATCGTCGAGACGATGGCCCGCTTCTTCTGCGCGTTCTCGGGGACGGGCTCGGAGTTCTTCGCGAGGACCTGGCAGAGGACGAGGCCCCCCTTCCCCATCGGATAGCGGACGAGTCCACCGATATTGAGCATGGGCTTCACGCGGGCGTTGAAGTCGGGCGCGCGAGTGACGTAGATCCACACGTTGTCGATGCCGGTGGTCGTGCCGGGCTTATCGAAGGCGGCGAGTTCGATGGTGATCGACTTGGTGCGATGCGGCGAGGGGAGGTCGAAGTCCTGGCGCTCGTTATTGGGCTTCGTCGTGAGGGAGACGGGCGTGGGGCTGTCGTCGAAGGTGAGGTTGACCTTCGTCGCGATTGAGTAGTGGGGGTTGAGGACGATGGAGAAGCTCTTGACCTCTTCCTCGCGCGGGAGGGTGAGGGTGATCCTCGGGCTGGCGGTCGACATGTAGAAGATGAGCTTCCACGCGTCGGCGCTGGTGAAGCCGTTGACCATGTTGCGCGACCAACTGGCGGCGGCATTGCGGGCGGCCTGATGATCGCCAGCGGTGGCGCCGGGGATGACGCAGAAGGGGGCGATGTCGTTGAAATCGACGACGTACGAGAACTCGTCGTCGACGAGGTACTTGTCGCCGGCCCAGGGGAAGATCTGCTCGGCGGACTCCATCGCCACATCGCGGATGGTGAGGCCCGACATGAGCGGATCGCGGACGGCCGGAAGGCCGACGCGCTCGAGTTCGAAGGGGCGGAGGAGGTGCTCGACGCCGACGAGACGGTTGAAGGAGGCGAGGCCCTCGGGCGTGAGCCCCCAGGCGAAGAGCCAGCCGCCGCGGCCGGTGAAGGCTTTGACCTTGTCGGGGGCGGCGGCCAGGGCGGCTAGGTTATCGGGCGTCGCATCGAAGACGAGGATGTCATGCTTGCCGGCGGTCATGGCGGCGAGGAGGTCGGGGGCCTGGTCGAACTTGAGGCCTGAGTCGGCGAGGAGCTTGAAGGCCGGGCTCTTCGGATCCATGACGACGGCGGTCGTGCGGGAGATCGCCTTGTAGGTGTCGGCGTAGGCGAGGAGGTTGTCGAAGAGGCGCTGGGCGACCGGGTCGGTCGCGAGCTTCTCGCCGACGACCATCTGGCAGAGGAGGAGGAGGCCGTCGTTGACCGGGCACTCGGCGAGGGCTGAGCAGCCGAGGTTCTCGTCGCACTGGGCGAGGGAGACGGCGCCGTGGGTGGCCTTGCGGTAGACGTTGCGATAGACGATGTCGTCGCCCGACCAGGTGAAGAAATCCTGCTGGCCGAGGCCGGCGAAGACGGGGCTGTCGAGGTTCTCGGCGAAGGCGATGCGGCCGACGAAATCGGTGGGCGCGAGGTCGGCCGGGACGGCCAGGTAGCGGAGCGGGTTGGCCTGATCGAGGACGATCACGCGCACGCCGGCGGAGGCCAGGGCGAGCCAGCGCGGGTCGGTGGCGTCGCGCGAGCTGAGGGCGTCCTTGCCGATCACAACGACGCGGGCGGAGGCAGGGATGTCGTCGGGCTTGGCGACCTCGGTGAAGGCGACGCCCCGCTTGGTCAGGCGGGCTTTGACCGTGCCCGCGGGGTCGAGGACGACGAGTTGGGCCTTGGTGAGCGAAGGCTTGGGCGCGCCGTCGGCGACGATGAGGGCGACGGTCTTGACCTCGCGGAAGACTTCCTTGCCGCCGCGCGAGCAGGTGAGGATGAACTCGGCGAGCGTGCGCCTGGCGACGGCGGGGGTCTTGAAGGAGATCGGGAACTCTTGCGTGCCGCCGGGGGCCAGGCCGAGGGTGCGCTTCTCACCGGCTATGGGTTTGCCCCCGACGTTAAGCGACCAGGCGACATCGATGGGGTCGGCGAGGTGGGTGTTGTTGAAGGCCTTCAGCGTGCGCGAGATTGTTGAGGCGCCGGCGAAGGTCCAGTTCCACTCGCGACAGAGGACGCAGACGGCCTTCCACGAGTTCCAGTGGAGATCGGTCTCGCCATTGCTGAGCCAAAAGTGGTAGGCCGCGACGCCGTGCCAGCGATAGCCCTCGGCGAGCATCTTCGCATAGAGGCCGACGCCCACGCGGGTGGCCTCGCCCCAGCCGCTGAAGCAACCCTCGCCGCCGAATTGAGAGAAGGCGCCGGGCGTGCTGCCGCGGGCGTAGAAGGACTCGCCCATGAAGATCGGGCGGTCGGGCATCAGCTGCCAGGGGACCGTGCCCCAACCCGGGACGACGCGCTGCACGTGGGCGACGTATTCCTTGGCGAGGGTGTAGGCCTCATCGGGGTAGTCGCGCCAGTAGGTCTCTCCGTAGTGAACGCCGTTGACCGGCAGGGACTTGTCGATGAGGGCGTTGCCGCCGTCGACCATGACCGGGCGGGTGGGATCGAGGGCGAGGATCGTCTTGGCGCCGCGCTCGATCTCGGGCTCGACCTGCGCCGAGAGGCCGAGGTTGCGCGAGTTGATGAAGGTGATCTCGTTCTCGAGGGACCAGATGAGGACGGACGGGTGGTTGCGCTGATCGCGGACGGCGGCCTGTAGCTGGGCGATCCAGTTGTCGAAGAGGGGCTTGTTATCGACGAGGCCGTGCATGTAGTTGGCGCCCTCGCCATCGAAGATGCCCTGGCGGCGGACGACGATGCCGGTGCGGTCCATGAGGTCGAGGGCGTGGCCCTGATCGAGGCCGCCGAAGGTCCGCCCCCAGAAGCGCCACATGTTCTGACCCGAGGCGCGCCAGGTGCGGATCGCGGCCTCGGGATCGTTGCCGCCATCGGCGGCGGTGGTATCGGCCCACAACTGCCAGGGGACGCCGTTGATCTTGAACTGCTTGCCGGACCAGTCCCACTCGCGGAAGCCGAAGGAGGTGCGGCGGACGTCGATGGGTTTGCCGTCGAGGCGGACGGTCGTGACCAGGGTGTAGAG
>PMZA01000060.1 GCA_003170595.1 Armatimonadota bacterium
CCTGAGCGCACGACTCAACGTCCACGGGCTGACTCATCGAGCGAAGGATCTGTGGTGGCGGTGTAAGAACCCATCGTCCGCGGATTCCTTGCCTTCGCCTTCGCCTTTGCCTTTCGCCTTCCTCACTTCACCCCGACACCCACGTTATTCGCCACGACCTTCACCGCGCCCGCCCCCGACTCATCCGTGATCGCCGGATACGCCATGTCTGCGAACAGGTTCCCGGTGACGGAGAACCGCTTCGCCCCCGCTCCGATATGTATCCCCGCGCTGGTCTCATCGAAGCTGCAGCCGTTGATGACGACCCCGCGGCCCCCATCGATCTGCACCTTCGCCGCCGTCGGCCACGCCGTCCCGTTCTTCTTGAAAAGGCAGCCGCCCACGGTCACGCTATCGCAGTCGATCACGTGGAGGCAGTTGCCCCCGTTGGCGCGCAGATCGACTCCGTTGAGGATGACGTTGCTGCGCCCGTCGACCACGACCCCGTACCCGTGCGCCCAGATGCTGCCGCCGCTCACGCGCAGGATCGTCGCCGCGTCGACCTTGATCCCCGTGGCCGAGAAGTCCACCGTGCAGTTCTCCATCCCGCCCCACGTCGAGCCCATGCCCCCGGCCGGCAGCTTCGTCTCGACGAACTGGAACCCCACCGCCGCCATGACGACCGCACAGTTACTCAGCCGGATCTCATCGTTATGCCCCAACCGGAACCCCGTGCAGGTGTTCACGAGGTCGGGCACGTAGTTCCACACCTCGACGTTTCGCAGCGTCGCCACATCGAAGGTCCGCGCCACGTAAACCCCGCACCTCCGCGCGTTGACCATGAAGATGTTCTCGAGATTGAGCCGCCCGATGTTCGCGGCGCCGTCCCACATGATGCCTTCGACGGGATTGTGGATGAGCAGATTCGTCAGCGACACCCCGCCCCCGGCGAGTTGCACGCACGGCCCGAACTCACGCTTGGGGTCGCCCTTGTACTGGAAGTCGAAGCACAGCCCGTGGAGGGACGCGCCCAGCTTCGCGATCACGCACGGCTGCGGCGCGGGCACGTCGACCATGATCGTCGGCAGCGGACGAGAGTCCGCCGGCCATCCACCCGCCGCGAGGCCGACCAGCAGCGTGCTCTCGACCGTCAGCGGCCCCGTGATGCGGTAGGACCCGGGCGGCACCACCACGCTGCGCCCCGTCGGCAGATTCATCGCCGCGGTAAGCGCTTTCCTGAACGCGTCGGTGTCATCGGCCAGCCCGTCACCCTTCGCGCCGAAGTCGCGGACGTTGAGCGCATCCGCGGCCAGCCCGGTCGAGGCGACGCCAACCAGCATCAGTCCCACCAACAGAATTGCACCTTTCAGCCCGTAGCTTCTGTGCATGGTCTTTCCCCCGGTGCCTCTTCGCGGACCTTGCCCCAGCCCCTCTCTCCCCCATCGCCCAGTTGACTTCCCCTGCCTCCGCGCCTCAGAATGTGCACAGATTACGCGCTCGCGTTGCGCCAGTCCGGGCAAGGGGGCGCTTTCGTCCTGGCCCCGCCGACACTCATCTCGCCTGGGATGTCCCCGCCCTAGGCTCAGACCCCAATTCTTTGGGTATGATTTGCATGAGTGCGCAGGTTCCGCTGACCCAACACCTGGCTGCTAGGACCAGGTAGGGTTGTTGGATTGCCGTCCTGCTTGCTGTTCCCGTGGGAGGCGCGCCGGGACCTTCTCCGGACGCGTTGCGGGCCTGTATTGCCGGGGTGGGGCAACTCGTGTGAGTGAGGCCATCAGGCAATGAGCCTGCGTACCAAGACGCTTTCCAGCATCGGGTTGCTCAACGCGGTGCTGCTAGCTGTCATCTATGGCCTGGCCTCTCAGGTCATGCTCGTCGGTTTCCAAAACGCCGAGAACAAGCGCACCTTCGAGAAGATGCAGGGTATCCAGGCCGCCATCAACCAGCGCATGGGCGACCTCTCCCGCCTCGCCGGTGATTGGGCCACCAGGTCTCAGACCTACAACTTCGTCCAGCATCCCTACGATCAGTACCTTCGCGACAACCTCTCGGATGCCTCCCTCGCCGAGGACAAAGTCGAGCTGGCCCTCATCGTCGACCGCTTCGGTCATATCGTCTACGGCACCGGCTTCGAGCACGAGCGCAAGCGCAGGCTCCCCCTGCCCCCCGGCATGCAGCAGTACCTTCTGCGCCACCCCGTCGTCTGGAAGCAGTCCTCCACCTCCGGCGCCGTCACTGGCATCGCCTACATCGCCGGTAAGCCGATGATGATCGCCTCCCGGCCGATCATCACCAGCGACGGCCTCGGCCCCATCGTCGGCTCCTTCATCTTCGGGTGCCTTCTCGACCGCGATGAGATCGGCCCCATCGAGCAGCTCGCCGAAGTCAGCATCCTCCGCTTCCCCTATTCCCAGACCGCCCTCTCCCCCGGCTTCGAGAAGGCCCGCGACGAGATCAAGACCCCGGGCAGCATCGCCATCGTTCCCATCAGCAACGACCAGATCGGCGCCTACACCCTCCTTCCCGACCTCTCGGGCGGCCCGGGCCTCCTCATCGGCGCCTTCAGCCAGCGCCAGATCCACCAGCAGGGCCTCACCAGCATCCGCTATCTCCTCGTCTCCATTCTCATCTACGGCTTCGCCTTCAGCCTCATGAGTCTCCTCGGTCTCGAGCACTGGGTCCTCGGCCCGCTCCTCCGCCTCAGCGCCTCCTTCGTTCACATTGGCGCCACCCAGGACGTCTCCCAGCGTGTCGCCCGCACCGGCGACGACGAACTCGGCAGCCTCGCCGCGGAGATCAACGTCGCCCTTTCCTCTCTCGAGAGCTTCCAGAAGCAGCTCCACGATCGCGGCCTCGAACTCGCCGCCATCCTCGACCACACCGCCGTCCCGCTGGTCGTCCTCGGCGAGGACTGCACCCTTCAGCGCGCCAATCCAGCCATGTACGCCCTTGCCGGCCGCGAAGTGGGTGCCCTCGTCCAGGGCCTGCGCCTCGGCGAGTTCCTCGACTGCTCCGTCGCCCTCTGCCACGGCCGGTGCGGCACCAACCCCGAGTGCCGCGCGTGTCCCGTCTGTGCAGCCATCGAGGACACTATCAAGACCGGCGCCGACCACGACCGCTCCCCCGGCTCCATCATCCTGAGCCGCGACGGCGCCAACACCGAGTGCCATCTCCTCCTTTCCACGACCCGCTTTGAGACCGGCGGCCACGGCCGGGTCCTCGTCTGCCTCGAAGACGTCACCGACATCCGCAGGGCCGAGCGCGCCGCCCGCCAGAGCGAACAGCGCTTCCGCGAGCTTGCCGACCTCCTCCCCGACATGGTCTACGAGGCCGATGCCGATTTCCGCCTCACCTACGCCAACCGCGCCGTCTTCGAGGGCCTCGGCTATACCCGCGCGGACCTCGCCCGCGGTCTCACCCTGGCCGAGTTGATCTCTGCCGAGCAGCTGCCCCTCGCCGAGCAGGCCATCGTCGAAGCTCTCGCCACCGGCGAACCTTCCCTGGGCCTCTTCGATGTGATCTGCAAGGATGGCAGCGTCATCCCCTTTGAGGTCCATTCCGTCGCCCTGCGCGACCCCGACGGCACCCTCCTCGGCTTCCGCGGCGTCTTGCGCGACATTAGTGAGCGCAAGCAGATCGAGGAGTCCCAGCGCCTCGCCGCCATCGGCCATCTCGCGGCCGGTGTGGCCCACGAGTTCAACAACATCCTCGCGGCCATGCGCCTGATGGCCGAGGTCGCCCGCACCCGTGGCGGCGCCGCCGATAAGCTCATCGACACGGTCCTCGCCGGGGCGGAACTGGGCGGCGCCATCTGCCGCAAGCTCTCCCGCTTTGCACGCCCGGCCCTTCCCAAGCGCGAGCCCATCCCCATCGAGACCCCCATCGAGGCCACGCTCGCGATGGCCGCTCACGAACTGGAGAACAACGGGATCGAGGTCCGCCGCGACTATCAGCACGGCGACACCCTCGTCTACGGCGACGCCAGCCAGCTCGAGCAGGTCTTCCTCAACCTCACCATCAACTCCTGTCACGCCATGCCCGAGGGCGGCGTCCTCAGCATCGAAACCGCCCTCGCCGCCGGCGCCCACAACGCGATAGTCATCACCGTCTCCGACACCGGCACGGGCATCCGCCCCGACGACCTTCCCCACGTCTTCGAGCCCTTCTTCACGACCAAGCGCGGCGAGGCCGACGATCAGGTCACGGGCACCGGCCTCGGCCTCTCGGTCTCGCACCGCATCATCACCGCCCACGGCGGCCTCATGACCGCGCGCAGCCAGTGGGGCGTCGGCACGACCATCGAGATCCGCCTCCTCGCCTATGCAGGCCCCGAGGACGACGAAGACCTCGAAGACGCCGAAGCCCTTGTCTCCGGCAACGGCGATGAGGCGGCAGCCTCCGCGCAGACACCGTCTTCCGGCCGCCGAATCCTTCTGGTGGAGGACGTCGCCGCGGTCCGCGACGCGATGACCATCCTGCTGACCCAGGTCGGGCACGCTGTGAAGACGGCATCGACGACGGACGAGGCGCTGGACTTGCTGCGGACCGACACCTTCGACCTGATCATCGCGGACCTGATCCTGAAGGGCGGTGGCGGGCGCGAGGTGTTGGCGGCGTCGCGGTTCATGGCCGATCCGCCGCCGGTGGTTATCATTACGGGGATGAACGACGACGTGGCGATCGCCGAGGCGATGGCCTTAGGGGCAAAGCGGTGCGTGCGGAAGCCTTTCCGGATGGACGAGGTGCTGGAAGCGGTGAACGAGGCCTGCCCCCAACCCCGCCCCTAACCCTCACCCGCCAACAGCCGTCATCCTGCCTGTCCTGA